>JADGAM010000009.1:3745-50841 GCA_015232015.1 Oligoflexia bacterium | reverse complement strand
TGGTGAATACTACACCTATTCTGGTGTTTCAATAATAAATTTAACAAATATAAAGAAATATTTTTTTCCGGGACCTACAAAATTTTTTAAAACAGTGGCCAATTATCAAGACAGTTCATCTAAAATATTTGTACCTCAAATGTGAGTAATTTAAATGTGAGTATTTTAAATGTGATGTTATCAATTTAAAATTTGAACATAAAAATTGATCTGAATTTACTACTAACAAAAACCCTTGATAGTCAATTTGCTTTAAACTTGCAACATTATGAATTGCTCCTCCGATATCTAACAAGGTAGGTTCGTGAATAAAAAATGTATTTTTAAATAGTGATTCATCATCACCTCCTTCTTCCTCTTCTTTTCTATGTTTTTTTACAAAATTTTTTATTTGTTCATGACAATGATGAGTGTTTATATATATTTCTTCAATACCAATAGATTTTAAATACTTAATTTGTAATTCAAGCAGAGTTCTTTCAAAAACAGGCCACAATACTTTTGGTAAAATTTTGCCAATATTACCCATTCTTGTGCCCATTCCTGCAGCAAGAAGTAATGCTCTTTTAATTTCCATAATAATATTTAAAAAGAATTTGTTTAATACTTAAAAGTTCTTTGGCCAACTCAAAATCATCTGAGTTAGAAAGGAAAAATCTTAATCGTTCCATTGCTCTTCCAATATTAACAAGATATTTAGGAGAATTTTTATTATAATAAATATAAGCAAAACTTCCTATGGCCTTATAAATTCTTTGAACTGCCATATAACAATAAATCTCATTAAAAACATCAAAAGAACAATCGCACTCTTCCTGAGCAAAATTATGCCAATAATATTTAATTAATTGCTGATGATTTTCTTCATCTAAAGAATAATAGCAATCATCAAGCAAGGATACTAAATCATATTGTAATGGGCCCATTCTAGCATCTTGAAAATCAATCAATACCAGTTCTGAATTTTTCACCATAATGTTTCTTGAATGAAAATCCCTATGAGTAAAAAACATTTTTTGTTCAGATAAAATATTAATTATTTTAGAAAAAGCATTATTAAAAATTTCACTCTCAATATCTGAAAATTTCACGTTTAAAAATCTTTCAATAAAATTCTTAGCAGTAAAATCAATTTCATATTGATATTTATCTTTATCAAAAAAGCGATCAGCAAAACGATACTTTACTTCTAAATCTTTTTTGGCCTTAACTTGAGGTTTAACTTGAGGTTTAACTTGAGATTGACTTTTAATTAATAAATCCAAACAATTTTCATAAATATTATACTCCTCTTGTATAGAGGAAATAGTAGACATATATGAAAGTAATGACATGTCTCCTAAATCTTCCTCTAAAAGGAACCCTTTTTTAATATCTACATGATAGATTTCCGGTACACGAATGCCATTTTTTTTAAAAAAATTATAGACCTCCCAAAAATCATAACTCTCAATATTTTGAACATTAGTTTTATCCTTACATAAAACAAAACTTTTACTATCACTCCCTTTTGTTTTTAATCGATAATATGTTCGCCCAGAAGCATCGCCGGTCAATAGATTAATTTCATAGGGGTCATCTCCAATAATTCGTGAAACATCTGTTAGATTTAAAAAATTTTTCATTTCTTCTGATAATTCAAAATTAATATTCATATTATAAACCTATGGTTTTATCGTTTTATAAACTTAACACTAGAACAATTACTCAGGTACTCAGTTATTCAATTACTCAATTACTCAATTACTCAATTTTTTTAATATCATAAATAAATCTATAATAATCTCTAGAGGAATTTGTTTTTATATTAGTAAGTCTATTTTCTAGGCCTTTCCCAATTAATAAATTTTTGTATTCAATTTCTTCACGAGTAATATCTTTTAGATCTCCTAACAATGGAGCAAAATCTAGAGTTTTCTTATTTATTTGCTGAATCCAGGTTAAATAAATATAAGGATCATATCCTGATCGTTTTAATATATAATACATCCAATTATTAATTTTTAATTTTTCCGTTAAAGAAACTCTAGTTAAAGAAATAAGTCTCTCCGTGCTTATAAAACCTTTAGGTATAATCATATTTGCTTCATAAACATTGTTATAACTTTTTAAAAACTCAAAGGATAATACTGAGACCAAATCCCCTTCATTAGAAATATGTTTTTGAAATAAACCTAATGATAAAAAAATTGTTCCCTTCGGTAATGAAAAGTAGAAAGGAGTATTATTTTTTATGATATAAATATTAGGAATGACATTTTCTTTTACTAAAAGCTCATTATTTCTGGCCACTCTTTTAAAAATTGATTGAAGATAATCCAAATCTTCTTTTTTAATATTAACTATCTCCACGCCAGGGGTATTTAAATAAGCTTTCTCTAAGTATGCTAGATGATCAATATAATCATCTTTATTGATATATTCATATCCCTTGGTAACAATCTGCTTATCCTCATATTTTTCGATAACATTCCGTTTTAAAAACGAACACGAGGATAAGCAAAGAACTGTAGTAATAGCAATGAATAAAAAACGAGCTAAGGAATCTTTTATAAAGATAAATCTCATATTGTTATTTTTTATTTTCACAATGTCATATTTTTATGCAGTTATATAATATCCAATGAGGAGGAGGAGTGGCAATCGATTTTAAATTGTTTTTATCATGTATCTATAAAATGTGTTTAAATGTATTTAAATGTATTTAAATACATTTTATTTTTCATTCTCAATTTCGCTATTAACTTCAGACTCAACGGGGGTATCTGTTTGGGCCACAGTTGATGCAACATCAGTTTCAACATTAGCGTTAGTATCAACTTTAGCAATATTACCTTTTTCTGATGGAACATAATATAAAGTAAAGCCAGCAAAAATAATATTTGGATTTTTGATCATCAACTTATTGTTGTTCCATATTTCTTTCCACCTTTTAATTGTGTCATACACTTTTTTGGAAATTTTACCTAAAGTATCACCTGGCCTAACTAGATAAGGTTCGCCGTTTGGTTCCCAAGTAAACTCTTTTTGGGGTTTTTTATATTGTAAAACAATTCCTTCTTTAAGAATTTCACCCTTTTTTACTTTTCCAACATTTAATTTCGCTATGCTTTTCCATTTATTATAGTTTCCATATATTTTAAAAGCAACCCACATCAATGTTTCTCCCTTGCCTACAGTATACTCACCTATTCCACCACCCTTACCTTTACTGGTAACAGTTGAGCTTTTTTCCGCACCGGCCGCCGCAGCAGGAGATCTATTTTCCATGCTCTCGTCAACTACAAATAAGGGATCCTCTTCAATGCTTTTACTATTCTTACTACTTCCAATTTTTATCTCTTCGGTTATGCTATCTGTTCCAGCAAGATTCATCGCTAAATTGCTGTCATCATTGCTGTCACCATTCTTTTTACTATTTTTGCTACTTATACCACTACTGCTATTTGATTCTTGCGAGGATATTGCATTAGCGTTTCTCTTTCCTTTTTTATTCTTATTAAATATAGAACATGAACCTAAGTTCACCACCACAAGAATTAATAAAATAAATACACATATTTTTTTTACACTAAATTTTTTAAAATTAAAGTACATAAAAAATACCTTGAGTTTTTTTGATAATATTATTTATATCCATTTTGCTTCTTTCATAGGTATTTATCGTTAATATTTATATTTTATTTAGATTTTTTTTCTTTTTTTATTGAGGCAATTAATATCGGGTGATGCTAAAATAATCCTATGAACATTAAATCAAAGACAAAATTAATCAACATACTTTTTTTATTAATTAATCTTTTTAGTCCGTTAATGGTGTTTGATTTTAAGATTGCAAATATAAATATGAATATAAGTATGAATGTATACGCGGCCTCTGCAGTTGATACAATAGATAGTGATGACGATGCCAATGAGGATAGCAAAAATTCAAAATCAATTGATTCTGCTGATTCATCTGATTCTTCTGATTCTTCTCTAAGTAGTGACAATCTATTTAATGAAAAAATAGTTAAAATAGGTTCCTCTCAAAAAATATTTATTATTACCAATGATAATAAAGATATCACTCCAGGGGATTACATTACCATTATACGAAATGATCAATTAATTGCTCGCGCTCTAGTGGCCAAAGTTAAAGAAAATCAAGCAGGAATTAAGATTACAAAAATCTATTCGATAGCTAATTGGAATACATTGAAAGCAAATAGTAATATTAAAATTTTAAAAGGAGATGATACTTATTATCTAAATGAAAAAAAACGAAAAGCAGATGCCATTAAGGCCGCTTCTTCTAAACAGCCTATCGACGAAACAAAAGATGATTTTAATTCCGAAGTGCTCTCTGAAAAAGATCTTTTAAGCGATAACTCTACTGATGATTCTGATGAGGCCAGTGAAGAAAAAGGAAAACGATCACTAAAAACTGATAATATGATCGCTGGAGGTTACGGTCTACTGCCAGCAACTGGTGCAGATGGCGCCACTAAGAGATATGCTCATTGGAATCTTGAATGGGCTTATCAACTTCGTGATAATTTTTGGGCGGAAGCGCTATATGGACAGAGTACAATGAAATCTTTTCCAGCTACTGACCTTGACACTAAAGCGCAAAATATGATTTTTCGTTTAAAATATTCATTCGCAGTTCCATTTTATTCTTATGTCCTACCATATTTAGGATATCAAATAGTAAAGGCCTCTTGTGAAGGGGCGGGAGAAAAGAGGGGGGGAGATGATGCTTTGGTTGGCGACAAGAAAAAAAATAGGGATGATGAACGGAATGCTGAACCAGATTTAGTTAATAATATTGAAAAAAAAAGTATTGTATATGGTGTAACTTTGTTAAAAAGACTTGTACCCGGTTGGTTTGTTAGAGCAGACGTAGGTACTGATTTATTAAACATAGGTTTTTCATTTGAATTTTAATTTGAATGGTAATTGGAATTTTAGATTAAATACCAATACTACTATTTTCTTTTCTTTTCTTCTTATTATTACTTTTCTTCTTACTGCTTGTGGAGTAAAGGGTCCCCCTTCGCAACCTAAGGATACTGCTCTACCAATTTACCAAGCAAAATATACAAAAAAACCAGATCTCATTCAAACAAATGATAGTTTCATTCTTTCCTTAAAAAATGCCTTAGCATACAAAATTAAAATGATCTCTTCACAAAAAGATTTAGAAATTATCAAAGAGGAGTGTGAGAGTTCAAAATCTAGAAGAGTCTCTGCGTTAGCGAAATTAAAAGAGGCACAAGCAAAGAAGTTTGTTCAAAAAGAGCTTAGAAAATTTGAAGAATTATATTTAGAAGCAAAAGAGAGAGAAGAGGTATCATTTGAAAGATACTCAAAACTTTGTTTGAATTTAAATAAAAGTGCTGCTGAAAATAAAAAATATCTAAAAGAAATTAATAAAAATTATAAAGAATATATGAAAATATTAGATGAATATAGAAGTGGAGATAAAGTTAGTATTGCAAAAAATGTTAAAACATCTCCTATAAAAGAAACTGATTTAAATAAACATGCCGAACAAAGTACTTTTGAATATCAAAGAGTGCTCTTTCAACTTGAAGAAAGTAGCTACCTTGAATCTCTCAAGGAAATTGAAAATTGTGAAAAAGAAACTCCTGCGAGATAATTTTTAATGACAATAATAATTTCTACTGGAAGTAATTTAGGTGATCGCATAGAAAATCTTACTCGTGCCAGAGAAGAATTGGAAAAAATATTTATTTTACGTGCTTTAAGTAGAATTTATAAATCAGATCCAGTAGATTATTTGCAGCAACCATTCTTTTATAATCAAATGCTAGAATTTGATGGTTTTAATTGTAAGAATAATATAGGAAAAAAATTCTGCGGTCCTCAAGAAATTATGCAAGAATTGTTAAAAATAGAGAATGATTTAGGTAGAAAACGGATCCGAAATGAAGTAGGAGATGTAATTAAAGGACCAAGAATAATAGATATTGATTTCATTTTTTATGATTTATTAAAAATCGATGATCCTATAGTTACCTTACCACACCCAAGATGGCATGAGCGTAATTTTGTATTCTTGCCTCTTATGGAACTACCATTTTATAAAAAATTACTTGAAAATAGTGACAACATAACAACTTTAAAAAATATTTACGAGAGTGCTAAAGGTAATGCCTCTCCTATATAAATAAGATAAGTATTATAAATATCAATAGATAAAAAATAAAAAATAAATTTTTTAATTAAATTATAAGAGGAGAAGAAAATGAACATATTTGTATGTATCAAACAAGTCCCAGATACTGAGACCAAAATTGAATTAAAAAGTGATAACACTTATATTGAAACAAAAGATATAAAATGGATTATGAATCCATATGATGAATTTGCTTTAGAGCAGGCACTATTAATAAAAGATCATTATAAAACTGGAATTAATGTGATTGCAGTAAGAGTAGGCGCAACCAATCCTTCTACTGAAGTTTTAAGAACCGCACTGGCCATGGGAGCTGACGAGGCAATTCTAGTAGATGCTAAAGAAAATCTTCCACCATACCCTACGGCCTTAGCATTAAAGAGGGCCATAGATAAATCTCAAAAACCAGTTGATTTAATTTTAGCTGGAAAACAGTCAATTGATTATGATAATTTTCAAGTGCCACAAATGCTAGCTCAGATGTTTGAATTCCCCTCCATATCTCAAATTGTTTCATTTAACCTAACTAAAGAATCAGCCGGAAGTAAGGCATTAAGCGATGGTAGCTTTTTTAAAGTAGAGTTAAAAAGAGAAATTGAAGGTGGCACTATTGAAATATACAATCTTGAACTCCCTGTCTGTTGTTCCTGCAATAAAGGCCTAAATGTTCCAAGATACCCCTCGCTTCCTGGTATTATGAAAGCAAAAAAGAAAAATTTAATTACATATTCTCTGCAAGATTTAGATATCAATGATAATGATAAAAGAATTGAATATCGTAATTTCTATCATCCTCCAGAGAAAGCTCCGGGGAAAAAATATACTTACCCTGAAGGAGACGCCAATAAGGGACGTGTTTTAGTTGAAGAAGTTTTTAATCTTTTAAAAAATGAAGCAAAGGTTATTGGCAAATAAAAATTTTAAACAACAAACATTTAAGGAACAAATAATATGAATAACAATATATTAATATTTACTGAATTAAATCACCATGGTGAAATACGTGATGTTAGCAAACAAGTTCTAAGCAACTTGAGTGTGGTCGGAACTGATGTTGTAGTTATTGGAAAAGTTAATAGCAGCAATCAAGAACAACTAAAAAATCTTGGTGCTAATAAAATTTATGCAATAGATGATCCATCTAACCTCTTGGCAAATTATTCTCCCGAAGGTTTTGCAAGGGCCATATCAGATATAATAAAAAACAATACTTACAAATTTGTCTTCGCAGGTCTAACCTCGAAGAGTCGAGATTTCTTTCCAATAATATCTGCTACATTTAAATCTGCAATGATAAGTGATGTTACTAAAATTGATATCGATGGATCTAACTTGACATTTGCACGCCCACTATTTGCAGGAAAATGTTTAGCAAATGTAATTCCCTTAGATAATAATCCTAAACCTTACTTGATCACAATAAGACCAAACTCTTTGCCAGTAAATCCTTCTCCTCGAGTGGGAACAGGGGAGTTAGTTAATGTCAGTCTTTCTTTCAATCAGTTGAGATATAAAGTTAATGAAATTATAAAAAGTGCTAGTGAAAAATTGGATCTTACTGAGGCCAAAATTATTATCTCTGGTGGTAGGGCCATGAAAAATGCAGAGAATTTTAAATTCCTTCATGAGATGGCCAATCAACTTGGTGCAAGTGTAGGAGCATCTCGTGCAGCTGTAGATTCAGGATACGCTCATCACTCTATGCAAGTAGGTCAAACAGGAAAAACTGTTTCACCTGAACTGTATATCGCTTGCGGTATATCTGGGGCCATCCAACACTTAGCTGGGATGAGAACCTCAAAATATATTGTGGCCATAAACACAGATGCTCATGCTCCAATTTTTTCTAAGGCAGATTATGGAATTGTAGGAGATCTTTTTCAAGTGGTACCAATTTTCACCGAGGTATTAAAAGCGAAATGCAGATGATGTTGTTGATTGGTCGCCAACACTTCCTTCACTAAAAGACATTGCTTTCATTTCTTCATATCTGGATGTTAAAAGTTCATTTTGAATAATTACAGCTTCTTCTGTATTTACAATTTGATCTCGCTCTTTATTGTTTTCTACTGCCGCTCCAAAATTTCTATCATCATTATTGCTGTTATTATTGCTATCGTTGTTTATTAATTGAATATTACTAGCACTTATATTTACATTGTTAATATTTTGATCTGTTATGGCAGAAGTATCTTCAAATGCAACACCATTCATATTTTTCGCATTATTATTAGATTCGGCCATTATAGAATTGATTTTTTTGTTGGTTGCAAATTTTAATTTCACACCACTATAAGGACCATTTACTAGAGTAATTATGTATTCATCCTCTCCAAAACGATTTATGGCCCCACTAACTGATTGCTGTCCATTATCAATAAAATAATAGAAGTAATTATTAATTAATTTGGTGTTGCTTATGTTAATCGATACCTCATTTCCTTCAAAATCAAAGTTTGTATCAAGAGATTTTATCAAATTCTCATCCATCTTTAATGAACCAGTTGCACCTCCACTCTTAATTACATCTATGATTTTACTTTTAGCTGTAACTTCAATTAATTGAAATTCATTGTCTTTAATATTAATGCTTGTGTTAGTGTTAGTGTTATTGCTGTTTCCATTGATACTATTACTAGCAATTGAAGGTTTTTCATTTGATTTATTTTTTTTATCTTTAATATTATTATCTTTATTATCATTATTATCTTTTTTAAATATTTTTTTAAGATAAACAAATTCAGTATTTTCGGAATCTGCTAGACTCACTTCGCGCCAGAGTCCTATTTCATCTGAAAATAATTTATCATCAATTAACTTGTTATATGAAACAAGTGCAAATATTTTATTATTAAGTTTATGAGTACTTCCTTTTACATTTAAGGCCTCAATTTGTACTTTATTTTTTCCTACATTAGCATAACCTACTATTTTAATTTTTACTCTTAGATTATCACTTAAGATCGGACCTTCATCTTTTATTATTTTGTATAAAATCCATTCACCATTTAAAAAATTTTTCATATCTCCAATAAGATTTTTAGAATAAGCATTCATTAATGATTCATTTTCAAGATAAAAAGATGCTAATGATCGTCCTGGTTTATTATTTACATCATCTAAACGTAAATTTATTTTTGTTTTAAAATCAAAATTACCATAGGCAAAATTAGGAGAATAAAAACTAAGATCTGATATTATAAGCTTTGCACATACTAATAACACTATGGCAGTTATTAATATAAAGCTTGTTTTATTCTTTTTTTCATAGGAAATAAAAGAAAACAATCCTTTCATAACTACCCATTATCCTTTCAAATACATTTATCTAATAGGACATTTAGGTTGCAATAGACATGCCATTTTTTTTTGTCATGTCTATTTTTACGACAAGATTATTTCTCTTTAATAATAGCTATTTATGAAAACAATTATTTTCTTTAAAACCGTTTTATCTATAGATGAATGCATACATTTTAGACGCTGTATATTTATTATACAATTTCCAATGCATTTTTTTGTTTCAATGAATCTAAAATTTTTGTTGTCTCCTCTTCGGAATAAGGAGAATACTTGTAAACTTCTGTTAATTCACTGTAGTCTGAAAGTATACAAAGAATATCAAATTCATTTGCAAGAATCTTTTCACCATCCCAAACAAAATCCTTTCGAATATTCATTTTCTCATCACTTATTTTTAATTTATTTATCTCTTGCAATGGAATTGAAGAACTTGAAGGAATTAAAGAAATATTGGTGTCAATATTGTCTTTTAATTCCTCAAAGGTGATATCTATAGTCCTAACAGAATCATCCACTATTTCCGGTTCTATAAAAAACAACAAATCATTATTAATATTTTCATTACGAATTATCTCGAACAAAGCATTTTTTCCTATGAGATTTTGTAGTTTTGCATGAATTATTTGACCATTTTGAAAAAGTATAACTCCTACAAATACTCTATTCTTTTTCAATAATATATTTATTACTCCAGTAAATTCTAAATATACTTGTTCTTCTATAATTTCTAAAATATTCATTGTAGCACCATCTAAAAATACAATTTTTGTATTTAACAAATTATTGACTAGTATTAATATAATATACATGAGATAAAAAAATAAGAAGTTTAATTATATTTAACAGTTATAATTAAATTTATAAAAAACAAAGATGTTTTAGGAGTATTCTGATCGTGTTTTATAAAAGATCGATTTACTTAATTAATCCAAAATTCCAGTTAAAACTCAGCACCTTCATCTCATCATTGGTTTTTCTTATTAGTTTGATATATCCATTAACAATTTACGAATTATTTAAAAATATGGCATTCAATAACAGTTCTTCAAGTACCATGAATTCATTTTCAAATAATGAAACTCAACTTTTATTTATTTTAGCTCTCTATCAAATTTGTTTCATCTTAGTAGTTTTTACAGTTTGTATTTTCCAGGCACATAAAATTGCAGGTCCAATGTTCAAACTACAAAGGCATCTAGCTCAAATTGCAGAAGGAGCTTCTATACAAAAACTTTCTTTTAGAGATGGTGATCATTTTCAAGAAATTGCAGAGGCAGTAAATGATGTTTTTGAGTCAATAAAAAATAATCAAATAAAGGATTTTACATATCTAAGTGAAGTTAGTTCTTATATAAAGAATCTATCCTTGGTAGTTCCAGATGATAAAAAAGCAGTGCTGAATGAAATTTTAAAAAAACTTAATGAAATTCAAGAAAGATTCAGGCCGCTTTAAAAATAATAATTTTTACTTTAACCAAAAATATCTTATGTTTAATAAAAATTTGCTCTTTAAGATTTTAATTTTATTCTCCATTTTTTCTTTTCCTATTCAATTAACAAATGCCACCTATGCTCAAAAAATTTCAGATGTCACCTATGCAAATAATATAAATAATAATGATGACAGTAGTGATAGTAATGATAACAGTGTTAACAATAATAAGGGAGCAAAAACAACTAATAACATTAATGGGTCTCCTATTACTATTACTGATCCTATATTTTCAATTACACATTTACATAAGTTGGTCGCATCTTTAATAAAAGAGACTACACCAACAAATGAAGAAATTAGTATCGCAAAAAAAATTCTAACACTATATTTTTCCTTAGAAAAAAATGCCATTCCTCAGGATTTAATAATAGAATTAAATACTAAAATAGGAAAACATAAAGTTTTTGCAGAATTAACTAAATATATTCATTATGCTTACATCATGGTAAATGCAAAAAAATTAAATGATTATATAAATATCTGTCCTCAAATAAAAATAGGTGTTAGTAGTAGCGATAGTAGTGAAAAAGTATTTGCTGAACATATAGAAAGAATTTGTTACGATCGTCTTTTTAAAAACGCCAGCATTTCTTTGAAAAAAGATAAATTTTCTTCTCCTGAAGTAACTATACTTTTTCAATTTATTCAAAAAAATTTCCAAATTATTTCAAATTCAAATAACATTCCTACGTTTATTAGTTTTTTAGATCGCATACCTAAAAAATCTGATTATTATTATAAATTTTCAAGTTTCCTCACGGATATATTTATTAAAAAAAATATAAGACCCTCTCCTGAATTATTACAAAATATACACATCAATTCTGAATTAACAAGTTTTATCCAGCATTTTCCTATTGATGATTTTTCTAATGTATTAGTTAACGAATACAAAGAAGACATAAATCAATTAATGGATGAAATTCGTAAAAAGAGAAAAAATAATACTTCAGACTTAAATCAAGAGGAGATTGAAAGCAAAATTCAAGGTATAATGAATTATTACTCAAAAAACAAAAATCATTTACCAACATACAAAATATATCCTAGCACTCTTTTGCTAGGTAGATTTTTTTTAAATCAAAAACTATTCTCTCAAAGTGATGTTGTTCTTCGTTTTACAAACTCCTTATCAACATATGATAAATTCTACGAAAGCGTTTATTATATTTTTTGGAATAAAATTGCTCAAGAAAAATATAAAGAAGCATTAGAAATTGTTGATGAATTTAAAGTTAAAGATCATCTTGATCGAGCAGGAATTAAATTTATTTTTTGGATGGCATATTCTCTTTCAAAAAAAGGAGAAATCGAAGAAGCAAAAACTTATTATAAAAGGATTATCGAACAATATCCTTTGACCTATCATTCTGTGATGGCATCTAAATTATTGTCTTTAATTATGAATGAAGAGGAGAAAAAAGATTTTTCTGCAAGTGATGGCCCCGCAAAAAAATTATTGTCTGAAAGATTAAATACTAGAAATATTTTACCTAACCCTTCTTTTCACAAAATTCCTGCGAGCATTAAAACTAGAATCAAACGAATACAGATTTGGTCAAAGCTTAATAATAATTATTTTACAAACATGGAAGCAACCTCATTTGTTAGTTTTAATGAAATGAGTTTTATAGAATACAAAAAAGAACGTTCAATTGAAGAACAACATAAAAATCAAAAAATTCTTCACTCACAAACATTAATCCTTATAAGTATATTATCTGAATTGGGTTATTATAATAAAAGTTTTAATATCTTAAACAGCGCTATAGAGAAGGGTTTTGTTAAACCTGATAAATTAAGCTTATTAGTGTTATTTCCTACACCTTATCGCAAAGAGATTGAATTGCTTGATAATACCCTAGATCCTATCCTTGTTTTGTCTCTCATTAGACAAGAATCAGCATTCAACCCAAATGCAATTTCTTCTGCAGGAGCTAGAGGTTTAATGCAACTTATGCCAAGAACTGCTAGGCATACAATTAGAAAAAATATTACTTTTAAAAAGCTAGGTGATCCTGTTACCAATATAAAAATTGGAATGACTTTGTTAAAAAAATTAATCAATCGCTATAATGGCAATTTAATATATGCTTTATCAGCATATAATGCAGGTGAAGGAAATACTCAAAAATGGATTGATCAGGTTTTTACTTCTGATTCAATTTTACATACCATTGAGATGATTCCTTTTACTGAAACTCAAAACTATGTGCAATCAATTTTTAGAAATATATATTTTTATAAATTAATACATGAAGACCAATTATCTGATACTCAAAGTACTAGTAAATTTTTCGATATTGTATTAAAACCATAATTATGATTAGTGAAAAAATAGAAAAGCTCTATTTTAAAGATCTATCAAGTAATTTTTTCTTTTATGTTTTAATATTTATAATTCTTTTTAGCTTGTATCAACCCATCTTATTTACTAATGCGGTAGTTAATCCTGATTATGCCCTGGTTACATCTCCAATGACATCTGTTCATTCATTTTTAGATTATATTAAGGCGATAAAAATAAATAAAATTTTAGATATTCAACCTATCAGAGATTTATCTTTAGCAATTGATATATATCTTGCACGATTAGTGGGAGTTAGAATATTTGAAGCAAGTAATTTACTTATATGGTTGTTCAGTACTATCCTCTTGTATAAAATATTTTTATTGTTTAATCTAAATTTACTTTTAAGCAGATCATTAATTTTAATATACACAATTTATCCTACTTTTGTTCATACAGTTAGCTGGGCCTCTGCTAGAAAACATCTTTTAGCATATTTATTTATTTTAGCTGCAACTTATCTCGCTTTAAAATCTTTAAAAAATAAAACTCATAAAACAAAAGATATTATTTTAATTTATCTTTTTTATTTATCAGCAATATTTTCACAGCCAATAGTTTTATTATGGCCTCTTTGGTATTTACTTGTGGCCCTTGTAGGCCCTGCTCCTTTTAAAATTCCAGAGAGCGACAGAAAAAAAATAATACAAATATCTATTCCTCTTATAATCATTTTAATTATTAATACTACAATTAATTACTACTATTATAATTACATTTACATAACGGCGGTAGGAACCAGTAAATATATTCTTCAATATGATGTTTTAGGTGTAAAATTTCTTTCTATTGGACGTTCTTTTTTTCAATTTGTTTACCCATTTGTATTTGCTATCACTTATGATCCCGGTTCAATAGCAAATATAATAGGTTTATTTCTTTTATTAATTTTTTATTATTTATTTTGGAAAAGTTATGCTTGGAAAAATTTAATTGTTTGGGGATCGCTCTTTTTTTTACCTCTCTTTATTGTTTTATTTCGAATGACTAAAATTTTTTTATCTGATTCTTATTTACTTCTTTCTTCTGTAAGTTTTTTTATAATGATATTACTGTTAGCTCAAAAAATAATTCCATTTTTAAAAGTTCACTTAAACTATAGTATTATATTTTATATTTTAATATTTTCTCTATTTTTAATCACTTCGCGCAATGAAATTAATCTTCGTACCACAGAAGAAGCATTTGTTATAAAAAGTTATCAGCGAGAAAAATCCTGCACAAATATCATTATGCAAATAAAATATCTATGGAGTATTTCCATTATTCCAGAGGCCCTATCGACATCAGAAGAATTTTTTAAAAAAAATTGCCAGCTTTCTTTAAGCGACCATTCCTTGGCCTTGATGGGAAAAATTGCATTCTATAATTCAAACATTTCTGTAAATGAAAAATTAGAACATTTAAAATCTCTCAAAGAAATAGATGATAAGAATTTTTTTGTTAATATACTTCTTGCAAGTACTTATTTAAAAAATGGCCAGGCGTCTTTTGGCATACAATTATTTTCAAATACTCTAAGTGATACATCTACAATTTTCGATAAAAGCGTAAGCTTTGATCCAATCATCAATGCTGTTATTGAAGACTTTAACAACCTTTGTTCATCAAAATGGGTATCAATAAACAGTATTAGTAGTGAATGTAAAATCCTAGAAAAAAATCTTTGTGAGAGACTAAAATATTGTCATAGTCATTATGAAAATTTTTTAAGAATTTTTGTAAGCTAAGAGCCCGTCAAAAAATAACTAGAAGGAAGTAGCAATTCCAAATACAAATGAATAACAATTTTTAGTTTCTAATGCTGCCTCAGTATTAGTGTATTTATAATAATCGCCTACAAACAAATAACCTAAATTTGCACGTAATGAAACATTACTATTCCATTGATAATTTACACCTAAATCAATTTCGTTACCAAGATTCTTTTCTTGAGAATAATTGGAATTAAATCTTTTGTTAGTAGTATGATTGAATGCAAAACCACCACCACTTTTGGCAACTTCATTAGCACGAGCATTGATAAGACCGGCAGAGTATGTCCATGTTCCATTAGTATAAGCTCCATGAAGTTTCAAGTAGCGGGTGTTTACTACGTAAGAATCATATATGCTTTGATTAGTATCTCCTGTAACCGCCTGTAGGTTATAATTGAATAAAAGATTAGCAATCTTATAATTTGGGTTTAAATACATGGCCGCATAATATGGACCCTCTCCATCTTCACCAGTAACATAACCGGCCATAGCTCCCATACTCCAAGATTCATTAAACTTATAGCTTGATTCTGCCACAACTGCATAGGCCTTATAGCTTGTTGAAGAATTGGGTTCAATAGAATAAACGTTTCCTAAATCTCCCGAAATAATTGGCGCTTCAACTGCAAATGAAAATTTATTTAAGGTTTTTTTAAAGTGTAAATCCACTATCGAAATAAAAGCGTTTCCTAAATTATACCCTTCGGAACTTTGAAAAAATGTATTGAAGTCACGAGAAGAACGTTTTCCATATAAAATACCAAATGCCATATCTCTTTCCACGCTATCATAAAGCAAACCAATTCCGTATGATTTAGTATCATCAATTTTGGTTAATTCTCTGATTGAATTTATTTTTGCGTAGTAAGGAATGAAATTAAAATTTCCAACTTTTAATTTAGCAGTTACACCATCTTGAATTGTAGCATATCGATCCCAGGTCTTTTCACCACTATTCATGATAGCACCCAATCCCCAATGAAATGATTGGCGACCAATTATGTATGTAGCACTATCCGTATACAATTTTACATTAAATTGAGAGAGCGCCACATTGGAATTTCCACTATAGGTATTTTGTAAATATAAAGCATCTCCAAAAGAATTAGAACCAGCAGCACCCTTTTTATAAGCAGATCCATCACCAAAAAATCCGCCTCTGTTGTATCCAGTTGTTATCTCTCCAAAGAAAGAAGCACTGTCGTTTATTACAATCGAAGGCGCTAACCTCAGAATATAACTTTGAAAAGAAGCATCAGTACTATCTCCATTTGCAACTGGTATTTGTTGACTTCCTCGGTCGGGATTAATTTGATAAGGTGTATTCGTTCTTCTGAAATTACCGATTGATGTTGTATCGGCCGCCAGTATTCCTTGCCAATCCATAGGTAACGCATATGCGCTTCTAACAGCAAAGAAATTTATTGAAGATGAAGGCGTAATAATAGTAAAGGCCAGAGTGAAAAATAAAGTAAAAATAAAAGTTAAACTTAAACCAGTTATTGCATTAAAAAAATTTTTACACACGCAAAAGCTCCTTAAAAATAAAATCACGTTTTAAATCACGTATTAAATTAAAACTTAAATTAAAATTATCAGAGTAACAATATCAATACCATTTCAAGGTCATCAAGTTAAATATAATTATTAAATAAATATAGAATTTGCCAAGACAAAGTGTCATCAGTTATAGTAATTATCTTAATTAAGAGTTAAAGAATTTCGACCAAAATAAATTATTTTTTAGTTACTGGGGTGTCGACAAGCGGCAAGTCACCAGATTTTGATTCTGACATACGAAGGTTCGAATCCTTCCACCCCAGCCATATCTTTTATTCATTGATTATTATTATTATTCATTAGTATTTTAGGAGATTACTCTTGAAAAGACTAATTCTTGTATCAGGTAACTCAAATATAGAGTTGTCTAAAAGTATATCCAGGTATCTTGATGTTCCTTTAGTAGATCCTCAAGTAGTGCGTTTTGCTAATGGAGAGATCTATTGCCGAATAGAAAAAAATGTTCGAGGAGCAGATGTTTTTGTTTTGCAATCCATATGCTCGCCAGGCGTAAATGATAATTTAATGGAACTGCTAATTATTATTGATGCTTTAAAAAGGGCCTCTGCTCAATCAATTATTGCAGTTGTTCCCCATTACGGTTACTCTCGTCAAGATCGTAAGGTGAGTCCCAGGACACCAATCTCCGCAAAATTAGTTGCTGACTTACTAACTGTAGCAGGTGCTACTAGAGTTATAACTATGGATTTGCACACGGGACAAATTCAAGGCTTTTTTAATATCCCCTTCGATAATATATATTCCTCTCCTGTGATTTTAGACTATATTCAAAGAGAGCTAATTGGTGAAAAGAAAATTATTCAAGATCCAGTATGTGTCTCCCCTGATAGTGGCGGAATTGAAAGAGTCAGACATTTTGCTAAGACATTAAAGTGCGATTTAGCAATGATTGACAAAAGAAGAATCGCTCCAAATGTTGCCAAGGCCATGAATATTGTGGGAGATGTACGAAACAAAGATGCAATTATCATAGATGATATAATTGATACCGCCGGAACATTAATTGAGGCAGTCAAGGCCCTAAAAGATGAGGGTGTAAGAAAGGTATATGCTTGCGCTACACATCCAATATTTTCCAACCCTGCATATGAACGTATCTCAAAATGTGAAGAGCTTGATGGAGTAATTGTTACCGACACTATTCCTCTCACTAAAGATTGTGCCCATGTAAGTAAAGTGAAGGTTCTTTCTGTTGCTGAAATATTAGGGAAGGCCATTCATTGCACCTTTAATGATGATTCCGTTAGCTCCCTCTTCATATAAATCGTGATTAATTTAGTGGTAGGACTAGGAAATCCAGGAGTCGAATACGAGTGTACCAGGCATAACGTCGGTGAAATGTTAATTGAATCCTTGCCATTTGCCAGTGAACTTAGTTGGCAAAAAAAATTCAAAGGCCTTTATACTTCGTATTCCTCTATAAAAGGAAAAGGTCAAAGCAAAAACAAAAAAATCCATTTTATTAAACCATTAACCTATATGAATAGAAGTGGCGAAAGTGTATTGGCGATT
Organism: Oligoflexia bacterium; assembly: GCA_015232015.1. Taxonomy (GTDB): domain Bacteria; phylum Bdellovibrionota; class Bacteriovoracia; order Bacteriovoracales; family Bacteriovoracaceae; genus JADFZW01. The sequence goes on along the minus strand of JADGAM010000009.1, from coordinate 32,659 downwards.
AAAGATTTTTTTCAAATCGAAGTCGCAAATATTTTAATCTTGCATGATGAACTAGATCTTCCTTTTGGACAAATTTCTTTTAAGAGCGGAGGAGGGCTTGCCGGCCACAATGGTTTAAGATCAATTGCTGGATTAATAGGATCAAATGAATTTCATCGTCTGCGAATTGGCATCTCAAGACCTGCAAAAGGAGATGTCAGTAATTGGGTGTTAAGCTCATTCTCAAAAGAAGAACAAAAATCACTAGACACCTATTTTACGAAAGCTGCTGAAGGATTGGTTCTTTGTCTTGAAGAGGGAATTGGAAAGGCATCATCATTTTATAATAAAAAAAATTTAATTTAATCTAATTTAACTTAATTTAATCAGTCGTCGGCCGATGGCCAACGACTGAAAAATAATGTTAATCGTTTTTAATTCTCATACCGTAGAATGAACGCCATACGAATATAATTGATATAATAAAGAAAATCACTGCCAATGTAGTTGCGGTGGTACGTGATACTTCAATAACTAATTCAACTGCTAATAAACCAAATAAAGTTGTAAATTTAATTACTGGATTCATAGAAACTGAAGATGTATCTTTAAATGGATCACCTACGGTATCACCAACAACAGTTGCATCGTGAAGTGGAGTTCCTTTCGCTTTAAGTTCGGTTTCAACTAATTTCTTAGCATTATCCCAAGCACCACCAGCATTGGCCATAAAAATAGCTTGGTATAGGCCAAATATTGCAATAGAAATCAAATAACCAATAAAGAAATAAGAGTCCATACAAGCAAAAGCTAGAGTAGAGAAGAACACTGTTAAGAAAATATTAAACATACCTTTCTGTGCATATTGAGTACAAATTTCTACCACTTTTTTACTATCTTCCATTGATGCTTTAGTAGTATTTTCAAGTTTAATATTTTTCTTAATAAATTCTACCGCTCTATAAGCACCAGTTGTCACTGCCTGAATAGATGCTCCTGTAAACCAATAAATTATTGCTCCACCCGTAATCAAACCTAGCAGAAATGGTGGGTGGATAATTGACAAATATTCTTTGCCTTCGGTGAGTCCCTTAGTTAAAAGCATGATGATTGAGAAAATAAGAGTGGTGGCACCCACAACTGCTGTACCAATTAATACTGGTTTTGCTGTTGCTTTAAAAGTATTACCTGTACCATCATTTTGCTCTAAGTATTCTTTTGCGCGATCAAAGTTAGGAGTAAAAGAGAAATCCTTTTTAATTTCTTCTTTAATGTTTGGAATAGTTTCAATTAAAGATAATTCATAAATTGATTGAGCATTATCGGTAACTGGGCCATAAGAATCAACTGCAATTGTAACCGGTCCCATTCCTAAAAATCCAAAGGCCACTAATCCAAATGCGAATACCGGAGCTGCAATCATAATATCAATTAGACCCATACCACTGATCATATATGCTATGGCCATAAGAGCGATAATAGACAAACCAATCCAATAACAGCTAAAATTCCCAGAAACTAGTCCTGATAAGATATTAAGAGAGGCGCCACCTTCTTTAGATGCATTTACAACTTCTCTCACATGTTTAGATTCTGTAGAAGTAAATATTTTTACAAGTTCAGGAATTAAAGCACCAGCAATAGTACCACATGAAATAATTGCTGATAATTTCCACCATAGACCGCTTCCTAATTCAGGAATTAATACATAAGAAAGAGCAAAAGTCACAACGATGGAAACAATTGATGTAATCCAAACAAGAGATGTTAATGGATGTTCAAAATTAAATTTTTCAGATTCAGCATATTTTGATTTAGCAATTACATCATTTATCCAATAAGAAAGAGCACTGGTAATAATCATTCCAATTCTCATTATGAAAATCCAAACAAGTAATTGTGTTTGAATGTCTTTATCGCCGACTGCTAATAAAATGAAAGTAATTAAGGCAACACCAGTAACGCCATAAGTTTCAAAACCATCTGCGGTGGGACCCACTGAATCTCCAGCATTGTCTCCTGTACAATCTGCAATCACTCCCGGGTTACGAGCATCGTCTTCTTTAATTTTAAAAACAATTTTCATTAAGTCTGAACCAATATCAGCGATCTTGGTGAAAATTCCTCCTGCAATTCTTAAAGCGGCAGCGCCTAATGATTCACCAATTGCAAAACCAATAAAACAGGGGCCAGCATAATCACCAGGAATAAAAAGCAAAATTATCAACATAATAATTAACTCAACACTTATCAAGAGCATTCCCACGCTCATTCCTGCTTTTAGAGGAATAGCGTATGTTAGAAATGGTTTTCCGGTAAGTGAAGCAAATGCTGAACGTGAGTTTGCCAGTGTATTTATTCTAATACCAAACCAAGCAACACCGTAACTACCCATCATACCAACGATAGTGAAAAACACAATAATGGCAACTTTATGAGCATCAAAGTGCCTTAATGGTCCGAAATAAACAATTATAATTACCGCTATAAAAGCAAATAATATGGCCAAAAATTTTCCTTGAGTTTGCAAATAAGTTTTACATGTCTCGTAAATTAATTCTGAAATGTCTTGCATACTTTTATGTACTGGAAGATTTTTTAAGTTGTTCATCATTAAAAAACCAAACAACATTCCTAGTACACAAATAAAAAGACCAACAACAAGCAATGAATAACCAGAAATTCCAAAAAATGATACTGATGAAAGATCTGGAAGAATCAAATCTGCTTCGCTGGCCATCACGCTACTGGCAGTAGCAAAAAGTAAAAAAGATAAAAACGATAACGAGGAGAATCTTTTCAGAAGATCCAAAATTGGAGAATCTGACTTTAACCTTAACTTCATAATTTCAACCTTCCTTTGTAAAAATAGAAAAATAAAAAATAGAAAATAGAAACTAAAAAACAAACAATAAAAATTATTATGAAAAAAACTTTACAATGTTGCATTGGAAATTGAAAGTTATTTTGCATGTTTTGCCAGGCATTGTTGCGAATTTTTTTTATTTTGTATTCTTCGCTATTATAATAACAATATTTCAATTATTTATTGTTGTTTTAAAATTGTTTTAATTTTTGTTTAAATGCCTCAGGATAGTTTTTAATATAAAATGTCGCAACACTGTCATCAGGTAGTCTCATAAATTTTTTAAAATCAGGAATTCTATATATTAGAGGAGAAAGTATTATCACTAATCCCCCTGAAACAAGAAGTGTAGTATTCAAACTAAAAGTAGAGATAAGGTATCCTGAAAATGCCACCCCAATTGGATTTGCCATCTGGTATAGAAATGAAGCGCAGGAACCAACTCGCGAACGATATTGGTCCGGTAATGCCATAGTGGATTTTGTGATTATAGGAACATTTGTAATCATGGCCCCCATGCCAATAAAAAACATCATCAATAAAGGAAGTAAAAGATTTGGTGTACGAGGTAATACAGAAATTCCAATCCCAATTGCAATTATACCCATTAAAATTGCATAATCTGCATGGATCTTTTTTAACATCTTTCCAACTAGTATTGCTCCCACAATTCCACCAACACCAACGCTGGCCTCTAATGCACCCAAAAACCAAGGCGGCATATTACGTGCTTCTTTTACTAAAACTGGTAAGGCCACAACTAACGGAGAGGTTACCAGATTTAATATGGCGGCCACTAATCCTATTCCGAATTCCAAAGGTATTTTTCGTATTACATATATTCCCTCTAATAAATCCGCAAACCACTTTTTAATCATCATAATTAGAGATAACGAATTAGAATTAGAATTAGATATGCTTCTTTTTACACCTTCATTTGCATTTCTGCCTTGGCAAGTACTCTTTATTTTCAAAGTGGCAATCATTGCTACAATAAAAGAGATTGCATCTACTATAAACGCCCCTCCAATACCTAAGAAAGTAACTATAACTCCTCCAGAAATCCCTCCTATAACTGCTCCAAAAGTTATAATACTTTGAGTTTGTTCCACGGCCTTAGGAATTTTACTTTCATCAGAGATAATATTTGGAATAATACTTATTGAAACCGATTCAAACAATGCAGAACCTACGGCGATAAGTATACTTATAAGCATAATTAATGGTAGATAAAAAAAATCAAGATAGAATATAACTGCTAAAATAATTGTTAAAATTGCTCTCCAACAATCAGCACATACAACAATCCATTTCCTTGGAAAAAAATCACCGAGAGGTCCACAAAGCGGCAAAAGAAAAATTTTAATAAATAATGATGGAGCTAGCACTGTAGAAATTTTTGCGGCCGAACCAGTTTTATCAAGTATCCACCACATCAATGCTACATAACTGCAATTATCGCCTATAATTGAAATAATTTGACCAAAACGAAAGATCCAAAAATCTTTACCAAGTTCGTTGGTATTCCAATTTATTTGTAATGTTTGTAATGTTGGTAATCGTTTTTTTTTAAGTTTTTTTAGTAGAGTATTTATTATCATTTTTATTTTCATTATGTTTGTTAAAATAAAAGATAGCTACAAAATATATGTACAAATTTAATGTTACAACAATGTTACATATACACAAAGACAAAGAGAGGAAGAATTAATGGAGTCTCAACCTACTCCTAATACAACTACTACTACCACTACTGTAGAAAATGAATCAAGAGATATCTTTGGTATCTGTGCAAAAGGTAATTTTGATAAATTAAAAAAATATTTTTCAGAAGGATTTTCTTCAAGCACTAATAATACTTACCTTGATATTGATAAGATAGACAAAAATGGGCAAACTCCACTCATTGTGGCCTTGAAAAATAAAAAAGACGATTGTGCTGAATTTTTAATTTCAATTGGCTGTAATGTAAATTTCACTGATAAGGAGACTCGTTCTGCTTTAATGTATGCTTCCTATCTAGGCCTTTCAAAATGTGCCAAATTACTCTTTTATGCTGATGCTGACATTACTTTAAAAGATAAATATGGCAGAACAGCACTAACATATAGTGCGATTGGTGGATATAATTCTATATTTGATTTTTTAATTGATCATGGTTCATATTCACAATTTGAATTAGAAGACGTTGATGGTTTTACCCCTATCATGCATGCTTCAACTCACGGACATGATCGCATAGTTAAAAAACTCTTAAAACTTAAAACTGGTTTAGAAAAAGACGATAAAAATGGCAAGACCCCAATTCATTTAGCAATTGAAGGTGGTCATGAAAAGATTGCAAAAATGTTAGTTGATGCTGGTGCTGATGTTAATAAAAAAGATAAAGAAGGTCGAAGCACACTAATGAAAGCAATTGTAAAAGATCAACAATCAGTCTTAAAAGATTTAGTTCAAAAAGTTGATGTTAATGAAAAAGATAATCATGGAGTGAGTGCCTTAATGGTTGCTTCTATTTTGGGTGATAAAAGTAGTGTTGAACTTTTAGTTGAAAAAGGAGCTGATGTTAATGAAACAAATTCAGATGGTCAAAGTGCTTTAATGTTGGCAGCAGGAGTAAATGAAATAGTATTTGATTCTAATAATACCCTTATTAAAGATATAAATGATTTGTTAAAAAAAAGTGATCCAGGACTAAGTGGTCTGGATGATTTAAAAGAATTTACATATATCCTTACTGAAAATGTTGCTAAAGAAAGAAATAATAATCTTCCTGAAACTAGCACATCTAATGATTCTGAACTTCTTGGTGCTTTGTCTATTATTGATCCATTAACCGGGAAAGAGATCTTTGTTCCAGAGGAAACGAGTGAACCTCTCGATGATTTACTTCTTTCAAAAGAAAATTTAGGTCATAATGATATAATTATTTCATTAGTAGAAGCTAATGCCGATGTTAATATCAAAGATAAGGATGGTAAAAGTGCTCTTTTCTATGCTGCTCAAAACGAAAGTACTGATGTTGTTAATATATTAATTGATAGCGGAGCAGATATAAACATAACTGATAATGATAATATTCGATTGCTTGATCTACTCAAAGAACTCGATGACGAAATTATTAATGATAAAGTTGTGAAAATTATTGAAGTAATAGAACCAATCAAAAAAGTTGTGCCTCAAAAAATTATTGAGCAATTTGAAGTAAAAAAAGAAGAAGTTGAAACTAAAAAAGAAGATGATCTTAAAATGGATCTTAATATCATAAGTGCAGGGGTTGATAATAACTTCAATAATGAGAAGAAATTTGAAATAAATGATCGCTTAAATGAAGTAATCCCACCTAAAGAAGATGAAAAAACAGAGTTAAGACACTTATTAAAATTTAAAGGTCCAACAGGACAAAATATTCTCATGATTGCTGCCTTTAAAGGACAAATGGATATTGCAAAAAAAATTGTTGGTCATCTAGATATTAATGCCAAAGATTTTAATGGTTTTACCGCACTCTCATTTGCTGCTCAAAGTGGAAATGTTGAAATGATCGATTTCATACTTTCAGCAGGATCATTGGTGGAAGAAAAAAATGTTAAGACCACTCTAACTCCTTTGGCCCTGTCCATAACCTATGGGCATTCTGAGGCCGCTAAAAAACTTATTAATGCTGGAGCAAATGTAAATTTTAAAATAAAGGGTCTTACTTTATTAATGACTGCAATTAATAAAAAAGATCTAAAACTAGTTAATGTTTTATTAGATGGTGGTGCGGATATAAATGAAACAGATCATAGAGGAAAAAATGCTTTGGCATATGCAAAGAGCATCGAAAATAATGAAATTATTAATGCCATAAATAATAAACTAAAAAGCGGGAGTGGGGGTGTAAGTGGAAAAGATAGTAAGGATAAAGGACAAAAAGCTGAAACAATAAAACGAAGAAGATAACATAAATATTGCAAATTAAATACGGTGTGCTTTTATGAATGAATTAAATTCAAATTCAAATATTGTTAAAACAAATTTTTTTTCCATAATTAAAAAAAACAATTATTCTTTAGTATATTTATCTAATATAAATCACCAACAATCATTATCTGTGTTACAAGACAAATTACACAGTTGTTGTACAACTCCCACTCACTTGCTTTTTAATTTTGCTTCAATCTCTGAAATTACTGATGAATGGTTTAACTTCTTCACTTCTCTCGAACAACAATTATCAACTTCCAAAAAAAAATTAATTCTATTTTATGTTCCAACTAATTTAGTAACAAAACTTTCGAAAAAAGAACAAAACACAACAGAAGATAAAAATACGGGATTTAACGTAGTTCCAAATTTGATTATGGCTTTAGAAGAGTTAGATGTTTTTTTAGGTAAAATTGATAGTATAAATTTCGTACAAATTTTTGTAAATGCACTAATAAAAATCTACTATCTTGAATATCAAACTATAGTAAAAAAAGATAAAATTTTCATCAAAAAAGAAAATCTTAACACTTTAGAAGGTGACTTTACTGGTGCTTTTAATGTCGATAGTAATACAAATCAGTATCTAATGTTTCTCAGTTTTCCCAAAGAAACGATTACAAACTTAATTAATTCAAAAGATAAAATTTCAGATATAAATTCTTTATCTTCGCCTCCAGCTTCACCTGCACCTACAATCCTACCTTCTATGGCAGATTCTATTGTTTTAGTAAAAGAGCAAATAAAAAAAATTCATTCACAAGTGATGCTCATCTTGGCAGGACTAGAAAGTAACGTTACCTTAAGTGATGTTTCTATTTTAGAGGGTAGAGAATTCAAAAAAATTGAAGCAATAAAGTTAACTGACTCTTTAGAAAAAGGATATTCAATAATTCTTCCATTCAGTTGTGAATTTGGAAAATTATATATTAGCTTATGGTTTAAAGAATTAAATTCGGCCATTAATTTCATGGAGTAATAAAACGGATTGTTTTGTTATTTCTTTAATATCAGGAATGAATAATTAGACCATCTTGCATACAATGCATTTTAAATTTATAATTTAAAAACAACATTATTAACTGTTTAATAGCTTTCTACCTTTTAAGGAGGAAAATTAATGAGAAGTACTTTTAATCTAATTATACCTACATTACTGGTATTTACATTTTTTCTTGTGACGATTCAAATATCGCAAGCACTTATTATTCCCTCAACCCCCGCTCCAACACCAATATATAGACCTACTCCACTTCCAACTCCACCAGCAATAAGCAGTAGTAAAACTTGCCAACAAATTTCCAATGAGTACGGTACTTGGCATCAGGTACAATGGGGAAAAGCAGATAAAATTTTACAAGATGTGTGGGCAGCCAAAAAATGTAATACTTATCCAGATGATAAAGGCGATTCTAACTACAATTGGTCATGCCAAAAAATATCTGATACTAACGGAACATACCCAAAAAACTGGAGCAGGACAACTGATATAGTAATGCAAGAAATTTGGATTAGAAAAAGTTGTACTACAGTTCCAAGCAATAGTAAAACTTGTCAACAAATTTCCAATGAGTACGCTACTTGGCCTAATCACTCGGGAAAAGCAGATGCAAATGTTCAATCCTTGTGGGCAGCCAAAAAATGTAATACTTATCCAGATGATAAAGGCGATTCTAACTACAATTGGTCATGCCAAAAAATATCTGATACTAACGGAACATACCCAGGAAACTGGAGCAGGACAACTGATAAAGTAATGCAAGAAATTTGGATTAAAAAAAGATGTATTACAATACCTGTAGAGTACTCTTATTGCAAATCATCCTGCAAAGATTTTCTTAAAACTTATTCTGGCCCAGAAATAAAATAACAAAAATATTGGACGCGGAAATTTAATTGGCCTCTAAATGTGACAATTAAATTTCCGCGTCCAGCAGCAATATCGGCGGGATACAATGATTTAAACGATAAAGATTATTTTAAACGCTGAACCCACTGATGTAAAAACTTACGGAAAACAACAACTCTCCTTTTTAATAGTTACTACAAAGAAACATGCTGGTTGGTGTTTTGAAAGTGTATTAACAAGAATATTTAAATTAGCAGATGTGAAAATGGCCTCAAGGTAGATAAATCAAAAAACTTATGTTGCAAGGGATCTAAGCCAACTGAATGTGTAGACACATGCCTTCACCGTGGAGGTAAAGTAGGTTATATAATAGACAGCAAAAGGCATCCAGGGAAAAAAAGATGTGCTGAAAAGAAATATTAAATACTCACTTATTCATCCTCTCACTTCATGTTTCTATACTTAGTAATTATAAATTATAAGAAATGAAGCGAGCTATTCAAAAAAATCTTCACTTAAAAATTTTTTAACTTTTTTATTATTAAAGTTTTACATAGCAAATTCCGATGTCACTTCAGTTATAAATTTTAATAACTTAATCTTAATAAATATAACGTATTCAAGTTGTAATATTAATTTAAATCTAAAAACTTCTTCCTAAAATAATAGAAGGTACTCTATTCAATGTGGAAAAAAATCTTTAAGGCCACCATTTTAAAAATCATGAGTAATTTATTAAATTATTTACTTCTACTCCCTCTCATATCTATATTCTTTTTATTTAGTGAAAAATCTATAGCAAATGCCTCTTGTGATCCTCTAAAAGAAAGTTTAACCGAGGCCAACGAAAAACAAGAAAAGCTTTTTGCCTTAAAACAAAAAAATCAAGATTTATATGAAAAATACAAGGATGATATTAATAAAAAGATCAAAATATCTTCTAACTTAATTATTTTAGAAACAAAAATTGAAGAGATAAAAATAAAAATTAGTAATCTGGGAAAAAATATTAAAGAAAAATGTTAATATTTAGAAAAAAATTTTTATTGCTATAATAATAGCAAAGCAAAGTAATTAAAACTATCTTTTATGATAGGGGATTAAGATCTATGAATTCGAATAAACCATATAAACGATATTTGAAAAACTTGATAATAAATCCAAAATTTCAATTCAAGTATCTTCTTTGGGTTAATCTAGGAGGAATAATTTTAACAATATTGTATACAATAGTCTTTTATGTTTACATCAGAGAAAATTATCAATTACTAGTGGAAATGGTAGACATGACGGATGCTGCTCGTAATTTACTTTATTCAGAATTAAATAAAATTATATTCTACTTAATAGCATGTGCATTTTTCTTCCTGATAGTTATAACTATATGGGGTGTCTTTATTTCTCACAAAGTAGCAGGACCTCTTTATAAATTAAAAAAAGTGATCAATGAAATTAAAAATGGTGATGTTAATCAAAGAGTTTACTTTAGAGAAAATGATGAATTTAAAGATGTGGCCACTGCTTTCAACGAAATGTTAGATTATTTACAAAAAAGATAGAAAGCTCTTTATAAATACTATTTAACCTCTTTAAACAGAGCTACAATAGTTTCGTTTCCTTTTTCTTGAGCGATATCCAATGCTGTTTGCCCGCTTTTATTTTTAGCATGAGGATCCGCTCCTTTTTGTAAAAGAAATTTCACATTTTCTTTTCGATTATTTTGAGCTGCTGCCATTAGTGGACTTATACCTTCCTCGTTTTGAAAATTTATATCCAAACCAGAGTCCACAAAATACCTAACCATTTTAATTGTTCCAATTCTAGCAGCTGATATTAGCTCCTGATTTTGAGGAACGGGAGGGATATACTTAAATTCATTTTTTAAAATAGACGAAGAAGCAATTGCTCTGGAAGGTTTTTTCTTAAGTAGAAGATCATCACTATCTTCCAGCTCTTCTTTTTTTGATTTTGAGGAAATATCTTTACCATGAGTTACAATATTTTTTTTACTTACTTTGGAATTAGATTTAGATTTGGATTTACCATCAGTAACATCGTCTAGTTTATCAAGATTATCCACTTCATCCAATTCCGCTGTAAGATCATCTTCTTTTGCTTCAATTTTTTCACTCTCTTCTTGATAAGCAGTTTCAAGTATTTTTTTCGTCATATTGTCATAGTATTTTTCTAGTTCATCATTGCTTGATTTTGAATCATCTCCAAGTTCATCAACAATCTCACTTTTTAAATCAAATTCATCTGTTGAAACTACAACATTACTTTGAGGAGAACTACAAGAGATAAAAAAAATAATAAATAAAACAAAAAGAAAATGATTTAAAAACATAGATTATCCTCTCACCAAAATGCTGTTACCGGGTAACTTGTAGTTTCATAAGGGACATCTGTCTCACTTGTATAATCAAAAAAATTTGTGTTTTGTACATATTCTAAATAAGAAGCACAATTTGTAGAAGATATCGTACTTAAATCGGTAGTTACAATAATATCAGTTCCATAAGTAGCACCATCAGGATTATTGGCCTCAAAAGAACTTTGAAAGGTAGACAATGGTAGTCCTGCTTTTATACAATAATAAGTTGTAGTGGTTGGACTCATATTACTTTTGGCCTTAAAAAGGTAATATACAGAATTTCCTTTTGAAACTCCTTTCCCAAGTAAAGAAATTGAATGTCCAGTTGGATATGACCTTCTTACGTAATTAAGAGTGAAACTATGAGTAGTAGTATTTCCTTGTAATTCAAATCTTGTTAAAAGATATATGCTATTACCATTTTCATCGCTTGCACCCATCTTTTGGTTCAAGGCCAAATTGAGTTTTAAATCTCCATTAACTCGATCAAATTTACTTTCAATAACATATTGTTTTTCTAAATTTGCATTTGTTATAAGAAAGGTAATTTTTTTAGTCATTAAAGCGTAAAAAATTGATCCGGGGGCCCACACGACATTAATATCAAATGAACGATCAATACTCATATCAGTACTTGAAACAGTTCGAGCACGACTGTATTTAATTCCACTATTAAACTGATTAAAAGCAGTAAATGGAGGAGTAAGTGTTTTATTCAATCTATAATTCCACAGACAAGTTATTGAATCACTGATCTCTACTTCTTTTAAAAGCGAGTAAATATTTTTTTCATTCCAATCTGCAGGATATGTAATTTTAGTATCATCTCTCAATAATGACCAAATATTGTAAATAACACTCTCCCAATTATCTGGATGATTCCAATTTTTTACTTCTCCCTTCTTTAATAATTGAGGTTCAGAAATATCTCTAACCGTAGAATCAGTTTGTAATGGCATTATCTCTTTAACTTCTTTATTAAAAAAGATGGAGTTATTGGTTACAAGTATATCTTCGCTTTTATTTCCACAATTTGTTACTAAAAAAGGCAGAAAGAACAAAATAATTAATGTTAATATTCCTGATGTCTTCATATTTTTAATTTATTCGTTTATATTTTTCTAATTATCAAATATTTTGAAATTAAAAGGGCAACTAATAGAAACCATATATATTTTATGCAAAAATTCCCTCGGTAAAGTGTTATTTTTTGTATCGTAATCAATAGTTTGCGCGGAAAACTTTGGATACTTTTGTTTCATCCAAGAAAATTCAACAATAAGTAAATCAGTAATCTTAAAACCGGCCCCTACACGAAATCCATTACCAACAAATCTTAAAGAAGAATGTGTTTCTTTATATACATTAGGAGTGTCTGACGAAAAAATATATTCATAGCTTACATTATCTACATCCAGGACATTTAAAACATAATAAACTCCAATTAATCGCAATCGCTGCCAAAGAAAAATTCCGCCTGCAAGTCCAATTAATTGATTTTTTGCCTTTTCATCAGAATAATAAAAATAACGATCTTGTGTAGTATTGGGAGTAATTTTAGAGGAGTTAATTCCATAAGTAATTCCTCCAAAAAAGTTAGTATATTGAATAAATGCTCTTACCTCAATACCATAAGAATTAATTTCACCCTCACTATCATCACCATGTTTCCAGTTTCCGTCTGTAACAACAAGAGTTGGCTCAAGAGACAGAGTTTTAAAAGTAAATTTTCCAAAAATTAAACTAGATTCATTTGAATCTTTTTCTTCTTTAATTATTTCTATTTCATTTGATTTTAATTTTGATTTTTGCTGTTCTTTTTTTAAATTTTTTAATTTAACTGATGTATTTGCATTTGTAGCTATGTTATCAGCCGTTTTATTTACGGCCGATGAAGAGATTGTTGGAACAATAATCAAAAAAACAAAAACACAAAAGGAAACAACAATCATTATTTTTGATGTATTCATATTTATCCACATATAATTCACTTTTTCATTCACTTTGAAAAAAATTATCTCCAAATAAATCGTCTTCTCCCAAACTTTGAGCTAACTCCATCTTGCTCTTTAAATGATCAAAAATAGCTGTGATGTAGTCAGTTTTTGCTTTTAAGGATGCTTCCACTGCCTCTTTAATTTGTTCTCTCTTTATCTCTCCTTTTATAAATTTTTGCAAAGAAGCATCTAAAAGTTTAGAGGCATTTTCCAAAGCATCCTTGAGATCACTTATTTGTTTTTCTTGAGATTTAATATTTTGATAACTTGAAACTAATTGAGTAACTAAAGATAATCTATTTTTTGCTAAATCATTTTTGGCCCTAAAAAGCGCCAATTCTGCTGTACGAACCGCTATAAAATTAAAAGGACCATTTTCTCCATTAAATGGAATAGTCCAAGATATTTGCATCTTTACATCAAAATTAGGGTCATCAGAAAATCTTGAGATTGTTCCTGAATATCTACTGTTGTCAAATGAATGTCCTAACTGATAACCAGAGATACTTAAGGTTGGAAGAGGTAATAAATCCTTCCAAGTATTTTTTAAAATTATTTCACTACTTTTTAGATCCATCTTTTTAGCAAGAATTGATTCCGAAAGATCTACTTTTTGTACTAGAGACTTCAAATCAAAATTTATTGAACGATAATCTAATTTTGTTACATAAATATATTCTTGATCTAAGGGTTCAGAAATTAAAAAATTAAATTTTAGAATCGCCATCTTATATTGATTCATCAAATTTTTGGTCTCTTTTTTTGCTTGTATAAGAGCATTTTTAGCAAATAATACATCAACTCCCTCTCCCTCTGCAGATTGCTCACTCTTTTTCTTTTGGACCGCCAAATCATGAATTGCTTGTACTAATTTTAAATTTGCTTTTGCATTTTCTACAAATTCTTTTTGTTTTGCTAACTCAAAATAAGCATTAATAATTTGAAAAACAAATGTACGATATACTTGTTTAGAATTAAGACGATTTTTTAAAAATTCAATTTTTTTTGCTTTAACAATATCTACTGTTCTCCATGAATTGAAAATGTTTAAATCAGCAACTCCCAAAGCAATCTGAGAGTTTTCTTTTTGCATGTTTCTTTTAGTACCGTCCGCATTCTTTATTGGAGAACTACCATCAGCACTATCCATTTGAAATAAAGTTCTATTGACATTAACCGAAGATGACAATGATATGGCAGGAGAATAGGCAGCGATTTGCGCCATCTTTAAACGTAATTCATCCAATTCATCACTTATTTTTTGGCTTTTTATATCTAAGCTTTGAGATATGCCTTTTTCGATTGCACTTTTTAAAGTTAATCTAATTAAAGATGCTATAGCATTAGAGGTAAAAAAAAAATTAAGACCAATAACAATAGAAAGGGTTAACAAAAATATTAAAAATTTGTAGTAATTTTTTTTGTGGCAATATTTGTAACAATATTTATAACAATAAGAGAGTAGAACACTCTGTTTATTAAAAATTTCTATAATCATATTTCCTGATAATAAAATTTATCTTTGATACTTAATTAAAAATTATCGGACAAACGATTGCTTTGTCAATTCCATACTGGGATGTTTTGCTTTATTGATTTATAGCTGTTCTACTAGGTAGGTGTCTCTTGAACAATAGGTTTCAACTATGTCTCTAGTGCCATCCAGATAATCAACTTTGAAGTTTACTACTCCTTCAGTATCTCCAAATATGAATATTCTATTGGTTAAATCTGAAACCATTTCCGTAAATGATCCGTCATAGTTAAGGAAACGAATATCCAGGTTTAATCCTTCAAGCGCTTTTCCTTCGGCCATAAAACTTTTTATTCGTTTGTCTAAATTTATTTGAATTATGCAACTGCCATTTAAAGTATATATTCCATGAACATTAAAAATCTGATTTATATATTCATTTGATGGTAATTGTATTTCTCCATTATCCCATCTTCCAACAAAAATATTTTCACGAAGATGATTAAACTCAGTATATACTCTTGTTCCTATCGGTAAAAGAATATTAGAAATTTCATAGTGATTAATTCCTAATTTCTTAGTACCTTTTCCATTTTCATTGAAGTATTTAATCTTTTTAGCACTGATATTTAAATTCGATTTCATTCTTTCAAAAAGATTATTGTAATAAAGATCATACTCAACTGCACCTTTGCTTACAAATGCATTTGATTCAAATAAAATCTCATCTTCACTAACATGCACAACTTTTTTGACTGTTCTTCCTTCGTAAGTTTTAAAACTTAAAATTCTATTTCCTGGAGTAACTCCTAATAACATCAAATACTGAGCATCGTTTTCACTCTTAACAATTTTAAAATCATTATTAAAATAAACTTTTGCTTCATATTCAGCGTCAGCATCTATATCCACCGTCTTCTCATCTAAATCAACTAATATGAATCCACCTTTCCCAACTATTTTATTTTTATCTAAAAACTTACTAAAACTATCAATATCAAAGCTAGGAATAGAATATATAAATGCTCCTGGAGATAATACCAAAGAAACATTTGTAGGTATCTGACTATTCTTTAGTATTGTTCCTGACAAAATATTCATTGTTGAGCTTATTTTGTTTTTCAATACTATCTTACCATCACCACTATCATTTATAACATTGTTAGATGCATAGAATGGTCTAAAATCAAAAGAGGTTTCCTCCTCAGAACGTTTTCCTTGATCCAAAAAAACATTATAAGTTTTTAAAGTAACAGTTGATAAATATCCTCTAGGTGCAAATGCATTTACCCTTTTATAGTTACCATCACCTATATTAACTTTATTACCTTTTTTGTAATCATAATTAACATACAACATCGATGATGGTAACTGACTACTCATTCCTTTATACTTATTCATTTTGGTATTCCCGGAATAGGAATAGTCAACTAAATCATAATCAACTTGCTTATTACTTTTGTTATCCACTTCTGCCAAATAAATTTTTCTATTATCTAATTCATCCATTACATTCTTTATAGTAGCATCTACTCTTTTTGAAACATTGGCCCCGTTACTAGTAAAAGCATTATTTCCTTGGTTACCTTGTGGGTTATTCAATATGTATGAATTTTTTGAACTGGCCATCTCAGTTTGATTATTCACTTGAGTATTCTGAATACTCTTAATATTTTTCATGCCTTTTGAACTTATAATATTTTGAATACTCTGAATTTGAGTGTCCTTTGATTTAGGTCCATCATTATTACTATCTGTTGCGATTATTGGATATTCACTACTATCTACTTTTTTATCAATATTTTTTGAATACTCATTTTCGGGCTTTGATAATTCTGTTTTGCTTGAATAATCATAAAAAATAAGACCATCATTATTATGATTGTTATCATTATTAGTAGCACCCAATGTTTTTTCTTGTGATGATATAGATGGCGATTCAAAAATTGCTTCATTAGTAACATCAGCACTACCACCACTACCGTTACTTGCTGATGCCAAGTTTAGCAATACTGGTAAAGCTGCTGTTGTTGTTAAAGAAGAATCTACAGAGGAAGAGGAAGCTGATTCTAATAATATTGGTGCTTCTATTGGTGTTATTTCTACCGCGGGAGTAGCAATCGATGAATGAGAAATAAGTTCATCACCATTAATTTCCATTATTTCATTATTTATATTATTAAGATAGGAGATTTTTGTATTACTAGCACTAGTATTTTCAACAAGCTCATCTATTAATTTAACTATATCCTCTTTATTTCTTTTATATTCACGAACATTTTTTAAAAATTTTTTTTCGGCCAGTAAAGTAGAGCTATGTCCCTTGCTAAATTTTCTGTTGTTCAATTTCTTTATTATATTAGATAACTTTGAATCAATCACATAAACATATTGCAATTCAAAATCTTTTTCAATACTAGTTGTATTTGTGTATGAATTAACATTTATATTTTCAAGATTATTTTCAACATCATTTTCATTACTCATATGCTGAATATAAATTTCTGAAAGCTTATTTTGTATTTGTACAACATTAGAAATTTCTAATGTTTTTTCAGAGTAGAAATTATAATGAATTTTATAAATTAAAATTAATGTTACTGTTAGAAATATTCCGAATAGGCCTACTAGAAGAAAATGTATCCTTCTAAATAGGAAAGAATCAAAAAAACTTTTTGAAAAATTTATTTCTTTAAACAAAATACCCACCATTAAAAATAACTCATAATTCAATTTATCATTACAAAGATCTTTTCAAAATTAGTGATAGCATTTGCCTGTCTCTCTTCTCATGGGGAGGATTTTACCCATCGGCACATATTACACAATTTATTTAGAAGTAGCGATAGATATGTGATGGATATGTAATGAAAAAAATCAACGATTTGGACTTACCTATTTAAGTGGTCCTATAGGACCACTTATGCATATTTTCTAGAATTTAAATTCGATATCTTTTAGATCTTCAACTTTTTTAACATTTTTTGATAATATGAGAACATGCCCTTTGTTAATTTTTATAAGTCCAGCGGAAATTTTGTAACATAACTTTTCTTTGCTTTGTTTTATTATGAACATCCCTTCATTTAACTTACTTACGAGCGAAGCATGACCAGGCAAAACTGTAATTATTCCAGCGGCCGTTGGTATAGAAAAACTCTCTACCTCCAGATCTTTTTGCACAATCTCCGCCGGAGTAAAAATATCGACTTTAAATACTCCCATTATCTCTTTTCCCCTGGATTAATTATCCTTTTTATTAATGAGACTCTTGTAATTTTTTTGCCTTCTCAAACACTTGATCAAGACCACCAACCATATAGAATGCTTGCTCGGGAACATCATCAAGGTCCCCTGATAAAATTGCCTTAAAGGATCTAATGATCTCATCTATCTCAACAAAAACTCCTGCTTGCCCAGTAAATGCTTCGGCAACATGAAATGGTTGACTCATAAACTTTTGAATTTTTCGAGCACGATAAACTACTAACTTATCTTCTTCTGAAAGTTCATCCATACCAAGAATTGCAATAATATCTTGAAGTTCATAATATTTTTGTAAAACAACTTTCACTCTCTGCGCGGTATTATAATGTTCTTCTCCTACAATTTCTTTTGTTAGAATTGTGGAAGATGATTTTAATGGGTCAACCGCTGGATAAATTCCAAGTTCCACGATTGCTCTTGATAATTCAGTAGTGGCATCTAAGTGAGCAAATGTTGTTGCTGGTGCTGGATCAGTATAGTCGTCTGCAGGAACATATATTGCTTGAATAGAGGTAATTGAACCATCTCTCGTTGAAGTAATTCGCTCTTGTAATTCACCCATCTCTGTACCAAGTGTTGGCTGATACCCAACTGCAGATGGAATACGTCCCAAAAGTGCTGAAACTTCAGAACCTGCCTGGGTAAAACGGAAAATGTTATCGATAAAGAAAAGCACATCACGCTTTTCTTCATCTCTAAAATATTCAGCAACACAAAGACCGGTGAGCGCAACACGTGCTCGCGCCCCTGGTGGCTCATTCATTTGACCATATATCAGAGCAGTTTTATCAATAACTCCTGAATCAATCATCTCATGATATAAATCATTTCCTTCTCTTGTTCGCTCACCTACTCCTGCAAATACTGAGTAGCCATGGTGATGAGTAGCAATGTTGTTAATTAATTCCATAATACAAACAGTTTTTCCAACTCCTGCACCACCAAACAAACCAATTTTTCCACCCTTTAAATATGGGGCCATTAGATCGATGACTTTAATTCCAGTATATAACGGTTCTAACTTTGTTGATTGTGCTTCAAATTTAGGAGCGGACTTATGAATATTATAAAATTTCTTATTTCCTACTGGACCTTTTTCATCAACTGGTTCACCAACAACATTCACAATTCTCCCTAAGCACTCTGGTCCTACAGGGGCCAGGATTGGATTACCTGTATCCATCACTTGCAGTCCTCGAGAAAGTCCATCAGTGGAATCCATGGCAATACATCTTACAATTCCATTTCCTAAATGTTGAGATACCTCAACAGTTAAATTCCACTCTTTATTAGAAATATTTTTATTAGTTAATTTTAAAGCATTATTTATTGGAGGTACTTCTACTCCTCTAAATTCCACATCTACAACCGGACCCATAATTTGATAAATGGTTCCCATTTTCCCACTGCCACCAATATGAATCGATTCAAGGTCAAACACCTCTCTTTCATGGTCCAACATTTAAAAAACCTCCTTAAATATTAATTCTTCAAAGCTTCCGCACCTGAGATAATCTCAATTAATTCTTTAGTAATGGCCGCTTGTCTAAGTTTATTCATTTTTAATGTAACTTTTCTTATAACTTCTTTACAGTTTTTAGCGGCATTTTCCATGGCCCACATTCTAGCACTATACTCAGCAATCAAAGCACTCAATTGCTCAGCATACAGTATGGCCACATATAAATCGGGAATAATCGTATCAAGTATCTCTGTTACAGATAGATCAAATATATGTGTATTATAATTTTCCTCATCAGAGTTTTTTTCATCAGAAAATTTTTCTTTCTCATTTTTATCATTTTTACTTTTTTTATCTTTGTCTATTAGAAGTAAACTAGGATCAAAAGGAAGAAGCTGTTTTATTGTAGGAGTAAATTTAAGTGCAGATTCAAAGCAATTAAAGGCAACAATCAACCTTCCAATCTCTTTTTTTATTAATAGCTCAGCAAACTCATTAGCTACACCTTGTATTTCTTGATAGGTGGGCTCTAGCTTAACAAAGGCAAATCTTTTTACCGCAGTAATTTTTTTTGATTTTTTAATTACATCATAAATTTTTTTCCCAATTCCATACACCAACAACTCTTGATCTTTGTTTTTTTCAATATAATCAACAACCGCTCTTGTTAACTGAGAATTGTAGTTACCACAAAGTCCTCTATCTGAAGAAATAATTAGTAAAGCGGTTTTTTTATTACCTTTATCCTCTTTTAACAATTCATGAGTATAATTGTCTGTTAAAGGATAAATCTTCTTGGCCATTTTTTCCAATTCTACATAATATGGTTTTGAGTTTTTAACTCTAATATTTACTTTGGCCAAAAGCGATCCTGAAACTAGCTTTAAAGCAGAAGCAATTTTTAATGTCTGCTTTGTACCTTTTATTCTCTTTTTGAGCGCCTTAATATTTGCCATAGAAAATTTCCATTACTTTGTTATTTCAAAAAATCTTAAAAATCTTCACTATAATACTTAACTATAACACTTCACTAAACAGTATAATTTTTAGATAGAACAAATTTATTAATTACCTCTCTCAATTTTGTTTCAATTTCCTTTGTAATCTCTTTAGTTTTATCAAGTTCATTCATCATCTCAACATGTTCTTTTCTTAAATGTAAAATTAGTTCCTTTTCTGCCGCTTTAATTTTATTAACTGGCACACTATCAAATAGACCCTTGGTTGCTGCAAAAATCACTATTGCTTGATCTATTACTTCCATGGGAGCGTACTGATCTTGTTTTAGTAATTCAATCAACCTTTCTCCTCTGGCCAATTGTCTGCGAGCAGCTTGATCTAGATCTGACCCGAATTTTGCAAACGCTTCTAATTCTCTATATTGGGCCAAATCAAGTCTCAACGATCCTGCCACTTTCCTCATTGCTTTTACTTGAGCAGATCCACCAACTCTTGAAACTGATAAACCAACATTCACTGCTGGTCTAACCCCGGCATTGAATAAATCTGATTCCAGATAAATCTGACCATCAGTAATTGAAATAACGTTTGTTGGAATGTAAGCAGAAACATCACCCTCTTGAGTTTCAATTATAGGAAGAGCAGTAAGTGATCCACCACCATGTTTATCAGATAACTTGGCGGCCCTTTCTAATAATCTTGAATGCAAATAAAAAATATCTCCAGGGAATGCCTCTCGTCCAGGAGGACGTCTTAATAATAGAGACATTTGACGATAGGCCTGAGCTTGTTTGGTTAAATCATCATAAATAATTAAAGCATGTTGTCCACTATCTCTATAGTATTCACCCATTGTACAACCTGAATATGGGGCCAAAAATTGCAATGGCGCCGAATGAGAAGCTGTAGCAGAAACAATAATTGTATATTCCAGGGCACCAGCATCTTTAAGTCGTTGATGAACCAAACGAACAGTTGATTGTTTTTGTCCGATGGCCACATATATACACTTACAATTTTTTCCTTTCTGATTAATTATAGTATCAATTGCCAGTGCAGTTTTTCCAGTTTTTCTATCACCAATAATTAATTCACGTTGACCTCTACCAATAGGAATCATTGAATCTATGGCCTTAAGACCAGTTTGTAGTGGCTCTTTAACTGATTGCCTGTAAACAATGCCAGGCGCTTTAATCTCAACCGCCATAAAATTATTACTCTTAATTTCACCAAGACCATCCAGTGGAGCACCGATGGCATTTACCACTCTACCTAAAAGTGCATCTCCAACAGGAACCTTTACAATATCTCCAGTTCTATTAACAGTTACACCCTCAGTAATGGAATCATCCAAACCTAATATTGCAATTCCCACACTTTGAGATTCAAGGTTTAAAACCATTCCTTTAGTACCAGAGGGAAATTCTACCAACTCTCCAGCTTGAGCATTTTTTAGACCAAATACTCGCGCAACACCATCTCCCACATTTAATACAATACCAATCTCATCAACTTGCAATCTGGTTTCAAAATTTAAAATCTTTTGCTTAATAATACTGGTTACTTCTTCAGGCCTTAATGATAGATCCATAGATTATTAACTCCAAAATGATTAATGATTCCAATTTTTATCATTTAAAATTGATTCTTTTAGTCTCTTAAGTTGAAAATCAACAGTCGCATCTAGTAGAAAATCCCCTACAATCACTCTATATCCACCAATCAAATCTTTATTTATTTTATAATTTAAAATAGGATTAAGACTAATTTTTTCTTTTACATATTTCTTGATTTCTTCAATATCTTCTGTGGGAATTGTTTGTATATTTCCTTCAATCGTCCCCTCAATTTGCCCCCTATTTAATTCATTTTGAGCAACAAACCTTTGATATATTTCAGGAAGAATTTTAATTCTATTTTCTTCTACTAAAAATAGTATGAAATTTTTTAAAAGTTTTGACAGAGGTAATTTTTCTAAAATGCTTGTAACAACAATCTTTTTTTCATTAATTGAAAAAACATCTAAGAAAAGTAATTTCTTGAAATCTGTATTTTTTTCAATATAGTCTACAAGAAATTTTAAATTTTGCTGAATCTCTGCAATGTTAGTCAATTTTTCATTACAGAATTCAAAAAGAGTGCGAACATACACATTTGTTATTATACTTTCAGACATCTGTACTGTCCCCCTTCAAAACACCTACCAAAGCACAATCATATTACCAATTAAAAAATTAGTGCAAAAACTCTAACATGTTCTTGGAAACTTTAATTTTATTGTTCTCATTTCCTTTTATCAAATTTCTTGATTTGGTTAAAACAAGAGCTAGTAATTGCTGATCATATTGGCGTATTAATTCTAATTTTTCAGTCTCAAACGAATCTAACATATCTCTTTTCATTCGTTCGATTTTATTTTTCATTTCTACAATGGCATTTTCTTTATAAATCACAACTTCTTTGGCCGCCTCATTAATAATATTTTTACATTCATTTTCTGAGTTATTTATTTTTTCCTGAAATAATTTAAACTTTTTATTGGCCTCAACAAATTTAGCATTACTACTTTCAATATGTTCTCTAATTTTTTCAGATCGTTCTTCAAAGTATTTAATAAGTGGCCTTTTAATTTTATAAATTATGAAACCAAAAAATACTACAAAGTTTACTACATAAGGGATTAAGGCCAATAGTTGATGTTTTAAATCATTTACCTCCACGCCCTACCTCCAAATACACAAATAAATACAATAATAAAAATAAAACAAAAAAATTTACTTCAAAACTTTATCTCTTAAAATACTAGCAAGACTGTCCACTTCCGAAAACACTTTATTTTTATACTCACTGGCTTCCCCATAAAAACTTTTCTTATGAGTCTGTAAATTTTTACTAAATTCTTCTTCTGCGGATTTAAAAACCTTCTTTTGTTCTGTAATTACAACTTTCTTTCCTTCATCAAAATTCTTTCTTGCCTTCTTGTTGCCCTCTTCAATTATGGAATTATAAACTTTTCCTAATTCCTCTGCATCTTTCATCATTTTTTGTGACTTAGTATCTAATTTAAGAGTCTTTTCTTCTCTTTGTTCAAAAACAAATCTTAATCTCTCAAGAAATAAGAATCTTGATGCAAGGATTGCAAAAATAATAATTGCTAGTTGATAGAAAAAAGAAATGTCTAAACCTAATCTCTGAAGGACATCATAAACAGCGCCCATCTCATTCACCCTCCAAATGAGAAAATAATAAAATTATCATAAGATATCAAAAAATTGATATTATTAATGAACTATTTCATTATTTCATAAAAAATAAAACGAAAAAAGATTAATCTTCAAGTATTGTAATAATAATATTATTATTGTTTTTTCCCTTTGCTAACTAAAAAATTCTCTTCTCTCATTTTAGTTGTCCCATGGAAAATAACTCCCTCTTCAACTATTAAACTTGGGGTAATTATTGTTCCTTCAAATTTGGCAGGTTTTCTTATCTCTACTCTGTAATTTGCACGTATATTTCCCTTCACCGTCCCTGATACTAAAATTACTCCCGCAACTATATCAGCATTAACCATCGCCCCTTCTGAAATAATAAGTGTATCATTCGAAAAGATACTTCCATTAACAGTTCCTGCAATTCGCGCAATTCCTGTAAAAGAAAAGTTACCTTCAAATTTACATCCTTCTTCAATTACTGCAGTTATTTTCTCTCTATCTCTAGAATATTCCATATTACACTTATTGCCTCTACAACTTCTTCTTCCTACTTATTTTTATTATTGTAAAAGAAGTTCGTAAATATTATTAAACTCCTCATCGCTATGATATTTAATGCTTATTATTCCACTATTGTCAGGTTTAGGGTTTATATTAATTTGAAATCCTGTTCTAGTCTCAATTTCTCTTCTAAAAATCTCAAATTTTTCAAATAACTCTCTCTCTTGCAAATTATCTTCATCCTTTTCTGTAAACGAAGAAGAATTTTGATTTCCTTTTTCACTCTTGATTAACTTTTCAAACTCTCGAACTGACATGCCTTTATTAACTGCCATATTCGCAAATTTCTCAACCTTCTCAATATCTTTAACAGCGGCCAATACTTTGGCATGTCCAAATGTTAATTTTTCTTTTTGAAGTAATTCAATTACTGAAGGAGGTAAATTTAATATTCGTAAAAAGTTGGCAATAGTTGAGCGTTCCTTTCCAATCTTTTTTGCAACTTCTTCTTGAGTTAATTTAAAATCTTCCATTAATTGATAATAGGCAAATGCCTCTTCCACACAATTTAAATCTGAACGCTGAACATTTTCAATTATGGCCATTACCAATTTATCTCTATCTGTAACTCTCTTAATAATCACAGGAATGAGAATGGAAATTTTTCTGGCTCGAAAATTTTTCTAGATGCAATCAAGAGATCGGGAGTAATTATTGATGTTGGTTTTGGCGGAGGATTTCCCTTATCATTTGTTTTGGAGACAATCAGCGGTTGGATTAAACCATTTTCTTTTATTGAGTTAGCTAATTCTTCTATCTCTTTTTCATTAAAAACTTTTCGAGGTTGATATTTATTAACTCGTATCATGGATGCATCTAAAAGAATTGGTCCGTCCATAAATTCAACCATCTCTTTCTCGTTCTCATTCCCACTCCCACTATTTTTATCTTCTCTACCTCTTTTTCTTTCTTTTTCTTTTTCTCTTATTCCCATTTCCTCTAGTAAATCATCTTCTAATTCTATATCCAGCGTTTTAGTTGATAATGTTGATGTTGAAATAGGAAGTGGTGGTAATGTAGTAGTCGTAGATTTTTCAGAATGAACCAATCCTCCCACATCTTCTTTATCCATGGTTGGTCTAATAAGTGATGCCAATCCCTTTCCTAAAACTACTTTTTTCGGCATAAATCATCCTTATAAATAATAAATAAAATTTAATATTAAATTAAATTAAAAAATTAATAATTATTACTTCACACTCTCTTCTCTGGTGCACTCTTTTTCATGCTATCAATTTTGTCAAAACTAAATCCAAATCCAACATCATTGCATGCTACCTTTTGAGTGCCAAAAATTACTTCTTTAGCTAAAGAAAAATATGCTTCGCTACCTTTAGATTCAACATCGTAAAGGATAACTGGTTTTCCAAAACTCGGACACTCTGATAATTTTACATTTCTAGGTATTATGGTATTGAAAACCTTATCATCAAAATGTTTTCTGATTTCGCTTGCAACTTGCTTATGTAGAGACATTCTTCCATCAAACATTGTGAGTAAAATGCCTTGCAATTCTAAATTAGGATTAAGTGACATCCTTATAAGAGAGACTGTATTTAATAGTTGAGATAAACCCTCCATTGCAAAATACTCTGTTTGCATGGGAACAATATATTTCTGAGCTGCATTTAATGCATTTACAGTCAATAACCCGAGCGAAGGTGGACAATCAATAATTATATAATCATAATCATCTTTTACTTTTTCTAAGGCCATTTTTAATTTTGACTCTCGAGAAAAAGCACTTACTAATTCAATTTCTGCGCCAACTAGATTTTTTTCAGAGGGACAAATGTGAAAAAAAGGTAGTTCTGTTTTATAAATTGCCTTCTTAATATCAAGTGCACCTATTATCACATGATATATATTGGCCTCACAAAAATTATCTTTATCTAGACCTGCCCCCACACTAGCATTTCCTTGCGGATCTAAATCAACCAACAATGTTTTTCTTTCTGCAACTGCCAAACATGCACTTAAATTAACAGAGGTGGTAGTCTTTCCTACACCACCTTTTTGATTAGCAATTGCGATTATTTCGGCCATAAAAAATCCCTTTTTTTTACTTTCAGAATCAAAGGTTTAAATAATCCCAAGTATCTAACGATTTTTTTCAGAAATCAAATTTTTTAAAATTGAATTTTTTGAATTTTTTTGAATTTATTTTTAATCTTTAATAAGTGGTCCTATAGGACCACTTATTAAAGATTAAAAAGTATTTTATTGTTTTATTGTTTTCTCTTGAATCCAATAAATAGTCGCTCACATAAATTTTCATTTTGCCCAGTAGCGTACTTATATTCCTCTACCAAGTCCCACTTCTTTGCTAATGATTTTTTTAATTCATCAATATCTTTGTATCCCTCTTTGTTATACAAATTAGGACCTTTGTAAAAAAACACCCATACATTTTGATTTTTGTTTATTACTTTGATTTTTTTTAGACACCCTCTAATATCACCAACAGCTCTAAAAACAATCACCACATCTCTATCAATTTCAAAGTTTTCTACTCTCTCATTTAATAGTGTAATGTTGCTTTTAAATCCTAACTGTTCAATTATTTGTTTTACTGCAATTACTTTTTTTGTTATTGAATCAATTCCAATAAATTGAACATTCTCTGACAAAATAAATGCCAGTGGTAATAAAGGAAATCCTCCGCCAAAACCAACATCAATAATTACTCCCGATCTCTTGATTGCATCTAGAAAAATTTTCGAGCCAGAAAAATTTCCATTCTCATCTTTGGCAATTATCGGATATATAGAGTCTAATACTTGACTAAAATAAAATAAATTTAAATTATTCTTCAATCCACTGCTTATTAAATTTAAATTTTCAAATGTTCCATGTAGAACACCGAGATAGCTTGACGCAAAACTCATTAGCTCTTCTTCACTTCTGTTTGTTTTTATTTTGCTTATTAATTTATCCATAAATTTTTTTATCCATATAGCTTGCCTGCAGCTATCGCCAATGTAGCAGCTCTAATTCCATCTATCCTTCTTAATTCCCCAAAGGTTTGTGGACGAATAGCTTTAATCCTTTGTCTGCACTCATAGGAAATATTTCCTGATTCTATTAATAAATCCCAATAAATTCTCATGGAATCCAAATTTTTAATCTTTTCATTCTGTATTTCTGCAACTTTTATATATCCATCATATCTTTTTGATATTGCAACTGCTGCTGCAATCCATTCCTCAATTATAATTTCACTATTAGAGCATTCATTTTTTAAAGTTTTTACTGGGTCGAGATGAGATTGCTTTAATAACTCCGATAAAGTCATTGCCTCTCCTGTAATATGACCATAACCTTTTTCTTCAAAATATTTTTTATTATTTTCATTCTTAACATAACTAAATTTATCTGCCACTGAAGAAAAAATTTTATATTCTTTAATAAAATCAGTTAAATAATTATCGATCTGCATGTTAAGACTTAAACGCATACGATAATTATAAATTCTATTAATTGAATTATCCTCCCTAAGTAACAATCTGTTTTCAGATCTGGCCGTAAACAGCCTATAAGGCTCATCTCTACGATTACTAACTAAATCATCAATCATCACACCTAAATATGTATCATACCTATCAAATAAAATAGTAGGTCGACCTAAAACCGCCATGGACGCATTTATTCCCGCTACAATTCCTTGTCCTGCGGCCTCCTCGTAACCAGACGTACCATTAACTTGTCCAGCAAAATAAAGACCTAAAATATCTTTGCACTCTAAAGTTCTATTTAAATTTGTGGTATCTACAACATCGTATTCTACCGCATAGCCTGGAACTTCCACTTCAACATTTTCTAATCCTTTTATTGTTTTTAAAAACTCTATTTGAATTTCTATTGGTAAACTAGTAGATAGGCCATTTGGATAATAAGTAGTATCAACATTTAACCCTTCGGGTTCAATAAATATATGATGACTATCTCTATCAGGGTAACGGTTGGCCTTATCTTCAATACTAGGACAATACCTAGGTCCAATCGAATTAATTTGGCCATTAAATATCGGGGATTTTAACTTATTATCCCTTATAATTTTCATTGTATTTGCATTTGTACGAGTGATAAAACAGCTTATTTGAGGCATTTGTCTCTCAAAAGGGGGATTTAAAAGATGAAAATTCTTTGTTTGCTCATCTGATTTTTGCTCTTCCATTACAGAGAAATCAATTGTTGATCCCTTCAGGCGAGCTGGAGTGCCTGTTTTAAACCTCATTGTTGGAATTTCTATTCCAATTGCATTCAATTCCCTAGAAGCGCTGGCACCCACTCTCCCTCCAGCAATTTTTTTTCCTCCAAAATGCAAACATCCATTTAAAAAAGTTCCGGCGGTAATTATTAACTTATTAGAACAATAACTTGTATGTTCATTCTTTGTAGTAATAAAAAAGTGATTTACCCTTTCATTTTCTCTCTCTATTTTTACTTTAATAACTTCTTCTTTAATTAAATCAATATTTGCTTGTTTCAAGAGTAATTCTTCCGCATTTAGAGAATATAAATATTTATCTATTTGGACTCTCGTCGATTGAACAGCATATCCCTTAGATTCATTTAATATTCTATATTGAATCGCTGCCTTATCAGCGAGCAAACCCATGGCCCCACCAAGAGCATCTAACTCTCTAACAATTTGTCCCTTTGCCACTCCTCCAATAGCAGGATTGCAAGGCGCAGATGCAACTGTTACCTCTGGCATAGTTATAACCGCAACCTTCATTCCTAATTGAACAGCTATAAAGGCAGCCTCAACACCCGCATGTCCGGCACCTATAACAATAATGTCATAATTTTTCTTATTTTTTATTACGCGATTGTTCCACATAGAACATTTAATCCTAAAAAAGAAGGTGGTCCTATAGGACCACCTTCTTTTTTTATTTCTCTTTTTTCTTTCCTTATTTTCCTATACAAAAATTC
>JADGAM010000009.1:0-3717 GCA_015232015.1 Oligoflexia bacterium | reverse complement strand
CATCAACCTTTACAACTCCAATAAGTTCAGAAATTAGGTTTCCTAAAATTGTAATTTCGCTTGCTAATATTGCAACCTCTTCTTTATTTTCAATCATCTTTTTTATTTTTACTGCAAGATCAAAATTTTTTTTAATTTGATCTCTATGTCTTTCAATTAAAATTGGATTATCGGCCAGCAAAAAATCATACTTATTTTTTATACACTCTAGTATAGTACTTAATGGAGTTTGCGTTTTTTCTAGTGGTCCTATAGGACCACTAATTATTTTTTTACATTTAATACTTCCATTATTATTTATATTTTTATCTAAAAAATTATTCATTACTTCATTATGACCTTCGAGATCATTATGTGTGAATACAATTAAATCAATCTCCTTTTCACAGCTTAAAACAGTATCTAAAAAGGGGTTTATTACCAATATTCTCATAAAAGAGTTATTGATTAGATCTAAACTTCTCTTTATACCTTCATTTTCTGCTTCATCCAACATCTTCACACTTTTATCTCTTAATCCTGCGGTATCTATTAATCTAAAATTAATTCCCTCAATACTTATTATCTCGCTAACATAATCTCTAGTTGTCCCTGGCACTTCTGATACAATCGAACGATTTATTTTTAACAAAGAATTAAACAAAGTGCTTTTACCAGCATTTACTGGTCCAAATAAAACCACCTCTGGTGACAGTATTCCTTGATCAAAACCACGCGTTCGAGAATAAAGAGTTTCAATATGAAAGAAATAATTTTCAAAGGCAGTATTCAAATATTGAAATGCCTCAATATCTCCCACATCTTCAGAAAAATCTATATTTAATTCAATGGACATTCTTAAGTTTAGAAATAATTCATGTAATAATTCATAATTTTTATGTAATTCTCCTCTTAAAACACTTTGTCCATGCTCTAATACATAAGGAACACTTGCATTTAAAATTAAATCTAAACCTTCTACCTCTGAAAGAGTTAATTTTTTATTTTTCAATGCTCTATATGTAAATTCACCTGCATAAGCCAAGCGAAGGAGCGAAGGTCTTAATTCAGAAAATTTTTCAACAAATAAATTGAGTACTCTCTGAGTATTCAATTTATTACCATGAACTGAAATTTCAATTACATTTTCACCGGTATAACTATTTGGCGATTTAAAATAAACTAATAAAGCTCTATCGATGATTTTATTTTTATCTCTGTCTAATAAATCACATAAATAAACTTTTCTACTAATAATTTTTTTTAAATCAATTGAAAAGAAGTGCTGAAAATCTAAAATATCGTTAAATCCCGAAATACGCAAAACTGCAATTGCGGCATTAGACGCATTTGAAGTGCTGATAGCAATAATAGGATCATCTTGATATAAAAACATGAAGTGTAAATTATAAAAACAAACGATTTAAGTCAATTTTTAATCTGTGAACTTTATATATAGAAATTTTTATTTTAGTTAGTTATGCACTTTTTTGTCTATAGATAATCATTTGTTGAACAATTCCAAACAAAGTTGAAACAAATATATAAAGTGCAAGCCCAGATGGAAGATCTTTCATAATAAAACCAAAAATAAGAGGCATAAAATATAACATCATTTTTTGTTGAGTGGGATCCATCGTTCCCATGGGAGTCATTTTTTGCTGAGCAAACATTGTAACTGTCATTAATACAGGCAAAACATAGAAAGGATCTTTAATACTCAAATCCTTTACCCATAACATAAATGGCGAACCAATAAGCTCGACTGCACTACTCAATACTTTGTAAAAAGCAAAAAATATTGGCATTTGAACGAGTATAGGAAGACAACCACTGAAGGGATTTACTTTTTCCCTCTTAAAAAGGTCCATTGTCTCTTTCTGCATTGTTTGAGGATCACTTTTATATTTTTCCTTCAATTTAGCCATCTCTGGTTGAAGTGCCTGCATTCTCTTCATACTCTTAAAAGATTTGTTTTGCAGAGGAAACGTAAGTAATCTTAATAAAATTGTAACAATTATAATTGCTACTCCATAATTAGGAATATATTTGTAAAAAAATTGTAAGCTTCTAAGTAGTGGCACGGCCAATATTCCTAAAATTCCAAAATCAACCGAAAGATTTAAATTATCTCCTAATGCCACCAAATCATCATATTTTTTTTGTACAAACAAAAAACTTCCTCTTATTTCTCCAGAGGCAGAACCGTTATCTTCAATAATAAATTCTTTTTCCTTTGTTACTGTAAAATTAACTGATCTAAGCTCATCGAAAACAACTGCGAAAAGATAATAATTAAAATCAATTCCAAACCACTTAGCAAGAGTTTCTGTTTTGGCCTTATCACTTCCTACCGTAATACGTTCTACATCTGCTTTTTGTAGTATTACAAATTCTCTATTAGGTCTACCTTCTGATGTTCCTTCGTTTGAACGCATTACAAATCTTATTTTCTTTTCATTAGGATACCTTAGATTAAATTTAAACCTACCATCTTTTTGTAATTCACCTGAAAAACTTATCCCGTAATTTTTATTTATGGCCTCAATTTTTTCTTTCTTACCTTCACCTATAAAAGCGAAATCAACCGGCATATAGGTGTTTCCATCTAGTATTTCAATACTAAATGGTTTTTTATTTCCTACTATTTCTTCAAATGAATATTTGGTTTCTTGGTTATATTTTTTTAGATTATCTTTAACGCTTAAAATTTCTAGTCTGCTATTAATTATATATTCTAAGGACCCTTCACTTTCAATTTTGTTTTCATCAACTGCTGTTAAAGATTGTTTAATGACTCTTTCAGTAACTTCAAAATTTTTATTAACTAAATCTGTTTCTTTTTGATCTTTATCAATGACCTTTAATTTTTCGTTTTTTTCTTTATTTGCTAACTCAGTGCCCTTATTAATATCATTTTTTGAACTAATAACATTTTCCCCTATTGGAGGTGGAGCAACCTTTGGTACAAAAAAATATTGCCACATTAATAAAACTACACCAGATAAAACTACTGCTAAAAAAGCTCTCTTTTGATCACTACCCATTTTAACTTTCCTTTCCTTAATCTCTTTACTTTTTTTCTTTATTTTTTCTTTTTTATTTTTTTGGAACTGGATCGTATCCCCCATTACACATAGGCTGACACTTCAATAATCTTTTTATCGTATACCACATGGCCGTGGTTAACGGTAATGTTTTAAAACATTGTAGAGAATAATCTGAACAACTTGGAAAAAATCTACATCTGACCCCAAGTAAAAACATTAGTGGAGATATAAATGTTTTATAAGCATTAATTGTTAATATAAAAAAAATTCTCATTTAATGAATATGTAATTTATTTTTTGATTTTATTCGTGTTTCATTTTTCGAGAAGCATCAATTAATACTCTTTTGAAGTCTTGTTTTAAAATTATCTCACTATCTTCTATTTTATCAAAATTTTTGACCAAAAAAGGACTTACTATTAAAACAAAATCAAATCCATTGTTTTTATAATCTGACAAACGAAAAGCTTCTCTTAGTAATCTCTTAAAACGATTCCTAATATTCGCTTTTCCTACTTTCCTAGATATAACTGATCCCATTCTAGTTTCAAGTTGCCCTAATCTTGATTCTTTAAAATAAAGAGTTAGGTATCTAGTAGAACTTTTTTGGCAATCGGCCCTAAGATAGGAAAAATCTCTTATAGAACGCAATCGATAATTTTTCCCATAACTATTAATAATAGATTTA
>JADGAM010000099.1 GCA_015232015.1 Oligoflexia bacterium | reverse complement strand
GTGGCCGATGGTCTTTATCCTAATCAAACTATTTTTAGTATTTGTGAAAATAATGGATGGGGTTTTATTTTTACTTTTAAAGATGGCAACCTTCCTTCTATATGGAAAGATATTGAAGGTTTAAAAAAGCTTCAATTAGAAGAAAAGTAAATCATCAAAACTCTACGTCTTTAAATAAAAAAATTTTATGTCATAGTAAAATCTAAGGTGAGTGCATTACTTAAAAGTAATGTTATCGATTGAAGTATTCCTCTTACCACATAAGCAGTGGGTGGGGATATTAAAAAGATATGTTAGTATTGATCTTTTTAAACCCGGGTAAAAGAGAGTTAACTTATCTTTTTAATGTCGTAACTGGTGAAAAGAGGAATTTTCAATAAATCAATTAACAAAGGATATCTATGGTATAACAATTTTTTAATAATAAATTATCAGGAGTAGAAGCTGTTTTCAAAGTGGCAGTTTTAATAAAAATTTAGCAAGCGGAGTAGGCATACCATGGGTAAGTCACGCAAGCGAGCGAGATTTTGGCGCCGAAAAATGACCTCTTTTTAAAACAGTTTCTTATTTATAAAAATAATTCTTTTCCTCATACAATAAAATATCTGTTAAGTCTCCACTATCAAAATCACATATTGGACGCTAATTTTTTACAACAGAGGAATAGTGTATCTATTTACTATAATAAAAAAAGTAAAAAATTGTAAAATAAAAGTGGGCCATTTATTTTTTTTATGCCATTATAAAATGAATGAAAACTGTAGCAAAAATAAATCCAGAAGAAGAATATCAAAATGCTAAAAAGCTTATAGAGCTTGCTGGTAAACAAGTACTAGAAAAAAGCAATTTAACATCGTTAGATTCTTCTGTAGACAATATTATTACTGCTGCTAAAGTTTTAATGGAAAGAGAAGATAGTAGACGAGGAAAGAAGAACCCTCCTAAAGAAAATCCACTGCCTAAAGGAAGAAAAAAAGGAGAAGATCGTGAGAAAACAACAAAATTACCTTCTGAAAGGTACCCTAATTTAGAAATTAAAGAGAATACTATACGTCCAGATGATCTGCCTAAATGCCCATGTTGTGGAAAGGAAATGAAAGAGTCTGGTCTCTGTGATACTTCAGAAAAATTAGAAGTTACTCCTAAAAAATATTATATTGAAAGACAAAAGAGAGTTAAATATACCTGTGGACACTGTCACGGAGGAATGATTAATACTCCGGCCGTTCCAAGTATTGTACCTACATCTAATTATGGTGATAGTCTTATTATAGATTCATCTCTTTCAAAATTTTTAGATTTAATTCCAATGGAGCGCTATTCGGCGATTGCAGCTAGAGCAGGGGTAATAGATCTTCCTCCTCAAACATTAATAGGTCTTTCTCATCAGTTAGCAGAATTTTTAGTGTTAGTGCTTAAAAAAATAAGACT
The DNA here is from genome assembly GCA_015232015.1 of Oligoflexia bacterium. Lineage (GTDB taxonomy): Bacteria > Bdellovibrionota > Bacteriovoracia > Bacteriovoracales > Bacteriovoracaceae > JADFZW01. The sequence goes on along the minus strand of JADGAM010000099.1, from coordinate 13,662 downwards.
AGAAGTTTTATTATCCAAACATCTACGTGCTGATGAAACTACTCACAAAATGCTGGAAGGGGATGATACTCATAATTGGTATTTATGGGGATTTTTTTCTTCTCATGCTTGCTATTATGAGGCCCATAATACAAGATCAGGCGATGTAATTAAAACTTTTTTAAAAGGGTCTAAAGCGGAATCCTTATTGAGCGATGATTATCGCTGGATATTCTAAAGCGATAAGAGAAATAAATAAAGAATGTGAACGAAAAATAATCGAAGTATTATGTAATGCCCATGCCTTTCGCTACTTTCGAGATGAAAGCAAACAGTGGAAAGAAGAGTGTAAGGTATTTTTAGAACTTTACGATGAGATTTATACTCTAGAAAAACAAAAAAAATTGACTTCATCGTCTGAGGAGCAATTAAAACTCAGGCAACAGATGATTCCATTTTTTGAGCAAATAAAAACAAATTGTGAAAAACTCAAGGAGAAAAAGGTAGGTGTGCAGGGAGGTGTGCTGGATAAATCAGTAAATTATTTTTTAAGGAACTACAAAGAATTGACAGTTTGTACTCAAAATATTGAGGTAGAGCTAGATAATAATTTTTCGGAACAAAATTTAAGACCACCAGTAGTTGGACGAAAAACTTGGTATGGTACACACTCAAAGCAAGGAGCACTCACAAATGCTGCCCTATTTAGTATCGTGCAATCATGTAAAGTTAATGGAATAAATCCTCGCGACTATTTTGATTGGATTGTCAAAAGGATTCATAGTGGAAAAGAAGTACTTACTCCTTACGAATACTCTCAACTTAAAAAGAACGAGAATTAGAACGAGTAGTTGTGATAGTAGAAGTAGGTGATTCGATAAATCTTTTATTAATTTGAGCACCTTCAAAAAACAAAGCAAACTCTGCTTGAGTTAGAATAATATTTTTTCGATAGTAAGGACTAAATTTCGAGAAGACCCCCTTATCTAACCTTTTTGCAATCAAGACGAATCCAGTTCCATCATAAAATAATATTTTAACTCTAGATCTATTTTTATTAACAAATAAAAAAGCATGACCTGATCTTGGGTCGAGACCAATAAGATCTTTAGTTTTTTTAAAAAGAACATCGAATCCACATCTCATATCAGTTGGAATTTTACAGGCAAAGATTTTTATTCGGCGAGATGGGAGCATTTTTATGCCGCTTTTTTAAGATATTCAATGAGTAGATCAACTTTTCTAAAGCGGATAATTTTATTATTATCCTGAACTTCAATATCGCAAGAAATTGGGGAGGGAGTATCTGTATGGGTGATTCCCTCAACCTTTATTTCCTCGAAGTGAGCGGTACCTGCTTGTCGTTTCAACTGTTTTGCTTTACCAATCATTCTGGCCATTTTTTTATAGTTGCTACCAATCCCTCGATAAAAGTCCTGTGCAGTACCTGTCCATTGTTCCCATGCAGATAAAATCTCAAGAAGGAGCTCATCGCTAACGTTAGTAATACGACCACCTTCTCCTCTAAATGAACTTAATTTTTTCTTTAATACATCTAATTCCATAATTTCCTCCGATATAGATATTTACATTTTCATGTATATATTTTATCGAAAGGTAGAGATTTTATTCAAGACGTAGGATTCTGATGATTTACGAAGAAAATAAAAAAGAGGTAACTTCTACAATAATCAAAAGAGAGAAGATAGATGGAAAAACAAAAAAAATTTCAGTTACTATTGAGTGCACCTATTTTTGGATTAACGATTTAATGTACAATGATCATTTGTTGAACTATCTAGAATTAATTGAATCACAGGATAATAAAGTTATTCATAAATTTGCTTACCTTTCAAGCATAGGGATTGACTATCAAAACATATGTGAGGTTGCGGAGAATGGACGAATTAGATTTATAATAGAGAATGAAGGATTCAATACTCAAAAAAATTCAGGATATGGATTAACTCATAAATTTTCTCGTACCTCTATGAATGCTGTTAAAAATTATTATACTTGCATTCAAATCGGTCACCTTATCAATCAATTGTTTGAACTTAGACAAGATGTAAAATCATTAATTGTAGGAAGGCAAACGATGAGAGGACTATGGAGATTTATTGTTAGTTATTTCTGTTTTAATGATTTATGTGAAACACTAGAAGAAATATTAACAGATAAGAGAGAACAAATACGATTAGTAGGATAGTTTTATAGGTAGATACCTCACTTCGATAATATGAGGTAAACAACTTAAAATGTGATGATAGGAGGGAATAATAAAAATAAAAAAAATCAACCTTGCTTGCTCTCTGCGTTTAGAGGGATGGGAGTTTTTTTGCTACATTTTAAGCTAAAAAATTGATATTTTGTTTCGTAATCGCTGGAATTTTCGCTAGTACTTGCTATAAATAATTTGTTAATACATGGTGATAAAATAATCCATTACAAATTGTCCTTTCTTTAATCCAGAAATTTCAAAATAAACAGCAGAGTTATTTTCATTTTCTTTAAATGGAGACCATTTCATTATTCTATTAAATTCAGAAATATTGTCAATCCACATGGGGTAAAAACCATTTTTTACAATATCTTTAGGAACAAATATATCAATGTTGATATTTCTTTCTTCTAATTTTGCTTTTATTTTATAAACACAATTTTCTGAAGAATCATTACAGTATTTTAGTCCTACGGCAACTAATCCTTTAAAATCGATTTTGTTAGATATTTTTTTTAAGTTAATTTTAGGTAATGTTTCTTTTTCATTTGAAAGCTCAAATTTTAATTCTCCATTTTTCCAAAAATATAAAAGTCCACTCCCAGGATTAAGATATGTTGATCCATTAGTGGGAACATCAATATTCATTGGTATATGTGCCTTATTTTCATAAAAAGATATCTTCGTGTCCATCTTTAAACGAATTTTAAAAAAGAGTAATTTATAAAAAAATGTTATTTTCTCACTAATAATATTATCATTTATAAATGTTGATAAAATCTCAGATTGAACATCTTCTTTAGTTATATCTATATTAAAAAAATTTTTCATATCCAGATGAATAAATAAATCACTATCACTTATGGCCAAATATTTTTTATTAGATTTATCTTTAGATCTATCTTGTTTGTAAAAAAGTTTATTAATGAGCAGATGATTTTTCTTATCAAAAAAATATTCATATGCACTTGATGAAACAAAATTTTCTTTCGTATCAATTTTTAAAGAATCAGCATAAACAGCATGGATAGTAATGCCTACCAATGTAAAAAATATTAAAATAAAAAATTTTAATTTCAACATAAATTTGGATAAATTCTTTCAACAATCAATTGTAAAAATTGTTGCCTATTAAAACAGTTTCTTCTTAAAATAAATTCAACGGTTATCCCCTCTTTCTCTTGGTATTTAAAAATCTCAATTGGTGTAAGCGCTTGCCATCTTCCAATATAATTAAAACTAATTCCATTCAAAAATCGATTTCTAGAATTGTTATCCTTATTATCTTTATTATTTTTTGAAGCAAACTTCCATCGCACATGAGTATCTTTTATAATTTGGAAAGAACTTAAAATTGCATTGTTCATTCTAAAAATTGGAACTGGATTTCCTTCTCCAAATGGAGAAAGTAACTCTTGATCATCTAATAAATTTGTATCTACATCATCAAATGAAACATCGATATCATATGAAGTATTTTCTGTTCTTTCCAGCAAAGGTATATCTTGAAGTAGTGTATTTAATCTTTGTTCTAAGAGTGGAAGTTTTTTTCTTTCAATAGAAAATCCTGCTGCTCCAGCATGACCTCCATATTTAAGTAAAAGATCATCGCATTTGCTTAATAATTCATAGATACTTAGTCGGCCAGCAGAACGAGCAGAGGCCTTTAATATTTCACCATCTTCATTATTATTATTATTGAGCTTGCTGCTAACTTTAGTAAGCACAATGGCAGGTGTTTTAAAATACTCTACTAATTTAGATGCCACAATTCCAATTACTCCCTCGTGCCAGCTAGGATTATAAAGAACAGCAATTTTAAAATCTTTATTTGAGCTAATTTTTTTTAAAATACTTTCCTTTGCTTCATTAAATACTTGTGATTGAATACTCTTTCTTTTAAAATTTGATTCTTCTAATTGAAGATAATGAGTTTGAGCAATTCTGCGATCAGAACTAGTTAATAGACTTAACGCAATTTCAGAACTATCCATCCTTCCGATTGAATTAATCATTGGCCCAATATCAAAAGTAATTTTTTCACTAGATATAAAATCTTTTTTTATCTCTTCAGAGGTAAAAAAAACAGTAAGCCCTGGAAAATTGCATTTTTTTAATTCTTTTAGGCCATGCCTTATTAATTTTAAATTAATAGAATTAAGTTGGGCCATGTCACATAAAGTGCCTACCGCTACAAAAGGTAGTAACTGATATATCGAAGGTATTGTCATTAATTCCAATGTTTCCAAATCCTTCTTTATTTTCCAACAAAGAACAAATGCAACCCCTACTCCCGCTAAATCACCAAGATGATCATGGCAAATTTCGTCTCTTCTATTAGGATTAACCACTGCTAATGCTTTTGGAAGTGGATCTTTTGATTCTAGTGAATCTTCATGGTGATCAGTAATTATTAAGTCTACACCCTCGTTACATGCTACTTCAGCGGCCTCAACCGCACTTATTCCACAATCAACAGTTATGAGCAAACTAATGCCTTGTTTTTTGCAATCATAGATACCCTTAGGATGTAATCCATATCCATCTTCAAAACGACTTGATTGAAAACAAGTAATATTTTTATCAAAATTTAATAATTTAAAAAAGTGAAACAATATGGCAGTTGCAGTTGTTCCATCAACATCATAATCTCCATATATACCAATCTTTTCGTTATTTTTAATTGCTTGTACAATTCTTCTAGAAGCTACTTCTAAATCCTTTAATGATAATAAATCCGGTAATTCATTTAGATTCCATGATAGAAATTCATTTTGTTGTTCACTACCTGGGTATCTCTTTTGTAAAATCTTTAAGATAATCGGATTAATATGATTGGTATTATTTAATGATATTTTATTCAACATAAATGTATTCGCATTATTTCTAAATTATAATTTAGGCACTAATTGTATCTCAAAAATATTTTGCTTATCAGGAATTGTAATTGTCACATTACTATTTAAACTTTGTCCATCTAATGACAAAATTAAATCTCTAAGAGTTTCTTCCGATTCTTTTGCTTCAATTTTTAAAATAACTAATCCATTTTGGTATAAAGAAGGATAGGTTTTAAAAAATGAGGCCTTCGCTCTTTTAGTTAAAAGAATATTTTGTATATTAAAAACATCAAGGTAATTCTTAAAATTTTTTATTGTTAGTGTTTTATTTAATATCAAAGTATTTACAGAAACTGAGGTTAGATTTTTTTTCACTACTGCTACAGCTTTTTCTAAAGCAGAAATGCTGGAACGATAAATATTTCCAGATATTTCAACGACCATTTTATTATTTTCCTTATTATTATTACTATAAAAAGAATTAAATATTTTTTTATTAAAATCTAAGGCGTCTGTAATCACATTATTTTTTAAATCAAATATAGTTAGATCTCCGTCTACTTGAATAGATTTTCTCTTTAAAATGGTATTATTTTTTATTTCTTTTATCACTACTTCTAGCTTCATCATATTGGCATTATTCTCAACTTCATCAATATTTATTCCTGAAGATGACAATGTATTGGTATTAGTATTGCTATTAGTATTTGATAAACTTTCTTTAATAATTTTTTTCTCATAAAAACTACTCCTAACGGCATCCATTGTTTCTATGTCTTCTTCTTTAAAAAATTTATCACTTTCATCTATAATATACTTACGCCAACCCTTAATTAAGTGTTCACAAATAACATCTTCTCCTTTCGTTCCTAATGAAGTCCAATCTAAACCTTGTAAAGAAATATTACATGCCAAGAAAAGTTTTTGTTGCCCTTTGCTTGTCTTGATACCAACAATTCCATTATAGAGAGGCATAAGCAGATCTTGATTAATTGTCACTTCCATTTGCAAAAGTTGTTTTTTAGGATTTATTGAATCACGAACATTATGCTTAACTTTGTAAGAAGATATTACTGGTAGTAATCGATTTTTTTTAAAAAAATCGATTTTATATTGGAGTTTTTTTATATTAATTTTGTTATCTAAATCTTTTTGTTGGTCATCAGTAATTTTTTCATTACCTTTATCTATAGTATCTTCAGTATCTTCTGAAGATGAGGAAAGGACTCCTTCTTCTCTTAATTTTGTAATAAACTCATCTCTAACTTTTTTTTCAACAAGCGTTAATGCTTTTCCTAATTTATTCTTATATTGATTTAAAAATAATGTTCCTTCTAATTTATTACTATTAAGATATGAAACAATTGCCATTAAAAAAGCATCACTATATAAGGCCTCTTTATATAAATCTTTTTGTTCCTCATCAATAATCTCAATACTACTTTCACCTTGCACTTGCGTCTGAATCTGCGCCTGGGCCACCTTCGCTATTGGCACTAGTAAAAATAACATTCCTATTATCACCATAATCATCACTAAATACATATTTATGATTGTAAAAATGTTTTTCACTCTCATATTAAAACTCCATATTAAGCGTAGTTTGATAACCATTTAAAGTATTATAATTTTTATTATGTAATAATTGCTCTTGTTGTTGTTTCAGTTGTTGTTGAAGCTCTTGTTTTAGCTCTATTGATGTTGACTGCGGTAATGGTTGTGGCGGCAATAGCATATTCATTTTATTTTCCGCGGTTAATACGAATTTAACCACATCCGCAGATAAAAACTTATTTATCCTACTAATGACATTTAATGAAGGTTTCAACGAATACTCATCTCCTAAACGCATTCTGGCCCTTCCTCTTTCATTTTCAAAAATTATAGTTACAGGAATTTCTCCCTTATATTTAGTTATAATGTTTTTTAATTCCTGAATAACCTTTTCCGGCGAATCTTTAAGTGAACCAGCATTCATATCTAAATATATGCTTACACTGCTCACTCTTGAACTTACTTCATCTTCTAAACGAATAATTTTTTTTGGGAAAAATTTTTTATTTTCTTCGTTTAAATTAATCTCTCCTTCCATCACCAGAGGATCATCACTAACTAACAGATATTCATAATCCGCATAGGTGTCTGGGAAAACCACACACTCAATTTTATCATTTAAATCTTCTAATGTAATAAATGCCATCTTTTGTGACTTTTTTGTCATTAAAATTTTTCTATTACAAATTATTCCACTTAAAACAACACTTCTTTTTCCAGTACCCTTTAATTTTAAGGCGTCCTTAATTTTAATGGTAGTAATTTCTTCCAATAATTCTTTAAAGTGTTGTAAAGGATGACCTGAAATGTATATTCCTATTAATTCCATCTCATGTTGTAGTTGTTCTTGAAATTCAAATTCTTCATTTTCACAAATCTCAATCATACTACTACTAGCAGTAGTCTCTGCACCATCAGATGAATCCATAGAAAAAAGATTCATCTGACCAATGCTTTTTTCTTTTTGATGAGCATCTGCATGGGACAGTATTTTGTCCAAATTAAATAGTAAAGTTTTTCGATTTAACTTTTCACAACTATCAAATGCTCCAACTTTTATCAATGACTCCATTACTCGTTTATTTACAGTACGCAAATTTACTCGTTCACAAAAATCCACGAATCCCTTGAAGGTTCCATTTTCATTTCTCTCTTTCAAAATATCATTAACAGCACTTTCCCCCACATTTTTGATGGCCCCTAATCCAAAGCGAATGCCAGTATCAACTACATTGAATCGCCAATTTGATTGATTCACATCAGGGCCTAATGTCTCTACCTTAAAAAGTTTAGCATCGTTAATATAAAGAGTAACCTTATCAATATTATTTAATTCTGTACTTAACAAGGCCGCATAGAAGGGAGCTGGATAATAGTATTTCAAATAAGCAGTTTGATAAGCAATTAAAGCATAGGCCAAGGCATGCGATTTATTAAAACCATATTCAGCAAATTTAGACATAAGATCAAATAATTCTAAAACTTTTTCTTCATCAAAATTTTTTTCTTTGGCCTTATTCCTAAAAATTTCACGATGGGCCTCCATCACATCCATCAATTTTTTTCCCATCGCTTTTCTTAAAATATCTGCTTGCCCCAGAGTATACCCTGCAATAACTCTGGCCATATTCATAACTTGTTCTTGATAAACAATAATTCCATAGGTATTTTCTAAGATGGGTTTTAATTCTGGAAAAAGATATTTCGATTCTTTTCTTCCATGTTTAATTTCTACAAAATCATCCACCATTCCAGATCCTAGCGGACCTGGTCTATAAAGGGCATTGATGGCAGTTACATCTTCTAGATTATCAGGCCTTAAACGAGCACAAAGATCTCTCATGCCTGAAGACTCTAACTGAAATACTCCAATCGTTTCCCCTGAAGAAATTAAATTATATACATTGGAATCTTCTATATCAATTGATTCAATATCAAATTTGGAATTAATATGTTTACAGATTAATTTTTGGGCCTCATCAATTACAGTTAAAGTTTTTAAACCCAAAAAATCAAATTTAACAAGACCTATACTTTCACAAAAATCTTTATCATATTGAACAACTTGTTCACCTTCTTTTCCTCTAAAAAGTGGAGCATATTCAACTAATGGTTTATTAGTAATTACTACTCCTGCTGCATGAATAGAGGCATGTCTAAGCAATCCCTCCAGGCGCTTGGAGATACTAAGAATCTCTCGTACCTTAGCATCTTTTTCTTCTAGTTCTTTTAGCTTTGGCTCTTTATCTATTGCTTCTTCTAAAGAAATCCCTAATTCATCTGGAATTAATTTTGCCAAAGCATCTGCCTCAGCATATGGAACAGACATCACCCGGCTCACATCTCTTATTACAGCTTTTGCCAACAACTTTCCAAAAGTTATAATTTGCCCGACTCTTTCAATTCCGTATTTTTCAGTCACATATTGAATAACTTGATTTCTTCTATCCTGACAAAAATCCACATCAAAATCGGGCATAGAAATTCTTTCAGGGTTTATGAAACGTTCAAAGAGTAAATTATATGGAAGAGGGTTTACGTTTGTTATTCCGATTGAATAAGCAACTAGTGAACCAACTCCGGAACCACGACCAGGCCCCACAGGAATTTTATTATCTTTGGCCCATTTAATGAAATCTGCTACCACCAAAAAGTAACCAACAAAGCCAGTCTTAATAATCATCTCAACTTCTTCATCTAAACGCTTAAGGTAGGTCTGCCTCGTTTCACTCTCCCAATTTACTTGTGATTTAAGTTTTCTAAAGTGGGGACCATTAAAACGTTCTTGCAATCTTTCTTTGGTTATCCTTCGAAAAAAACACTCCTCTGTCTCTTCAGTAGTTATGGGAAACTCGGGCAAATGATATATTTGATTTCCTGAGGTATCTTTAAACTTTAATTCAATATTACATAGATCTGCAATTCTAAGAGTATTGTCACAGGCATCGGGAATATAATGAAATGCACGCCTCATCTCCTCTGGACTTTTAAAATAAAACTCATTAGTAGTTAAGCGCATTCGCTTTTCATCATTTAGTGTTTTTCCAGTCTGAATACACATCAAAGCTTCTTGTGCTAAGGCATCTTCGCGTTTCATGTAGTGACAATCGTTAGTGGCAACCAAAGGAATAGAATACTCTTTGGCATAAGCAATAATTTTTTTATTTGCAACTTTTTGCTCATGTAAACCATTTTCTTGAATCTCTAAATAGAAATCATCTTTATAAATCTCTTGGAATTTTTTAATTGCTCTTATGGCCCGAGCATCGTCTCCAATACAAAAGTTGTGACCAATTTCTCCTTTTAAACAAGCAGACAAAGCAATTAACCCTTCACTGTATTTTTTTAAGATTTCTATATCCGTGCGAGGCTTATAATAAAAACCTTCTAGATATGCTAGAGAAATAAGCTTACATAAATTCTGGTATCCCGTTTTATTTTTTGCCAAAAGTATCAAATGGTAAATTCTGTGTTTACTCTCATTCTCATCTTGAGAATCTAACACCTCACCCTTTGCAGATGCACTATTTTGATTTACTCGTCTATCGAAGCGCGATCCGTCAGTAAAATAAACCTCTGAACCTAAAATAGGTTTAATACCCGCCTTCCTTGCATCTCTATAAAAATGTATGGCCGCAAACATATTTCCATGATCTGTAACGGCCACCGCCGGCATCTCGCGTGCTTTGGCCTCTTTTAATAAATCGGATATACGAATAGCGCCATCTAGCAATGAATACTGGGAGTGCAGATGTAAATGAACGAAACTCATGGGATTTGTTTCAATGTATGAAGGCATTTCTTTCTTACACTTAACCTTACATTTTAATCTAAAAAATTAAATTAAATAAAATTAAATAAAATAACAGAGTATAATTTTTGATGAGTATAACTACATTTTGAGTGCTTTGAAACTACTAATTTTTTTATTTGATAACATCTATCTCTTAATGACTATTATCGTTGCCGCCGGATACTTTACTTAATTCGTTCATTAAAGACTTGGCCTCCTCATTGTATTTTCTCTGATGAATCAACTCCTTAGTACGTTCATTCTCAGATAAGTTCTTTTTTGAGCGAGCATAAGCATAACTATAACTATAACTATTATTGTTAACAGAGGCAGGAGCATGCCCTACGATATTTTTATCACTTTTTTTCTTCGCTTTTGTTTTTGTTAATCCAAATATTTTTATCTTTACATCTGTTTTTTTACTATAAAAAATCTTATTCATATCCGGCATCGGTGGCGCTTTTTTCAATTCTTCTTTAACTAATTTATCCATATTAAATCTAATTTTCTATCCTTAATTCTTCTTATTAAAATAATTTTATTCTCATCTTTATTTGAAAGCACGGCCGCAGCAGCAGAAGTAATCTTTGAAGCTGAAGTTGAAGTTTGAATCGAAGCTATAGATCTTGCTTGTGTTAATGGTGTTTTCTCTGTTTTTATTTTCCCTATTGTTACTTTTTCTTCCTCTCTATTTTCCATTTTTTTAATATTAGCAAGTAGCTCATTACGATTTTTTCGATCCATATTTATATCATTAAAAAATGAGGTTATCTTTTGATAAGAAGCATATCCTATAGGTGTTGGTGGTCTTGGCCTACCTTCATTATAATCTTGGGCCACAAAAGAAAAAAATCCAGAATCGACTTTAGTTCGAAAATCATCTTGAATAAGATTACTAAATACAAACTTACCACTTAATACTAAGATTTGCGATTTCCCAGTTAAATGATCATAAGATAAAATTGCTTCACCTTTTCCATATCTAGTAATAGAATTTGCAGTATGTATCGATCCCTTTACTCCACTATCTCCACCTTCTCCGTCATATTCATTTTTTGTAGCTACTTCTTTAGTTACTTGCACCCACATTTGTCCTCTTTTAAGCTCTATAATTCTATTTAATAATTTTACTTGTCCAGCGCCTGCCAAATGGAACTTTGATCTCTCTTCTTTTGTAATTAATGTTATATGAGCATTTTCTTCTGTACTGATTTCCGATAAATCTTCAATTTTATCTCCAACTTTTAATTCAGTAACATCATTATCTTTTGTAGCAAAAACATGTCCCTTTACAGAATAGGCATAGAATTCATTTGCTGCTACATTTGATAATGCATTTGCAAACAATATAATTAAGAAAAAAACACAAGCAAACACAACATTAATTATATTTTTTATTTCAATTTTTTTCATAAAATTATTTTTTCATGTTTTAATTTTTTTATTTTTTATATTTATTCCTATAATTTTCATAATAAGTACTTAATATTTTCCATTCTTCTGTATTACGATATTTTAATCTAAATTCATCCACAGTTTTAAAAAACAAATGGCTGTTTCCAACCTTAAAGTTAGTTAAGGCCAACCATAATTTGGCCCCTCTATAAAAAGATGAGGATGGATATCTACTAATAATTGTAGTTAAATAATTTTGAGCTAAATCATAGTACTTGCCAGAATTATAAGCTGATACTCCGGCCATAAAATACATTTGGTCATTTATTTCATGATAATTGGGATATTCTTTTATTAACACTTTAAAATATTCTGTCGCTTTAACATAATCTCTTTCGGAAAAAGAAGTATTGGCCATGGTTACAAGTTGTTCAGGTTTCCAATTGTATAATTCAAAACCTATAGGATCATTTTCATCAGAGATATTACTATGATTGCTAATAGCTTTTTTATTAAAAACAGTATGAGAGGCCACACTGGCAATACCTCTTCCTTTATGAGCATTAATGTTTGCATTTGATTCTACAATTCCTGAAGACCCTGCAGATATTTTATCAATCCCAATTTTATTTTGTTTTAATTTTAATTCTAGATAACTGTTTCTGGACTTTAGATTTTGAATTTCAAATTCCAATTTACCAATTTCAGTTTTTAATTGACGATTTTCTTTAGCAAATTCTAGAGAAACCATTTCATATTGATTTATTGCCTTGGCCTTTTTTTCAATTTTTTCGACATATTGGCAAGAGTAAGTCGTTAAAAATAAAATACAAAATATTATATAAGTAATATAAAAAGTGAACATTCTAACAAGGTTTTTAATAACTAGGAAGCGCATATTTTTTTCCTTGTGATATTGAGAGATTCTTTTTTCCTATTCGGATATCAGGAAATTTTTTTTAGTAATTTAAAGAAATTTAAAGAAAATAACGATACATTCTCCAGGTGTAAGGATATATCAGTAGAATTCTAGTGAATGATATTAATTCTCATAGGATGATTAAAATAAGAAATCCTGCAACCAATCCTGCAATGATAACAATGCTGTTTAATTAAATCATGTGGATAAGGGGGGATTTTTATGGGAAACAATAAATATTATTTGCTATCTTCTCTTTCTACTTTCTTTCTGCAGAAAACTAAACCGTTATTCTCTGGCATTATTATGATATTTTTTCTTACAACAACAGTATTGGCCTTCGATGATAACTCGTCAAAAAATGTAACCAAAGAAGTAAAAAAACAATCTTCTACTAAATCGTCTAATAATAGAAAACCAGCATCATTGCTTTTTGTTACCGGAGAATTTAGCGGAATTAGTGCTGGTGGAGAGCTTCAATCCAAATTACAAATGTCCGAAGAATCGCCTAATGAAAATAAATTTTCTTTTGTTTATATTTTTATTTTTTCAATATTAATTATTTCACCAATTATTCTTTTTTTATTTCTTTATCACTTTAATAAAAAAACCAGCAATCACTAAGGGCCCGTCAAAAAATAACTACTACTCTAAATTTTTATTCTATCAAAATTAAATCCCTGCTCAGTATTACCTGTAGTAAAATCTCTAAGTAGGTTTGTTTGGGTATTATAATAATTTGTCAATGTTCTATTTGACATATCTAATTGATTGACAGCAAAAGGATTTATAATATTTTGATTATTAAATCTTATTTCTCCAATTCCTTGATTTAATCCAGAATTGAAAGTTAAAGCACTATTTATTATAGGCGTATTGAATAAATTATTATTCCCACTCATATATGTTCCTTGAAGCAATTGAGCAGAAGGATTCATAACCGATTCCAATAAGGATCTAT
>JADGAM010000098.1 GCA_015232015.1 Oligoflexia bacterium | reverse complement strand
TACACTCATCCCCACCACCTCCACTACTTACATCTGCCCCCCCACCGTAGTCATTATAATCAGCGTCATCATATGGAGAGCTTACTCCATATGATGACGCTGATTATAGTGACTACGGTGGGGGGGCAGATGTAAGTAGTGGAGGTGGTGGGGATGCAAGTGCTAAGAGATGGAACCCATATTTAATGATGGACAATTTAAAATTGATTGATCAATTAAGTCGTGAAAAAAAATATGATTTTATGTCTAGGTTAAAGTCAAAAAATATAATCTATTTTGATGTAATTAATTTAAGATTTTAATGATCGAGACGATTATCGGTACACGATATATAAACTATTCATTTAAAACATTTGTTTCAATATTTTTAATTCTATTCCTATTAACATCTTCAACGATTGATTCAATATTATTCATTTGATAGAGTTTAAAGACTTTTATAAATTCAGGTTTAACATTTGTTAATTTTAAACGTAATTCTTTTTGGTTTAATGTATTGATAATTTCTACAAAGTAGTTTATTCCTGAAGAACCAACAAAATCAACATTATAAAAATCTAGAGTGATAGTTGATGATGAATATTGTTTTATTAACGAAAATAATTCTTTTTTTAGAGGGATGTTTGTTTCGTAATCAAGACCTCCGTTCATTTGAATAATTATATTTCCGTTAACGTCAGTGTGTACAATGGCCTGCATAGACATAATAGACACTCCTGATAATATGGGTTTTGTTATTTGTAATTTAATTATGTTACATTTATTCTTTATTCTATCATGCTAGGAAAATATTTAATACGAAGGTAATTTTATGTCGGGAATACTTTACTTATTAAGTGTGGATATTGGTAACGTGAATGATTTAACATTTAGGGCCTATGATGCTTTAAAAAATGGAAAATATTTTGTTGTAGAAGATACTCGAGTTTTTAGTGATTTGTTACAAAGAATCAGAAGTATCAATTATAATAATGGTAGGAGTAGTAATGGTTTTAATGATAAATATTTTAATGATAAATATAAGGAAGAAGAGGAAAATAAAGTAAAAAGAGAAATTATCTCATTTCATGATCATTCAGAAGAAAAAAAAATTGATAAGATTATTTCCATTTTGAAAGAAGAAAACGATGTCTATTTGCTTTCTGATGCTGGGAACCCGATAATATCTGATCCAGCATATCCATTAATTGAAATGTCGTTAAAAAATGAAATTGAAATAAAATCGATTCCTGGAGTGAGTTCAATATTGGTTGCTTTGGAATTATCTGGGCTGCCTCCATATCCTTTCCATTTTTTTGGTTTTTTTCCTAGAGAAAATGACAAACAAACGAAAATTATTGATGTATTAGAATATACAGATGGAACATTTATTTTCTTTGAATCTGGCAAAAGATTAATAAAAACAGTTGAATTTTTAGTGGATAAATTTCCTTTTTCATCACTTTGTATTTGTCGAGAACTAACAAAAAAATTTGAGACAGTTCATCGTTTTAATGCGAATGAATGGAATAATGTTCGGGATAATATAGTATTAAAAGGAGAATTTTGTTTACTAGTAAATGTTGATCATTTTAATAAAGATGGAGTTAGTAGCAAGATTAGAATTAGTAGGCTAAAAAATAAAGAATTAAAATCTTTGGCCCAAGAAATATTGGACACAGGAATAAGAAAAAAAACATTAGCAAAGTTATTAGCGTCTATTCTTGATATAAGTAATAAGGATACTTATCAACAACTGAATAAACATCAAATAAATAACATCCAATCGAACATCAAATAAATCAAATCATAAATCAAATAAATTCTTAAGTCTTAGAAGATATTTACCGACAAAATGCTAAGAAAAAATAAAAAATTATTAGCGTTAAATTTAATTGAACATTGAACTATGAAGACTAAGAAAAAAGAATCGGAAATAAAATCATTAAAAAAAAATATTCAAATATTGCAAGTTGAGCAAGATGACAGAGAATCGGTAATATTCACCTTAAATACCAAAATAAAAAGATATGATAATTTAATTAAATTTAGTGAAACTATTAGTTCAGCGGCCCAAGCAAAACGAGCTGATAAAGAAGTTTATAAAAGAGGAGTAGCTAAATTAAGAGAGTTGTTAGAATGCGAGAGTGTTAAAATTTACAGGGTAGATAGGGAAAGAGAAGAAGTGTACTATGAAATTAAGTCCTTGATTAATGATCGAGAGAAAATAAGGATCAGTTATAAAATTGATGAAAATTCTTTTCCGGGTGCTTGTGCTTATTATATGGCCATACTTCACATTCCAGATGTTACGACAGATACACGAAACAAAAAAAGTGAATTGGAAGAAGAGACTCAATCAATAAAGTGCAGAGATATGTTGCTTGCACCATTGGTTGTGGAGGGAGAATTGTTAGGAGTTGTTCAAGCGATAAATTCTATAAAAGGTGTTTTTAGTAGAGAAGATGCTCAATTTATTCAAGCAGTATCAAACCAAATGAGTATTATATTACAGTATGTTTCTGCAGTTGAAAGAGCGAAAAAACAATTGCTTCAAGTTTCAGCGGCATTTGCAAACGCTATTGATAAGAAGGATAGCTATACTGGAGGGCATACTAAAAGGGTTGCTCATTTTGCAGAAGTTGTCGGTCGAGAAATGAATTTATCACAGAAAGAATTAGATGATCTAAAACTTGCAGGCGTTCTCCATGATATAGGAAAAATTGGGATTGATGATAGTATTTTGAAAAAAAGAGCTCCTCTTAGTAAAGAAGAATTTGAGCATATGAAAGAACATCCACGTTTAGGGCATGAGATTTTAGGAAATATTGAAGGATTAAAAACAGTAGTGGATGGCGTGAGATTTCATCATGAGAGACCTGATGGTAAAGGATATCCTTACGGGATTAAAGGAAGTGATTTTTCAATTTTAGCGCAAATAATTTCAGTGGCCGACACATTTGATGCAATTACGAGTAATAGACCATATCGTAAGGGATTACCTCCAATGCGTGCATATAATGAGATTATTCAGTATAGAGGAAGACAATTTTCTGAAGAGGTTGTAGATGCATTTGAGAGTGCATTTAAAAAATCTAATATGTACAGAGAAGGAGAAGAGAGTACTGGACCTGTAACTAAATTAGAAGATGATAACAATGAAAAACAAAATACTGATACTACTTCTACTATCTCTGCACCTGCTTCGATCGCACCGCCAGTTAAGGATACAAAAAGAAAAGTTAGCTAAAGTTGATTATGAATAAAATTTATTTTACAATTATTCATAGAATACTAGTTTAACTAGTAAGGTTTATTTAACTAGTTAGATAAACTAGACAAGAAAGTAGTATTTGAATTTTTTTTGTTTTCTTTTGTGGAGAATAATTATGATAGTAAGAGTTATTGGAGGACATGGTGGTGTTTCCCCAGGTTATAAAGTTACTTCTTATTTGGTTGATGGGCAATTGTTAATCGATGCTGGTTCTGTGGCAGAAGGAATTATGATCGAAGAGCAAATTAAGATTGATTATATTCTTCTATCACACTCTCATTTGGATCATATTAAAGACATTGCGTTTTTATGTGATAATTGTTTTGGTCATCGACAAAAACCATTCGAAGTGTATGCTGATGATGAAGTGAAAAAAGCAATAACCACACACCTCATGAATGATATTATTTGGCCTGATTTTAGCAAGCTTCCCAATAAAAATAATCCCACAATACGTTTTTTTGGAACACATCCAGAAAAAGCTGTTCAATTAGAAGATTTTAATATTTTACCAGTACCTGTAAATCATCCATGTAATTCTATGGGTTTTATTCTCGAAAAAAAAGATAAAGCAATAGTGTTTACTCAAGATACAGGACCGACTGAGAGAATTTGGGAATTAGCAAAAGGGTATAAAAATTTAAAGGCCATATTTACAGAAGTAAGTTTTCCAAATTTCATGCAAAAAATTGCAACTAATAGTTTTCATCACACCCCCAACTCTATCAAAGAGGAAATTAAAAAAATGCCTAAAGATGTTCCAATCTTTGTTGGACATTTGAAACCTAATTTTCAAACATTACTTTATAAAGAAATCGGAGAGATTGGAAATGATAGAATAGTGGTATTGGGTTCAGATGATCAGAGCTATTTGTTGTAATTTTTGTAATTCAATATAATCCTTTCAGATAACCGGTATTAGGCCAAGGGATGGAAGGCATAGGAAAAGATGGAGCAGGTAGTGCATAGGGTATTGGCTTAGGGGCCGGAGGTGCTTTTTCTTTTTGATCGTTTTTAATCTTTTTTGAGATTTTGTCTGCATCATCTGCCAGACCATCAATTACGCTTTTATCTTTATTACTATCTTCAGATACTACTGAACCAGGGCAATCTTCATCATCAGAATTATCGTCTGAATCAGGATCTACTCCGTCTTCATCGTCATCATTTTCATCAGGACAAACGGAGGGAGTGCTAGGTTCATCGTCTCCAAAAGAGAGATCGTTTTTTGTTAATTTACCTCTAGCAGAAGTGCTTATTGGATTATCTAAAGTAGGGCAGCGACTTTCAGTATATCCATGATCAGAGAACAAATTATCAGGTAGGTGATGTGGGTTATTCTTTAAATTATCAGGTGTGAATAAATCAGCAGGTAATTTATCAAATAATTTTTTAAAAGCATTAGCAGCTTTAGGTAAGGAACCGAATGATTTTTTAAAATTATTAGCAGCTTTGCAATCCTTTTTTTTAAGATCAGTGAATTGATTTTGTAGTAATCCCAATTTTTCAACAAGAGTTTTTATCTGACGTTCCTGTTTCTTGGGATCTTCATTCCCTTTAGAATCTTTTGACATAGGGGGAATTATTTCATCATCCTCATCCTTCAGTTGTAGTTCAGAAGGTATAGAAGGATTAGCAGGATTAGGAGGAATGGTTGAGAGTTCTTTCGTAAATTGCATTAAATTCGTAGAATCAGGATTTTTAAAAGCTTCTAAAAAAGTTATCTCAGAATTAAGTGCTTCGATTTTATCATGATTAGAAGTAATAAAAGGTTCCTTTTCATATTCTAATAATGAATTAATATTATCTTCAATTTTTCTAATATTTTTATTAATACCTGTCTTTTTTGCACTTTGCAGTTCACTAGTAAGGAGTGTGATTTTATTGCTTATATTCTGTCTCTGCTTCTCCGTCTCTTTTGGATTAGAATAAAAATTAGCATTTATTTTTATCTGAGATAGTTCTTTTATTAGAACAATTTTTTGAGTTGAATCCATAGTAGAAGTTGCTGTTAACTTATCTTTTAGCTGTTGAGGAATTTGAGAAAATGTTTGCTCTTGCTTGAGTATTCTTTTAAGACTTTCTATTTGAGGGTCAATAACTTTTTTACTAATGTTATCTACAATATTCTTATTAGGTTGATGATAAAGTTTATGTTGATTTTTGCTCTTATATAAAAATTCCATAACGAGTGTTTGATATTCAATTTTTAATAGATTCTTTTCGTATTGAGATATGTCAGCGTTTATTCCATTTTTAATAATATTTATACGATTAACAATCAATTTTAGAGCATTAACTGGAGTACAATTTGAAACTTTTGAGGATGTATACACATCTGTCGAGACATCATCTTCTTTTTCTGTTGATAGAGGAATCGAATTAGTTCTTTCAACTGAAAGAGGTGGTGCAAGAGGAATGCTACGAGCTCGAGAAAGAGAAGTCTCAGTACTGGCATTTGCAGGAATATGAGGCAAAGTGATTGAGAAAAAGGCCAACAGAAGTATGATATTTTTTATAAATAAAAATTTTTGCATGACTACCTCATTGTTTTCAAACATTTCTTATAATTTCTTTTCGGCTGTTTTTTAAAATAATTAAGTGATATAGTTTACTATTGTTTAATTTGTTTTTAATGTTTTTAATTTGTTTTTAACAATGGTGTTTAAAATAAATGAACGTAAATAAATCTTATTTAAGTATTGACCCTGATTTCGATATTGAAAGAGAAAATGAGATAAATAATTGGTGTTTACAAAGGGTTGGCAAAGAAAAGTTCAAAAAAGGTTCTTTACGCTTAGAAAGAATGCTAAAAGATTCAATTGCAGAGATTACCAGCATAAGGAAAATAAAAATTGTTACGGTGGCGGGAACTAATGGAAAGGGAGAAACGGCATATGCGCTTTCGTATCTTTTGCAAAATTCGGGGATTCATCACGCCCTTTGGATTTCACCTCATGTAATGAGTATTAGAGAAAGAATAAGTGTTGATGGTAAATTAATTTCTTACGATAAATTAAAATTATTGTTAGAGAGTGAGTATGAGAGATCGGAATTACTAGGGGAAAAGATTAGCTATTACGAACTTCTTTTGTGCGTTTTTATCAAACATGTTCTTTCATTTGAAGACAATTTTTTAAAAGTACTTGTCTTAGAGGTTGGAATTGGTGGTCGTATTGATGGAGTTAATCTTTTTGATGCTGATTTAACAGCAATCACATCGATATCACGTGATCATGAAGATTTATTAGGAGTGGGTTATAAAAATATTTTAATGGAAAAATTGGGCATATGTAGGTCTAAAGCACCACTAATTACAAACTTTGAATTAAAATATTTAAGAGAATTAACAAGTGAGTATGCTAGAAATTTTTGCAATGAGTGTGGTGAGATTAATTGTATTAATTGGATTGATCTTTTTGAAACAGGTCTTTTAAGTAGGGAAGATAATTTTTCTAAACGCAATCGATTTTTAGCATTTGTGTTGTTTAAAATAATTGAGAGAAATACAGATATAGCAAATAAAGCATATATAGCAACAAACATAGCGAATATAGCTGATAAAACTCATCAAGAATATATTTCGTTGGTAGATGACATTCCATATTTTAAAGGACGAAATGAGCAGATTACTTATCAAGATAATAATTCACAATTTGTTTTTATTGGATCACATAATTTAGATGGAGTAAGAAAGTTAATTCATTTCGCAAAAGATTTCGATTGTGCATTAATTGCTTTATCGAAAAGATCTTATGAAGAAGAACCTTTCTTGATCTTCAAACTTTTTGGCAAAAGTATCTCGTTAGCAAAAAATATATACTTCACATCATTTGATCACACAAAAGCTTTTCATTTTAGTAGTGATTTTTTTAAAAAATTTAGTGATATTAGTGGTATTGAAAAAAATTTCGTTCGTTACATCGAAGATTGGGAGAGCTTTGTTACAAGTAAAGAATTGCAGGGGAAAAAAGTATTGGTTACAGGTTCGTACTATTTTGTTGGTGCTGTACAAACATATCTGTTTAAGAAAAAGAGAGCTAACAATATTTCATTCTAAAACTATTAGATACATATTGTTTTATGTATGTGTATGTATTTTTCATTTTTTAAATTTAATTTTGAATTTGAATTTGAATTCAAACTTTAATTTAAATTTTAGTAGCATTGCCTTTGCTTCCCCTTTAGAAATGTCGGTTGGAGATCAAATTAAAATTACCGCTGATAAAAGCATTCGTTATCCAGAGAAAAACATATTTGAGGCCGTTGGAAATGTGGTTATAATTCATGGAGGAGAAACTATTTACGGAGAGAAGGCCTCTTTTTTTGTTAATAATAGGGAGGTTGAAGTTAAGGGAAATGTTCGTTACATGGGTGGAGATCTCACCATGTATGGACAGGAAATGAATTATAGTATCAACTCCAAACGTTTAACCATAAGGAATGCTCGAATTGTTACCAGCGGTTATCGTGTGATTGCAGAATGGGCCACCAAAATATCGTCAGATGTAATCCTTGCCACTGATGCTGAATATACTACTTGTTTGGATTGTCCGGAATCGTGGTCTATTTATGGAAAAAAAATTAAGATTACTTTAAGGCAATATGTTCATATTCAGAATGCACTAGTAAAATCTAATGGTGTGCCTATTTTATATATCCCTTATATGGTGTTACCAATTAAAAAGGGCAGACAGACGGGATTTCTTTTTCCACATTTTTCACTCTCATTTAAAAATGGGTTTCAATATAGACAGCCATTTTTTTGGGCCATAAGTGACAATACAGATATGACCTTAATACCAGGATCAATGGGCAAGAAAGGGTTTGCTAATGATTTAGAGTATAGACATGTTTTAGGTGAAAGCAAATGGTTTGAGATTCATTCCTTGCAGGCCAATGATAGGTATTATATTTCTCCAAGTATCGATTCTCGCCGAGCAGATCCATCTACAGATGCAGACCCACATACAGATAGAGATACTCCATCAAACACTCATTATTTGCGCTATTATGGAAGTTATGAGCATCACTTTCAATTTGGAAATTATTTAAACCACCATATGTATTTCATGAATGCTAGAGAGACAGATATTTTAGCTGACTACAATCCATATATTACAACTAAACCGATGGGTTCTGAGTTACCTTTTCATACTTTTTTTAATTCCAAGCTTTCCTTAGCAGATTTTAATTTAGAGGTTAATTATAATAAAAATCTTATTTATAGTGATCCAGTAGCATTTGATTATCAATATGTGCAAACACTTCCTCGACTTTCTGTAAGTCTGGCACCTTGGCCACTTTTTTACTCGAAAATTCCTTTTTTTTACAATGTCTCATTAGGCGCAGACTTAAATTATAATTACTTTAGACAAGGTCACGTTGACCACGATGAAGGAGTACATTTAAATCAAAATGGTAATATTGAAAGGAATAAACTTATTAGAAATGCTCATCGCTTGGAGGCCAATCCCTATATTAACTGGAGCTTTGGTCGACTAGGCCCTGTTACATTTGAAACAAAAATTAAATCAGAAAATATGTTTTATCAATTTCCTTATGAATCTAAAGATAAACGTTTTACTAAAAGAGGTACAGTATTTGTATCCGATGCCTTTTTTGAGATAGAAAAAATTTATAATACAGGTTACATAGAGGAGATTCCAATTGATCAAATAGAAATGAACGAAGAAATGATTGCAAAGCAAAGAGAAAAAGATAAAGCAGATAAAAATGTGCGAGTGGAATCAAATAATCTCCAATGTACAAAGTGTCTTGAAAAGGTTTCTGATGACAATAAATTTTTTATGGATTCTACCCAAAATAATTTAAGTAATAGTGATAAAGATTACATGATTGGTGGCCTACCAAAGTTAGAGGGTAGTTATGTTGATGAAAAATATTCTTTAGTGAGAGGTGGTTACCGTCATTCTATTTATGTTGATTTAAGACATCACTATACTTCAGATCAACATTCTTGGGGAAATACTTTTTTTGCTGATCAAATTAGCGAGAGGCGGGGAGGAGTGGGACTTTTTGATTATTTAGATAGCCCTAGAGAATATAAGACTGATATTGAAACAAGAAATACTTTAGAATTTATTCTCAACAATTCAATATTCAAAAAAACTCCTAAAGTTTTTGATTATAACCAAGATGGTTCCTATGTAAAAAATAATTTTGATTATTCCTCAATAGCTAGTTTTAATATTTCTCAAGGTGTATTATTAAGAACTGGACCTGATAAACCCAAGCTTGTTGATAAATTAACTAGATTAGCTGTCTCAACAGGTTTTGCTATTCTAGATTGGGGAATAAGCATCTCTGATTACCATTTTTATAAGACAAAAAAAGATATCTTTACACTGGGAATTGGTAAAACTATTGAAGGTGTGAATGTCGGGTTTAATTTTCAATATGATAACACTATTGAGCCTCCAGCTCCTCCCACTAAAAAGTTTACTATCAATTGGGCATTTTCTCCGCTTGCTGTCCTTGCACTTCGAGGTACCTATGATTATGACTTAGTTATAAAAGAATACACTCTGGCCACTTATACAGCATCTTACAGTCCATTAAATAATTGTTGGAAATTGGATATGACTTATGTAACTAGCCAAAACAGAGGACATGGAGATTTTAACTTTTATTTTTATCTTAATTTTGGTGATAATATTTTTACTCCACTTAGTCGACCTGGGAGCTAGATGGTTGTTTATAACTATTTTTCTAAGATATCTTTCAAGGCCTCAATAGTAATTTTAGATTTTGAAGATAGTTTTACCTACAATATTTTTTCCACTTTAGTTCAAATGGGGATTGCAGAAAATAATATTGAAGTAATTCCTTATAAAAATGTATTAGCATTTTTAAAAAATTGTAATCTGGTAAAGGCAAACACGCAAGAGGATGAAAATAATGAGCGATTGGTTTTAATATATGGCCCTGGGCCGGGACATCCTAGCGATTATCAACATCTCTACGGAGAGATTAAAAGGTTACTTTTAAATAGAAGTATTTTTCACTTGGGAATTTGCTTAGGGCACCAGATTTTATGGAATATCATTGGATTCGAAGTAAAACGCTCTGATAAACCATTACATGGACAAGTAACTCCATTTTGCATACCTCATTGGTCAGGAATTTTCCCTCAGAAGTTTTGGAGTAAACAAATAGAAGTACAATGCTATAATTCTTTAGTAGTAGATACCTTTTCTTTTATTCAAAAATTTCCGGCCATCAAAAAATTTGATTTAGTATTACAATGTTTAGAGAATCAGAGATCATTTAATTGTATGGCCGGAAGATTTGAAAGAGGTGTAACATATCAATTTCATCCAGAGTCGATAGCTACTTCCGAAAGGTTTCTTTTTTTTAAAGGAATATTAAAATTTCTTTCTAAGAAAAAAAATTATTAATAATTAAAATTGCAGAAATTCAGGAATTATAGTTATGAAAAATATAAAAATACGAGTTGAAGGAATTTATGATTTAAGAACTATTGCTTTTTTAAAAAATTTAAACATTAAAAGTTACTCCTTTGATTTTAGACCGAGATCATTTAATTTTTTACAACAATATAAGTTTTTTGAAATTCTCTCTCAAGAGTATTCAAAAAATTCTTTTTATTTTTTGAAATACGAGAATGAAAGAGACTTTATTATACAAAAAATGCTTGATGATTTATTAGAGTTTTCTATAAAAAATAACTTGTGGAGTAAGTTGGAAGAAATGGACAATGCTAGAGCAACAACGATTGATAATTTTTGTGCTACAACTTTTCCTTTAGAATTTTCAGATGATCTTGGAAGAAAATATTATGATAGTTTTAAACATCCATATTGGTGGCACTATAGAGAAAGTAATGAATTAAATTTACTATTAGAATCTCCTTATCTTCAGGGAATAATAGTTGAATCTGATTTATTTGGACAATATTTTAATCAAGAGGCGATATTTGGTTTCTTGCAATTGTTTTATATAAGAAATAGTAACGTGCAAACACCATTAAAGTTAATAATAAGGACTCAATTGCCAAATATAAAAATTTTGTTATCAAATTTTAATAATGATTATGTGAAGATGGAATTTTTATCACTACCAATAGATCAGAGTATTGAAGTTTGTTATAGGAATGTTGATTTAAAAAAATTGAATCAATCAATTAATTGGATTATAGAAAAGTAATAATAAAGTACATTAGAGCAATAGGATAATAGAAGTTATTATGAGAATACTAATTAGTAATGATGATGGGATACAAGCACCTTGTTTAAAAGTTTTAATGGAGGTCTTTTCTGAAATTAAAAATTGTGAAGTGTTGATAGTGGCACCAAGTCATGAGCGTTCAACTACCGGACACAGTTTAAATCTACGAAGACCAATTCAAATAGATGAACTATCAAAAAACTTTTATTCGGTAGATGGTTTTCCTGCAGATTGTATTATAGCGGCCTTAAGATATCTTTGGAAAGAAACACCTCCAGATATTGTTATATCGGGGGTTAATAGAGGAGGAAATCTGGGACAAGATATCTTTTATTCAGGAACAGTAGGTGCGGCCAGAGAGGCAGCTTTCCATTTAATACCTTCTATGTCAGTTAGTTTGGCCGTAGAATTTAATAATAAATTTAAAGACCTGCCAAAAGACTTTGCTTACGCGGCCAATTTTTTAAAACAACTAATATTAAATAATATTACTAAACTAATACCTCCAAGATTTTTTTTAAATATCAATGTTCCTTACGATAAAAATATTGTTGGAGCAAAGATAGCTAAACACGGTTTTAGAAAATACTCAGGTAGTGTTATTCCTTTTCAGAGTCCAAGGGAAAAAACTTTTTTTTGGATTGGCACAGATTATCAAGGTTATAAAGAGATTGAGGATAGTGATTGTAAGTTAATTGATCAAGGATACATATCTATTACTCCGATTGGCTATTTAACAGAAGTATATCCATACACTAATGAGCTACAAAAATTAATAGAGACCTTAATTCTAGATTAAAATGATATGAATTAGATAAATTAGATAATTATTTTTAAATCAATTTTTTAATTATCTTGTTATCCATTAAGAGTGATTTTAAAATATTAATTAATGCATATTAAAAAATATTTTATTTTAATGGTTTTACTGATCCCTCTCTGTTCTTGTTCTACTTCCTACATAAGAAGTGGCAAGTATGTTCTAATTAGAGAAGGTGACTCCTTAGATTCCTTAGTTAATGAGTTCAATGTATCTCGTAATTCTATATCAAATGCAAATAGAAATCTGAAATGGAAGAAAGGAGAGTGGGCATTTATTCCACAAAATATTGGAATAGTACCTAAATTAATGAGCTCTTCATTTATGAATGGAGAGACTATGTATTCAGATGGCAGTTACTATGATGGATATTTTCTTTGGCCAACTCCATCTTCAAATATGATAACATCACTTTATGGAGAAGATAGAGGAAATCGTCCTTTTCACGAGGGACTAGATGTTGCTGCCCCTATGGGATCATATGTATTGGCAGTTGAAGATGGAGAAGTAACAGTGTCCTCAGAGGATTATGGTGGATATGGGAAATTTTTAATGATTAGTCATGAAAAAGGTGTTTCTTCATTATACGGGCATTTATCTAAACAATTAGTTCAGCAAGGTGATAATATTAAAAAAGGGCAAATCATTGCTTTAACTGGTAACTCTGGCAGATCGACAGGACCACATTTACATTTTGAGGTTAGAAAATCTGGAAAGGCAATTGATCCAACACCATTTTTTACTATTAAGTAAGAGAGGTGATGCTTCCTTGATTTTTGAATTTGCTTATTAAGCGTAGATATATATCTATTGTATTAATAGCATCTTCGGTTGCAGTATGAGCAACTATTCCCTTGTTGAAATATTTCATTAGCTCTGAGCTCGAATCTAATCCTTTAGATAGAATATTCAAATCAATCAAACCAAAAGCAAATGAAGTAAGATCCATAACTTTATGGGAGAAATATTTATTCATAAAATCATACCCTAAGTCTCGATGTAAAAATGGCAGATCTAAAGCATTAAGTGATTTGCCAAATAAGGTAATTTTTTCATTATCAAAATATTTTATAATTTGTTCAGATTCTAAGTAGTGTTGAAGATACTTTTTAAAATTAGGCAAAGGAATACCTTCTTTATTTGCGCAAATTATTAAATCTTTATTATGTTCAATAACCCAGGGATCTAAGATAGGGCGTATAGATTCAAAAGATGGGCATTGGATATATGAGTGAAATGAAAATTGTTCATTTTCAATTTTTCCAGTAGAGGCATCAAAAGGTACAGCAGCGAATTCTATTAGATAGGAATTTCTTTCAAGACCGGTTGATTCAATATCAATAGAAAGGTATTTCATATATTAGTCCTTGTTGTTGGTTATTATCATTTGTCTTTATTATTAGTTTGAAAGCAAAAACCATGTTCAATGTTTCTATCATCAATAATTATTCCTGATGGATTATTTGCTAAATGGGCAACACCCCAAATATCACCAAGAGCAGGAGAATGATATATAGGAACATCCATAGACATAATTTTTTCTAGTTGATCTTTATTGGTTCTTTTGGATTCAAGAATTAATCGCAAAGGATTTTTTAAAATAATATATCTAGCATTTTGTAACAATTGTTTAATTCCTTCTAGTGAATTTAAATTTTTTAAATCAAATTTTAATAAATGATATATATGCTGAGAGGGATCTCTGTCGTTGCTAGATATTAAAGAGAGTGTATATCTGTTTGTAGTTGAGAGATTTTGTATAAAACAAAATGTAGCAAATGTGTTACTAGCAGTAGGATGAATGTTTAAAGTGCCAATAAGAGGACTATTAAAGAGTGAAAAAGGATAGTTAATAATTTGATTAGAAAAGGCCAATGCACTTTTGTTTTGATTAACAGAAAAGTTACCGAATATATTTCCTTTTATTTGTTGATCTTTTATGTTTAATAAAAATTTTGTGTAAGTGTTTATATCTTTATTACAAAGTATCTTTATATCCTTTATATCATTTTGAGAATTTTTATCATTGTTATTATTATTTACATTTGAGACTAATTGTTCACTAGTTTTTGATAAAGGTTGTTCGTTTAAATTGTTAATATTAAATAGAAAATTTGAAATTTTATAAATTGATTTTGCAGAAATCTTATAATTGTTTTTAAGATAGTTATTTATTACTTTCGAAAAATCGATTTTTGGTATTTGTTCATACTGCTTTAAGATTTCATCTTCGTGAAAATAATTTTTCTTAAAATCGACATTTGATCGTAATTCAGTAGAGAGATTAAGAAATTTTTCAAAATCATCATTTACAATAATGGAAAAATTATAATATTTATCTAATAACTCAGCTAGTTCTAAAAGAGAGTATTTAGATTTATAATGATTCGCAATTGTCTCCAAACCAAATACATAGGGATAAAAAAACAAAGATTCTTTTTTTTCTTTCTTTTCTTTTTTAGCAGAGGGTTTTTTAATTATATCTGAAGTATTTTGTATATCATCAGTAGATCTATCAGTGTATTTCTTGGTAGTTCTTTTTTCAATATCATCTATCATTAGAGAGATTTCACTTTTTTCTTCTATTAAATTTTCAAGGTTAAATGAGCTATCGTTTTTAGAAAATAATGAAGCGAGAACGTTAGATGTTTCATTAACTGAAAATTCCCAATACATCCCATTACCATTTTCATTAATGAGCAATTGCAAATTAGAAGTTGGTGAAGAAAGATCTGGTCTAATATTCATTTGTAAAAGAGACCATAAAATTGTTTTATCAATGAAAGATAAGTTAATACCATTAGAGTTTAATATTTTTAAGAATGCTTCCCAATCTGTTGGATTAGTAGAAAGATTATTACCAAAATAAAGGTCAGAATATTTTTGAGTATCTGTTTTGTTTTTTA
>JADGAM010000097.1 GCA_015232015.1 Oligoflexia bacterium | reverse complement strand
ATTGGAATTGGAATTGGAATTGGAATTGGAATTGGAATTGGATGTAGGTTTACAATAAAAGCACTTTAAATTACATTCATCTGTAATGGAAAGTCTTAGCTTATGTATTGTTCGGCCATAATAATCTAACATTACTTTTTTCCTTCTAAAGTACCTCTAAAATCCTTTTCCCCAAAGATATAGCGGGTAAACATTTCCTATTTTTCCGTAATTGTCAAAATTATCAGAATCATCGTTTATTACACTAATAAAACCATCACTATCTCGCAGAGAAAGATAATCACCTGAATTATTATAGATGAGAGGTTTGGCATAAATATGGGCATCGTTTGAAAAAGTTACTTTTACAGGAAAAAATTGAGTAAAGCTATTTGCTTTTTTATGATTGATTTTAATATCTTCGGCCAAAATAGAGTAGAGGGAAGT
This sequence comes from Oligoflexia bacterium, assembly GCA_015232015.1. Taxonomy (GTDB): domain Bacteria; phylum Bdellovibrionota; class Bacteriovoracia; order Bacteriovoracales; family Bacteriovoracaceae; genus JADFZW01. The sequence continues at coordinate 15,076 of JADGAM010000097.1, read as the reverse complement.
ATCTTCTTTTTTTGGAGATGTACTTAATGGGTCATGCTGATGATTATGACTAGGACTATCTAGACTAGGTTGACTGTTTTTCTCAATTGTAGATGAAAAATCAGGGGGAATGGATGGGCCAGATAAAGTAGATGAAATTGTTAAAGCAGAAAATTTTTTTAAACCTTCAATAACATATCTTCTTAGGCAAATTAATGATGACAAGGGATTTCCTGGTAATGCAAAAATTAATGATTCATTCTTGTAACCAAAATATAAAGGTTTGCCAGGTTTTTGGGCCACACCATGAAATATTTTTTCAACTTTTAATTCACTAAGCACCTCTGCAACAAAATCAAATTTTCCCTTTGAAATACCTCCACAAATTATTATGACTGCGTATTTTTTAAGTATTTCACTTAGTTCTTTTAACATTCTTATTTTATCATCTTTAAAGTGGCAGACATTTATGTTTTTTAAACCATTTTCCTCAAGTTCAGAGCATATAGAGTAGATGTTAGATGATCTTATTTGATATGGTAAAAGTTCAAGGTTAAAGTCTGTAATTACTTCATCTCCTGTGGAGATCACCATAACAGGTAAATTTTCCAATGGGTTTTTAAATACGGTCACATTTTCTATACCTTCGGATGCAAGTATTCCCAGATGAGATGAATTAAGTTTGGTTCCTTTTTTAAGTAAAAGGTTACCTTTTATGTAGTCACTGCCACTTTTTAAAATATTTGAACCTTCTTTAATCTCTTTAATGTTTAATTGTAAGCATGCTGTTAAGATATTTTTATTTGAATCTATTTTTAGATCTTCATATGGAATAACAGTATTACACCCATGTGGTAGAGGCGCGCCCGTCATGACTTCTATACAATTATTCATTGATTGTAGTGATTTGACCTCGTGTCCTGCATATTGAGTTCCCTCAATTGGAAAAGAATATAATTTGTTTTCTTTTGCATGTTCGAAGTTAATCGCAATTCCATCCATTCCAATCCTATCAAATGGTGGAGCATTTCTTTGTGCTAATACATTTTTACCTAGATACATATTTTTAGAATGCATTAATGGTACAATAAGAGTTTGTGCAATTTCCCAGTGACTTATAAGCGAATGAATATTATCGTCAATATATTTGCTGATCAACTTATATGCATTGTCAGAAGTGATTAGTTTAAAATTTAAGTCCAAACTCAATGTTTTTTCCTTTATATACGACATTCAATAATACGCGACATACACGAAGACATACTATTTTCTTATAATATTTAAGTATTAATAATACATGCAACCCATTTTGATCAAATAGTATTTATGAAGAATAATCAATCATAAAAGTTTTAGTATTTTTTAAATGAAGAAAATTTTTATAACATTTTTTGCGTAATATTAAATTTTTGCAACTATAATTTCTTCTTTCAATAAACCTAATTCGCGAGTAAAATATATATTGACTGACAAACAAATAAAAAATAATTTGTTAGTCAAGGTTTAACATGCGCAGACCCTAAATATTGGGATGCTTTTTTCTTAAGGATTTTTTTTTATGGCAAAGATTTATGTAGGTAATTTATCATGGGGAACGACTGAGAATGAACTTTCTGACCTTTTTGCAAAATTTGGTAGTGTTGAGAGTGCAAGAATTATTAAAGACAAGGAAACTGGTCGTTCAAAGGGTTTTGGTTTTGTTGAAATGACATCAAGTGAAGATATGGCCAAGGCAATTGGCGAGTTAGATGGAACAGAATTTAAAGAAAGAACTATTAGAGTTAGCGAAGCTCGTCCTTCTGAAGGCGGCGGCGGTGGTGGCTTTAGAAGAGGAGGCGGAGACAGAGGTGATAGAGGAGATAGACGTCCTTCATTTGGTGACAGAGATCGTGGTGACAGAGATCGTGGCGGCGGCGGCAGAGGCGGTAATCGTAGATAAATTAGAGCTTCTAATTTTATTTAAAAATTCTAAAAATTTCTTTTGATATATTTTATTTCCTACAAAAAAAGTTTCAATGTGTCTTCCTTTCTCTACTATCCAAAACCATTTATCGACTCGCGGATTGATTAAATCATAGATCTCTTTTCCAAATTTTATTGGAATAACAGAATCATTTGTTCCATGTATTACTAACACTGGTCTATTCACTTTGGGTAAAGATGATTTTATCTCTGTTAAATCTGAAACAAGAAGATAGGCCAAAGGAGAAAAAATGTAAGTTAAAAAACTCCTTTGTAAAATATCACATGAAATATCTTGATAAGAGCTAAAAGTTGAATCCATTACTATAAGATCTATATTATTTCGTTTTGTTTGATTAAAATTCATAATACCCTTCATTGCCACAATTCCACCGAGACTTTGCCCATAAACTACAAACAGCGGTGGTTTGTTTTTGAATTCCTCTTTAAACTCTTTTAGTTTTCTTAGCTCTCTTAATTCTCTCAAGCGATCTTGATGATGATAGTAGGCCATATCTAATGCTGCTAAAGAGTCTAAATAAAGGCCAAGTTGATCAGGTATTCCTTCTGATTTTCCATAACCTCGATAATCAAAGACAACTAAATCATATCCTTCATTTACAATAAAAATAAATTGAGCAAAATGTGAAGAAAGATTTTCTGCATTTCCATGAAAAAATAAAATGGTTCCCTTATAGTTTTTGTTATTATTATCTTTATTGTTGCTTGGTTGTTGAACTGTTGCTGTTGCTGTTGAGGCTGAGGTTGTTTTTGTTGATGTTATTATTTGTCCATGTAATTTAACATTATCTTTAGAATGAAAAAAAATATCATTGTATGCTAGACCAAAGTTAGTTGGAGAATAGTATTCAATACTAGTAGGATGATATACTAGGTGAGAACAAGAGTATGAATAAGAAAATAATATCAATAAAAAAATGATATAAAAAAATATACTTATGTTTTTAGAAGAAATAACTTTAATTACTGACATTTTTCCATTAGTTCTTTAAATATATTTTTAAGTCCAGGATCGTCTTTGTATTTATTTTCAACATTTCTCAAAATATTGTTGGCCTCATCACAATTATTACGATCTTTATCCTTAAGATAAGCTTGAATATAAGCTTGGACTAAATTTATTTTGGCACTAAAGAGTTCTTCTGTGCAATTATCTAATTTTTCTCTTTTAATATTTTGAGTCGCATTTAATTTATCACACTCTACTTGTTTCGATGTTAATAATGTTTTGTAACTCTTTATGGCATCTTGTGTCCTTTCAACTTCCATTTGAGAAAAAGCAAGCTCTTCTAAAGCATAATTTGGTTCACCGATTTTTTTATTTTCCCGAGCGGCCACCTCTAGGTATGCGATAGCATCCTCTGTTTTTCCAGCTCGTATTAGTGTTTGCGCAAGGGCCGAGGCCAGAATAGGTGAGTTAGAATTTTTATCATACAAATCCTTGAGATAACTTTCAACTCTTTCTATTCCTTGTAATTCTTCAATTACATAAGCGATTTCGCTTATAGCTATTGGATTGGTGGGATTAATTTCAATCATTTTTTGAAAGTAATCAAGTGCCTTGTCTAAATTTTTTCCTTCTTCTAAATAGTATAATCCCAATCCCTCTAGTGCTATCTCATTTTTAGGATCTTTTTTTAATACCTCATTTAGCTCGTTAACTCCTTGCTCTTTTTTTCCTTCCCCTATTAGTTTGATTGCATTTACCGCCATTTGATTATAGATAGAGTTTTGATCGGAGGGAGAAGATGAAGCATCCATATTTTTAGAATTAGATTTAATTAAATTATTTTGGAAGTTTTGAAAACTTTTTTTAGAGATATTATTGCTCAAAGTTTTATTTACTTTCGCACTTACAGAATTTGATGTTTGATTAAGCTTATTTTCTTCAATAGTTGGAGTTGCAACAGCTCTAGCATCACTTTCATGTTCACTTTCCTGTATCACATCGTTACTTTCATCAGTAATGTTTTTGCTATCTTTGTTATTTATTTTGTAAAGGATTATCCCTATAAAAATTATACATAAGATTATTCCAAGAATAATTGAAGTCTTTTTCACTTTTAAGACTCTCCTTTAATTGCGATATCTGCTGGATCCATAGTTGCAATAGTCGCAATTATTGTTCCCACAGTAACAATATTTCCTTCTTCAAAAAATATTTTTGTTATTGTTCCATTAACTTCAGAGGGGATTTCTGAAACAATTTTATCTGTAGATACTTCTAATAAAGTATCATCAAAAGATATATGTTCACCAACATTCTTACACCACTTACTTATTATTACATCTTTGATATTTTTGCCCATATCAGGTATTTGAACATTATAGATCATTATCATTGCACCTTTTTTAATTGAAAAATTGAAAAAAATAATTATTAAAAGTTGAGAGATCGATTATACGCTAATAATATTGCTTCTGCCAATGATTCTCCTAGAGTTGGATGAGGATGAATGGCACTGATAATATCGTGAACTTTAGCATTTTGTTCCTTAAGTAAAGCATATTCAAACAGCAATTCTGTCGCATGTTCTCCAACGATATGTGCACCAAGCAGCCTATCATTTTCATCTATTAAAACTTTTATCATTCCATTTTTTTCGTTTGAAGCGATGGCCTTGCCATTGGAAATAAATGGTAGTTTTCCCATACGATACTTAATGTTATTTTTATTTAAATAATCTTCAGTAAGACCAATTGATGCAACTTCAGGTACAGAATATGTACAGCTAGGTATGTTTTTGTAATTAATTGGATGGGGTTTTTGATCAAACATATGTTCTACTGCGATTATTCCCTGATGAGATGCTACGTGTGCCAGTAATGGAGCACCTACTACATCCCCAATTGCATAAATATTTTCAACATTAGTTCTTCCAAATTCGTCAGTAGCAATAAAACCTTTATCACACTTGATATCAATTTTTTCAAGACCGATATTATAAATATTACCAATCATTCCCACGGCAATTATTGCAATATCAAAGGATTCTTTTTTTTCCTCATATATTATTTCAATATGATCATCGCAATTTTGTGCTTTAACTCCATTTTTAAGACCCAAATTTAATTTTATTCCGTATCTTCTGTATGCTCGCTCAATTTCAATACTAGAATCACGGTCTTCTAAAGGAAGAAGATTATCTTGCAACTCAAATATGCTTACATCTGCTCCGAAAGCATTATAAAAATACGAAAATTCCACTCCAATTGCCCCTGCTCCAATAATTGCCACGGACTTTGGAAATTCTTTTATTTTCAAAGCTTCCCACGCACCTAAAAGTCTAACTCCATCGTGTTTTAAACCATCAAAGCTTTTATATTTTGATCCTGTGGCCACGATTATTTTTGTTGCAGAGACTACAGTATTAAGTTCATTATTTACATTGTATATTTCTACGTTCATTTCATCGGCCAATTTAGCAAAACCATAAATGACTTCAATCTTATTTTTTTTCATTAAGAGAGCAACTCCCTTAGATACTCGATCTGCAACAGTATTAGCACGTGATAAGGCCTTTATTCCATCCAATGAGATTGAATTAGAATCTAAATTTATTCCTAAATCTTTCATCTCAGATATTGCATGGACCATTCTCGCAGATTTAATTAATGCTTTTGTAGGTATGCACCCTTTATTTAAGCAAACACCTCCAAGTTTCTCTTTTTCTATTAGCAGCACTTGCTTTCCCAGCTGTGAGGCCCTGATTGCAGCAATATAGCCTCCGGGTCCAGAACCAATAACAATTAAATCATACCTTTTTATACTGTTTGAAATTTTCATAGATTTATAGCACCTCAAAAAATAAATTTACTAAGCTTAATTAGGATTTTAAATATTACAAAGTATTAATAAAAATTCCAACAATTACGTGACAGCATTTTCGCAATATGCTTATTCGTAAACGTTTCATGAATCTATTACCATTAAACTTATTAATTGAATCTGATAATGAGATTATTGATGGTGTTCCTGGTATTGATTTTACTACTTCAGATCAATATATCTATGCCATACAATGGCATAGATATAAAACTACATAGTTTGTTAAGCCTCCATCAAAAATATCTTTGTATAAATCTGCAATAAATCTCACGACTTTACAAAATGATAAATTAATAGGCATAAAAACCCATCGTTGTTGTTTTTTGTTAGAAATTAACGATAACAACAACGACTTATCTATTCAAATATTTTTCCCAAATTTATAGTTGCGGAAACATTTTTTTCCTTTGATAGAATGTTGTCTTTAAAGGAAAAGATTTTCAGCTTTTCTGGAAATCTCTGTTTACAAATAATTATTTTAATATGCTCAATTTTGAGAGGAGAATTTTAATGCCCAGAATCGCTAGACCAACCTGATTATCTTGAATCGTTATTTATAAAATCAGGATTTATGTTGAGGGCTGAGAATGGATTTTAACTAGATACCGTGGCCGTGTTTTTTAATTTTTGTAAAGAAAATGAAGATTGACATTTAACTATGAGAATAGGTAATATTCTTCTTAACTTCAAAACTATTTTTGAGCGGGTTTAGCTCAGCTGGCTAGAGCGTCTGCTTGCCATGCAGAAGGTCGAGAGTTCGAATCTCTTAACCCGCTCCATTTTAAGCTCTGTCGGGTTTAAAAATCTTCCTAAAGTTTTTTCATTTAGCTCCATACATCTTCAAGTCAAAAAACAAATAAGAGATAAAAATCATAAGCTTTAAAAAAATGAGATTTCCCAAGGACATAATTTTACAAAGTGTTTACTGGTACGATAGGTATTCATTAAGCTATCGCGATATCGAAGAGATGATGGAAGAGAGAGGTGTTAAGGTTGACCACTCAACCATCAATGATTGGGTCGTAAAATACAATCCCCTTTTAGAGATCGAATTTCAAAAAAAGAAAAAACTTGTTGGCGGAAGTTGGCGTGTGGACAAAACATATGTAAAGGTAAACGGTGAATGGAAATACCTCTATAGGGCCATGGATAAAGATGGTGATACAGTTGATTTTCTTTTAACAGCTAAGAGAGATACGAAAGCAGCAAAAAAATTTTTCAAAAAGGCAATCAAAAGAAATGGCACTCCAAAAAAAATAAACATTGATAAGAGTGGGGCCAATAAAGAAGGTGCTGAAGCGTACAACAAGAAGAATGATACTGACATTTAAATCAGACAATGCGTGCGCCTAGATAAGCGCACCCTAACTAGTGGTGAAAGTCCACGCTCGGAAGCATACCCAATGCACCGAGGATCGAGTGTTGAGCTCGTGGAGGTAATGATATGAGTTAAGCGTACACAGAAATAAACAGCAGGCCGCAAGAGTCTTCCTAAGTGATTGAGGCCTGAAATTTTTAGTATTCTGGTCGACGACATATTGCATTGTATGGAAGTCAATATTGTATAGAGTGGATTGGGATAAACCTCTGTATGAGACCGGCGGGATCTTAGAGCGTGGCATGTTGTGAAGGTTAGAGGAGTGAACTAGGGATCTCCTACATCCTTTCCATGATGAGAGTATCAGCTGATCAAGTGTAAAAGCGAGGAGGTTGAAATGGGATATAGGAAGTCAGCTGGGTAGTAGTACCGAAGAAGCAAGTAACGACTGTGGAGGGAAGGACCTGGGTAATATTGATCTCTGAGGAGCAACAAGAATCATATGAAACAAAATACGTGTGAATTGGAAACAAAACTGAAGAGAATAAAGATACTTTCTAAAGAGGATCCAAAAAGGGAGTTTAATTGGTTAATCCAACACTTCAATAAGGAAAATCTAATTTACTGTTTTCACGAGCTGGATGGAAAGAAGGCCGTGGGAATAGTCGGAATAAGTAAAGACGATTATACAGTTAAGTTAGAAGAGAATATCGAGGCGTTGGTTGAGCGGATGAAAAAGAATTCTTATTATCCTGCTCCTGTCAAACAAGTACTGATACCAAAAGGAGATGGTAAATTTCGTCCGCTAGGGATTGGCATGATGATTTCATATTGCACCTCCTACAATCCGTTTTTGGTATTTTAATTTTTTTAATTCTCTTACTTTGTAAATTTTAGAAGAATTTTTAATCCAATTTTTCAATTCTTTTTCTTTTTCCTTGGTAAGTGTAATCCAGTATTGGGAACCTTTATTTTTTCTTCTAACTGTAAGATATTTTTTTCCTATCCAGTAATAGACAACATAGCAATTGACATCAAATTTATTGCTCAATTGTTTAACCGTAAGCTCATCAGGATGATTAAATTCAACACTGCTAATTTTATGCTTATATCGAATCCATTCAATCATACTAAAAGTAAATTTTTTTCCTTTGGCACTTTTCATCCCGACCGAATTAAATTCTTCTACTATTTCTTGATCAGAGAGAGATTTGGAAAGTGTCCTAACTTTTTCTACTATTTCGTTAGGATATCTGATTCGTTCAGCAATATCAGGTAATAAATCAATTGCAAGATCTTCGCATGTACCTCCTTGCCAACGTATATGAAAAATCAATTTTTTCCTCGCTGGTTTTTCAACTGTTATATCTTTGATTAATAAGCGCAAAATCCTTTTGCGATCTTTCGGATTAGTACTTTGGGAATTCCACAAGCGGGGCAGATCTTTGGCCAGTGAAAATAATTTTTGTTTTTGATCTATGCTGAAATCTAACTTGTTTTTACTTTTATATTCACCGTACTGCTTTGTAATTTCTTCTAATTTCTCCAAAGAATCATTCCATCGTGTCTCCAGTGTTGCTGCGACCAATCTATTGGATGGGTCTAATTCATTTTGGTTTTTCAAGAAAGCCTCCCATGTAATATAACCTTCATGATGATTTTGAATCGTGACAGGCCAAGATTCTATCGGTAGTTTTTTTGTTTGATAAATTATTTTCCCACTTTCTGTAAGCATTTTTGCATATTTATAACGTCCATAAACATATACTCCAGCATAGGATGGATTTTTGAGTACCCCAACTACTCTGGCATGACCCAATTGACCTCAAACCAATTTGCCATCCCAAGCTCCACCATAAGATCTTTTTGGAAACCCTCATTGCGATAACTGTGCGTAGATAAAAATAATTAATTATGGCATTCTGTTTTTATTTAACAGGAGGTATGTATTTTATGTCAGAGTTAGATTTAATTGCAAATGAAGTATCTACTAGTTTTGAAATTGGAACATCTAAAAAGCAAAGAAAGTATTCTGAGCAATTAAAGGAAAAAGTTATTGCTGCTGTTGCAAAGTATGGACGTCGCAAAGTTGCAGAAGCAACAGGAATTTCTAATAGTGCTATTTGGGAGTGGGTTGCCAAAACAAAGAACAAAAAACTAAAACTAAAAAAACTGCAATCCACTAAATGCAGACCAATTATTATAAAAGAACTACCTCGAATAGATACACTTACGTCTAAAGAAGCTTTCACAAAATTTTCTATACTAAAATTAACATCTGTTTCAGGAGCTTCTTTGGAGCTAAACGTTTGCAATGGCCAAGACATCATTTCCATTGTTAACATATTTATGGGAAGTGCCAAATGACAATACAACTAACATCTCAAACAAAAATATTTATTTGTTTAGAACCTTTAGATTTTAGAAACGGTTTCAATGGAACCGCGGCCGCGTGCCGCTTAAGTATGGATAAAAATCCTCTTGAAGGTGGAATTTTCGTTTTTATCAATCATTATAAAACCATGATCAGATTATATTTATTCGATGGCCATGGAGAATTAATGATTACCAAGAGAGTTGCTGAAGGTCGTTTTAAGTGGTGGAGGCCAGAAGAGATACCATCAGAAGTAATAGTAGAACATATTCAATTACTATTACGTGGTGGTGATCCTAAAAGTGTTAATTTTCCTGATCCATGGAAGAGAATTACCTAAGCTTGAGTTTCAATCCAATTGGTACTCCTCTCTATGTGCATACTTTGGGTTTATCAAATAAATCCTGATCTATTGGAGGCGAAGGTGCCCAAAATTTCATCTGTTTATTTTTGGGCATACTTTCAATCTTTTCTCCTAATTTCCAAGGAAAAAAATCATGTGGATTTTTTTTCATTTCTTCTTTATGTTTATAACAGTAAAGCATGTAATCGTATGGATTAACAAGTGATAGATAACTAAATAAAATCATCGTAATAATTGTATCACCGATTGCTGCTCCGGCAGCTGTGTTATAGAATTTTGAATTTACCAACAATCTGACAAAAAGATAAGTACACCATTCAGAAATATTATTGTGGATAGGCATTCCTGCAATTTCAAAAGGTAAACTTAATTTATCATATTGATTTTGAAAATATGTAAATGCCTCTCCTAGTTCACTTTTTGGTAATGCTATTTTTTTAGTAACGGAATCATCTACTAACTTTTTAATTTCTTTAGCAATAGGTTGTGCATTTTTTTTAAGGTATTCAAGTCGCTCTACTGCATTCATTTGATGAGTCTCTCTGTCTATCTTGAAAATATTTTTAAACAAATCAATAAATACTATTGCTTCTTTTGGAAAATTATTTTTTGCTTTAACAAAATAATCTCTAGCGTGTTGCCAACAACCTCCAGTTATAATATCACCAACAAAAGTTTTATTTACTTTATTTGCATCACAAACTAAATTCACTGGAGGTAGATTTGCTGATCTTTTAGAAAGAACTTGATCTAAAAGTTCTCCAAAGTGAATAATACCTGTTTTTGATACTGGCAACAAATGTCCCTCGTTAGTAGTAGCGATCAAGAGAGATGTATGTACGCCCTCTCTATAAACTATTTTATTATCAGATCGACGCTCTCTTAATATTGCATTCAAATCTCGAACACGATTGCCAACATCATCTCCTTGAAAAAGAAAACTATTGGCCGCTTCTCTTTCTATAGCATCAACCATACATTTAAATATATTTGCGACCTTTTCACATATATCAAATTGGGTTGATTCTGGGAATCGTTCTCCTATTAACGATTGTAACAAATCAAGACGATGCATGGGCAGACCAAATCCATAGTGGAAAATTACTAATGCAATTTGTGCTGAATATAGATATCTTTCATCAAGCGCTCCATCCTCAATCAATTCTATTGGTATCTTTGCCTTATAAACTCTAAAACAAATATTGCAACGTAAATCATGCATCTGATAAATTGTTGGTTGAAATGGAGGAGAAAAAACAAATCGTAATACTTTGCGAACTTCTCCCTCAACCAGAAATGGATATACTTTTCCGCGACAGTCTGGGCCTAGACACTGATCTCCAGATTTTAATTCAGGAAAAAAATCAACTTTTGGCACATCTTTAAAATCATCACTTTTGCGACGACCATGATGATTGGGACGAGATTTAGGACCGGGAATAGTTTCATCTGATGAATTTGATTTACCATTAGAATTTTCATTCGAATTGCTATCACAATCTTCACATTCATTAGTAGCGATAGGAGGTGTAACAGGAGTTGATGTATTATCATTATTTTCTTTTTTTGAATGTTCTTTCACTAATGGTGACAAAGAAATATTGAATACTTTGCGAATTATTTCAATACCTGCTTTTCTAACAGGCAATAGTGAAAGTAACCAAAGGAAGGAACTAACGACTGTACGAAGAAGCTTCCATTGCTTTTGTGTAAGAGTTATACTCAAATCATCATTAGAAGATGAAACAGGGGAGACACTATTTAGAACATCCTCTAGTTGTTTTACCTCTGAGGGTGTAACAGAAAGGGTCGGTGGATTTTTAATATTATCTGGAATCATCACATCTCTAATTATTTGTATTAGCAATTTAATATTTTTGTTTTATTGCTTACCATTCTCTTATTTACCTCACTTTTCATTGATGGCTACGACCCAGCGCTAAGGAAAATGCATTTTTTTTTAATTTTTTTTGATTTTTATTTTAATTGAACAAGTGCAATGATTGCTTAAAGAGGGGGAATTTAACTTAATTACAAATTTTCAAACATAGTTACCGGTATGAGGGGGCTCCTGTCAAACAAGTACTGATACCAAAAGGAGATGGTAAATTTCGTTCGCTAGGGATTAGTAACTTTGAAGATAAAATTGTACAACTGCTTTTTAGCAAAATCTTAAGTGCTATTTACGAACCGATATTTGTAAATGAATCTTACGGCTTTCGAGAAGGACGCAGCTGTCATGATGCCATCAAAGATTTGGATAAATGTCTTGGCAAGAAATACGATGGAATGGTGATCGATGTTGATTTGAAAAATTTTTTCGGAGAAATTAATCATCGAAAATTAGTTCTCTTATTAAAGATGAAAGATTTATTAAATACATTGTAAGAATGCTTAAAGCTGGGGTGTTGTCAGATGGAGATCTATCCGTTAGTGATAACGGATCTGTTCAAGGTTCGGTGGCCAGTCCAGTACTTGCAAATATCTTTGCACATTATGCAATAGATATCTGGATAAGAGACATGGTATCTCCAGCAGTCAAAGGTAATATTCAAATGGTGAGATATGCTGATGACCTCGTTATCTTGGTAAATAAAAACGATGCAAGCAGAGTAATGGTAGCGCTAAAGAAGAGATTAGAAAGATTCTCATTGATCTTAAATGAAGATAAAACAAAAACAGTGTCGTTTAGCAGAAATGATATGAAAAAAGGCATTGAGCAGGGAACGTTTAAGTTTTTGGGATTCTTATTCTATATTGGTAAATCGAAGAAGAGTAAATTGATTATCAAAATCAAAACGTATAATAAAACTTTTAAGAATAAGATCAATGAAATCACTATTTGGTGTAGAGAAAATAGAAACAAATATAGATTAGCATTCTTATGGAAAACATTCCAAAGCAAGATTAGAGGACACATAAATTACTATGGCGTCTCTCATAATTTCAGGAGTGTGAAAATATTTGTTGATAAGGCCACAAGAATATTTTTCAAGTGGATAAATCGACGAAGCCAAAAACGGTCCTATGAGTGGGATAAATTTGATCTTTTTATGAAAGCGTTTCCATTACCTAAAGCTGAAATTGTTCATCGTCTATTTTGAAGTGGAAGTATCTTGAATGATATTATCATCCGCCTATTGCCTTAATAGGGCACGATGGGTGAGGAAATGGGGCTCAGGCGGGTGACCGCCTGTTCTACCAGATAAATACCTTAATTAATGCCAATTAAAAGTTAAGCCAGACTAAATAAGTTAAGTATAAATATATCAACAAGTTAGTCTTGATCGCTAGATAAAAAGAGATGAGTTTAGTAAAGTTTATTTTGGCAAAAACACTTTACTAAGGAGTACCAAATGGATTGGCAGACCCAACTCATCTCACTGTATATTACCATTGCAGACATATGGAATAAAGATTTGTTTTTATTTATTGAGAGAGAAAGTAACTATAATAAAAATTTTTTAATTATTGAAGAAGTTCTGACAATTCTTATTTACGGTATTATAAAAGGACGCCTTCGCTTGAAGTCGATCTATAATTATACTACATCACATATGTAAGACTGGTTTCCCTTACTAAAAGGTTACGAATCTTTTGTTTATAGAGTGAATAAACTTATTGATGTCTATCCTCATCTGATTGAAGCTCTTCAAAAAAAAGCACAGATTACATCGTTAGAGCATCTTCCTCAAGTAGTAGATTCTCTTCCTATTATAATTGCTAAAAGCAAGCAAAGCGGAAATGCCAAGACGGCAAATACTATAGCAAACAAAGGTTATTTTTCATGCAAAGATGAATATTATTATGGAGTAAAATTACACCTTGTAGGCATCAAGAAGGAACGTGCTTTACCTCTGCCTGAGATTGCATATATTTCTCCTGCCAGCACTAGCGACATCACTGTATTTAAAGAGGACATCGCATGCAATTATTTTAACGTACCTTTTATGCTGATAAAGCTTACATAGACGATACCTTTACGAAAGAATTAGATAGAAACAATGGAGTAAAGGTCACAACTCCAATTAAAAAGAAAAAAGACGGCCCTGAATTAAACATGTTTGAAAAAATAGATTCTGCAATCATAAGTGGAATCAGACAACCAATAGAGTCTCTTTTTAATTAGCTTAATGAAAAAATAGGAATACAAAATGCATCGAAAGTTCGATCATCAAAGGGATTGTTGGTTCATGTGTTTGGAAAATTAGCGGCGGCGCTAGTTATGATTATTTTTAACTTTTAATTGGCATTAAGAATGTTGTGGAACAGGATCATAGATTTATAAAAAAAATTATTCGCCCCATGCTTGGTTTTAAGAACTTCTTCAAAAGCAAAGATTGTGTTTGCCGGAATTGAAGTTGTCAGGATGATCAAAAAAGGATAGATGAACTATGCAAATTCTCAAGCAAGTTGTGCCCAAAAATTCATTGACAGGTGAAAATTAACATAAATTTTGAAAATTTGGAAATCTTTGATTTTTAGAAAGTTAAAACGACAGAGTCAACTATTTACCTCCAAAATCACTTTTTATTTTAATGAGACGACCGTGTCATTACACTGGCCTGCTTGCTAAATGTGAGAAATGCGGGAATTCAAAACACAGAATTAAATTATTAATCTCATTGTATAATTTTTAAAAATAATTTTATTGTTATTAAGTTTAAATCAAGTTAAGTACAAAACTATATTTATATTTTTTATTAAAGATCATCATAATGCCCATTAAATTTGATATAAACGTTCCATCCATTGAAATAAGAAGTTTACTTTCTTTTTTTCCTAGAGGCATAGTTGCGTTCGATGTTGAAACTACAGGTTTGTCCCCTCTTTCTGACAAGATAATTGAAATAGCTGGATTTAAATTAACTAGAGAAGGTGAAATTAAAACATTTCAAACATTAATTAATCCTGAAATTGAAATTCCGAAATACACTACGGAGATTCATAAAATTACTGATTCTATGGTAAAAAATTCTCCTACTTTAAAATGGGCCTTGCTTAAATTTATGGATTTTGCTGAAAGTCTCCCTCTGTTAGCACATAATGCTAAATTTGATATTGGTTTTTTACTTGCTTCTCTTTATAGAGAAGGAATAAATTTCCCTAATTGTGAGATTTATGATTCGTGCAGACTTGGACGAAAAGCAATTTCCCAAAATCAAATTGATAGTTATAAATTGTCTTCTCTAGCTTTAAAGTTTAACATTCCAATAGAAATGCTCCATA
>JADGAM010000096.1 GCA_015232015.1 Oligoflexia bacterium | reverse complement strand
AATTGATGGCGCTCCTGTGGGAAAAATTTTAGGCCCCAAATTTACTCATCTAAATAAACGTACCTCAATGTATGGAAGTATTATTGTAGTAGTTGCAACCGATGCTCCTTTGCATGGGCATCAATTAAATCGTTTGGCCAAACGTGCAGCTCTTGGAGTTGGTAAAACTGGTTCATATGCGGCCCATGGGTCAGGAGAAATTATCATTGCTTTTTCAACCGCCAATCGAGTTCCACGAGAAACTCGCAAAATGGTTTATAAATTAAAAATTATTTTAGATCAAAGGATGGATCCTCTCTATCAAGCAGTTATAGAGACAACAGAAGAAGCAATTATAAATTCACTTTGTATGGCCGAAGATATGGAAGGCATTAATGGTAACTACTCTCCTGCAATTCCACTTTCTCAATTAAAAAAAATCATGCGCTTGCAAAATAAATTAATGGATATCTAGGATATGCTATGAATAAACTTAGATGGCAACAACATTTTTCCAATTTGAAAAAAGCGTTTTCACAATTAGAGGAGATTACTTCTCAAAAAAATTTAAATAAGTTTGAAGAACAAGGTTTAATTCAATGTTTTGAATATACTTATGAGTTATCTTGGAAAACCCTGCAAGATTATTTACTATATAAAGGTTACTCTGACATTGCAGGTCCTCGCCCAACAATTGAACAAAGCTTTCAAGATGGTTTAATTACTGATGGTGAGGAATGGATGAAAATGCTTAAGTCTCGAAATTTAACAACACATACCTATGATGAGACTATGGCAAAAGAAATAATTGAAAAAATTCGAAATAAATATTTTATTCTTTTTAAAGATTTAAATTCCAAATTAGATTTACTATAATCTTCCACAAAATATTATGAATATTATGGGCAATATTAGAATATGAATCATAGTACAGATAATAATAATAACAATAATTATGGTCTTTCTTATTTACAACTCTGTGAAATTATCAACACCTTTAAGGAATTTAAAAAAATTTATAAAGTTTTAATCATTGGTTCTAGAGCAATAGGCAACTTTAGACATAGTTCTGATATTGATTTAGTATTATATGGTAAGAATATTTTATTGGATGATCTTTCTTTTCTTAGTTTGAAATTAGATGAGTTGTATTTACCATATAAATTTGATTTGATAATTTTTGATAATATAAAAAACATGGAATTAATTGAACACATCAAAAACAATGGAAAGATTATTTATTCTTCAACTAGCAATTGAGTGATTTAAATTCAACTATCACTTTCTTTTTTTGCGCATCAATTTTTACTTTAGCTCCTATATCGATTAGTGCCACGCCTGGCACTTACCCCTTACTCCATACTCCGGTAGTTGAATATAACAAAAGCTAAACTTAATTTAGATATAAATAAAATAAAATATAAAAAAAATCATATGCCTGCATCTTGGCGCCAGCTTTTCGAAAATCCTAAGATGGCCTTACTTGAAGAGGTTGGAGAAGTAGATCCACAGTCACATTATGGTTATGGAACTTTTGGGGATCTAAATGGTATTTGCAACGATCAAAACAAGATTATAGACATCAGATATTTAATGAAGATCCAACCATCTAATATAGACTTTGATCGATATAAAAAAGAGTATCTCAATTTTTATCAGCAACTTCGCCCGATCCCCAGCATCCAAAGCAGAATAGATGCTTTTATCGAAAAGAATCGTCTCGCTGGAGTACCCATGGTTGGTGTTCACATCAGAAGGTATGGTAAAAAAAATGAAGATGATTACTGGAAAAATAAAGTTAACCTGGAAAATATGATAAGAAATTATGAAGAGGAAATGGGAAAACCCATGATTGAGCTCTATAAAGAGGAGATGAGAAAGGCCTTAAAAAGTAATCCTAAGACTGTCTTTTATGTTGCTGCTGAAGATCCTGTAGATGTTAAGAAGCTTGAGGAGGACAAGGAATTAAAAGGTCGTATTTATTCCCTGTCTCAGGAGGTTGCTAAACGCCAAGATGTTGCTGATCAACAAGGCGCTATCGCAGAATGGTCTTTTTTTGCAAATACCGATTATATAATTGGCACAAATGGAAGCAGTTTTTCTGATGAAGCAGCAGTTCTCAGCAAACAACAAAAAAAGATTCAGATCGGTCCTAGTTTTTTGGATGCGGCGATGGAGAGGATAGGAATACCGTTTATTAAAGAATATGCAATTCACTCTGAAGAGCAAGTAACCGTGGAGGAAAGTAAAGAGCAAAAGGAAAAAGCACTGAGGAAGTAATATCTGTCATTTCAAAGTAGAGAATAAAAATTTCAAAAAAATAAATTCACCAAATATTTTTAGAGATTTTTTTAATTAAAAGAATGAAATATTTCCTGTGAAAGCAGTTTCGACCTAACGGCCGCAACGCTGTCAAGAGGATCGCGATGTCAGCGCTATCGCGCAGACGTAGCAGATTCAATGGTTGAAATTTTTTGAAAAATTTAACATGCTTAAATTATCCATTATGGATTATGATTATGGAAGTTTTTTGAATGTACTATTTTTAAATGCACTAAATTTTTTCTTTTGAGTATGTCCAAAATTTTGAGTCAATTAATTCTTACAAATAAAAAATATTGAAATCATAATTGTTTAAAATAACAGGCGAAGTAAAAATTATTACAAAAAGTATTTGAGTATATCTGTCGGATGATAAGATAAAAACAATAAATTAACTAATGCAAGTGAGGCCAGATTGTCGTGGTGACAACTTATTACCTTTAGCTTGCGTGGCCCTCGTTACTAAGTGAGGGATCGTCTTCGTGGAGGTTATATGACTAAGTATTATGTTTTTTTATTGGGAACAATTAGTATGCTATTATTGATCTACTTAACATCTGTATTAGCGAGTGAAGAACAACAACAGCATATCCAGCAAAAGGCAAAAGAAGAAAAAATTGCACGCTCAGTGGTGCTAGAGGAATTGGCAAAGGTCATTCATCAGACTGCTGGGAGCGCAAAGGGAAGTAGCTGTGATAATCTCCCAATGGATTATTCTATTCCTTTTGCGAGAATAATTGCTGAATATGATGGTATGGGTGTAAGGGGTGAAACAGGTAAGGTAATGAGGTCGGCAACAGGAATAGAATTTCCACAGGTAGAAATAAATCGGAGTGGACCTTCGGCCTGGAAAGGAAGGGACGCTAAAGGACAAGATATCTATTGGTTGTTTGACAAAATGGAGGATGTTATACATCAAGACGATGCCGTCAATTATTGCGATAAATTTAATAAGCTTTATCCCGCTTTAGGTTGCAGGTTTGGCCTTGCAGATAAGGGTACACTAGAAAAATTAAAAAAAGATATGGGAGGAGATGTTCCAGGAGCAGAGTGGAATCCTCCTGCAGAAAGCAAATTGAATGAGATGTGGACACATGAGGTTTACGGTGAGAGAGCTCGCGTTCTTTGGTCATCAACGTTTTCCGACGAGCATAACGTCTATTTTCTCCTGGGTTCCACTGGTAGCATAGAGACGGCCCCGCTTACAACAACCTCTCTTAGAGGAGAGGTACTCAAGACTATTGGAACCGCACTATGCGTTTGCAGTTCACCTTGAATGTGATTTCACTCTAATATTCTAATCACTCTAATATTGAATCGATAATCTTATTCATATGTTCTGGTGAAACTCCATTAATTTTTGCTGCCTTTTCAATAAGATTGTTATAATCGCTCTTATCTGCTGTAAAAAGAGATTTTTTTATTGCTTCTTCAGCAAATTTAACATCCACACCTAAAACTTTTTTAGAAAATATCTCAGCATCCTTATCCGTCATACTTCTCTTCTGTGAGACTTTTTTCCAACTATAACTAAGTTTTGCAACTTCTTTAGCACGTTCTTCAGAGAGACCATAATTTTGCACTAAATACTCACTACCACTTTCAATTTGCATATCTTCAAAAAGTGCCCCTGCTTTTTCTAAATCTTTTTGATGAGGATTTACCTCTTCGAAAACCATGCTGATATACTCTGCTTTCGGATTAATACCCATAAATTCATAACAAGAACCCACATTACAAGAAAAAGTGCCATTACCATTATCTGTGAGTCCATATAAGAAATTGCTTTTACCAAAAAAATTACCCCACCAACTTGTATTAGGATTATAATCATCATATTTTATTGCTCGGATCATTCCAGTTTGATCTTTATAGACTGCAAATTTTGAATCGCTATTTGCAAGTTTCATGAAAGACATTTGATAACCAGGAGCATACTGCTCAAAATAAATCCCAAATTTTACGGCCCTGGCCACCATTGCTGCATAGTCTGTTTTTCCATCATTGTAACCATCTTCATGTCCGTTATTGTAAGCATCGTCAACTTGTTTACATGAGAAAAAAATAATAGGTAGGGTTGCTAAGAAAAAAAACATTAATACTGTTTTCAAAAATTAACTCCTGATTTTTATTTTTATATTGTTAAAAAGAACTCGAGACAAAATAACTCTTTGAAGGTGTTATTACAAATATTTTTATAAGATAATTTTTAATTCAAATGTAACATTTCGCAAATAAGGTATTTAAAAAAAGAGAAGAGACCATGGGCATTGGGAACCAACTGTGAGAAAACCGGCGGTCTAATCATTTAAAAGGTCTTAATGGCCCCCGGTTTCAGCGCTTATTGCAGTCGTGAGGGGGAGATAAAAACTTTTTACGTGTAAAATAAAATATACCAATAATTTAAGACATACGAATTTACTTAAATAGAAAATATTTAGAGTAATAACATATCAAAATTAAAACAAATGATAAAAAATATTTTATTAAGGAATTTAGAATACAATTTTGATTGTAAACTGAATATGGATTATAAACTAACTACACATTTATTTAGTTTAATTATAATTTTGTTGTATTGAGGATAAAATTTAAAGGAGTACCTTGAAGATGAAACGATTTAATTTTAATTTAATTTTATTAAAAGTATGTATCCTGATCTTTTTGATATTTACTTTATTTATTACAATTCTTAATGCTTCAGATGTAATGATGGTTAGAAAACCTAAAGCAAAAACAACAGAAAAAGTAACAGAAAAAGAAATAGAAAAACCAGGGTCATCAATGCCAGTTTTGGTGTCAGCACCAGTAGTAGTAGATGTGAAAAGTGAATCTGAAAATGAATCTAAATCTAAAGCACAATTACAACCTGAAGGTGTAGATATTGCTAAAGATATTTTAAAAATTAAAAATGCCCTAATGGTATTAATTGATAAATCAGTTGAAGATGAAAAAAATATAGAAGAATTTACATTAAAAGTTCTGAAACCTTATTTTGATCTAAATAGAAAATCTGCAACAACTACTATTGAAACTTTATTTGAGCGTGAGTCTATCGAGTATAATATTTTTAAAGATTTTTTAGCAAAAATAAGAAGATTAAATGATGATCCTTTGAAAAAATTTTCTAAAGAATTTCCTTGTTCTGTAGTTCCAATCGATAAAGAAACAGGATATCTCTCTTATACTGATGAAAATTATATTAAATATTTTTTTGATAAGCATAATGTAAAATTGGAAAATGATAATTTACAGCACTGGAGTGGGCTACATGATAATAAAATTAATAATACTATTGCTTTTGAAAATCCCACTTGTACTATAGATGGTGTGGAAAGAAATTTCACAATGGATAGTGATCCAATAGAGATCGCTAAAATATTTGGTTTTGAAGAAATACTAAATTTTGAAAAAAGAAGCTTGGGATTTTGGGATGATTCAAAACAAATGGCCATTTTACGTGATGGCGTAATTACTACCACTAATAAAAAAAATAAAAATCTAAAGGGAAAGGAGTTTATCGGAAAACTTACTGTGAAAAAAATATGTCCATATGATATGGAGAAAAGAAGAATAAAAAAGATGTTAGAAGAAATTAATCAGGCCATTGTCAGTAAAGATCAAAAAAAGTTAGAACAACTTTTAAAGAATATGTCTGAAAATATTGATGGAGAAAAAGATAAATATTGGTTGTCAAGTAAATCAAAGGAAGTTAATTCTCCATCACTGTTACCTCCTCTAGAATTAGCATTTAAAAGTTGGAGTGAGGAGATGACTGCTAGTAAAGATTCAATAAATCTTAAATTTATAAATACTATAATTAAAGCAGGGGGGAGATTAAATGATATTTATAAATTTGATGTAAACTATGTAAATCCTAAAACTGGTGAAAGTTTAATAGTAGCAGCTGCTAGGTCAGCAGCTACTAATTCTTCTCCTGAATTAGTAGAAGAATTACTTAGTAATGAAGTTTACAAGAGAAAACTATTAGCAAATTCTGAGACAGAAAAGGCCATACAAGTTATAAAAGATAAATACGATGCCATGACTGTTATTAAGGACAAAGATTTATCAACAACAATTGAATTTGATTATAATTTGTATTCTCATTTAAATAAATCATTACAATTATTTGACAATTTTTATTCGGATCATGCTAAAGAAAAATTAGCATATGAGCGTACAAGAATTTTAGAGAATTTAAAAAAGACTATAAAAAATGGGGATCGCTTAGAATTTGATAAACAATTAAAAGTTATTAATAGTGATGAATTTTTTATTAAAGATGGATGGAATAAAGATATTTTACAAAGTCAATTATTGCCACTGTCTCTGAATACATGGGCCCTGGCCTCAACTGCTGAAGAAAGAGAAAAAAGTGTGTCTATAATAGCATCGTTAATAAAAGCTGGTGTGAAAATTGATGAATTAAATGATGTAATAAGTATGCTTTCTTCAAAAGGAGGTTACACTTTACTTCATGATGCTTTAAGATTTGTATCTCCATATCAGAAGGAATTAGTTAATGCTATAATAAATCATCCTAAGTGTGATGATGATTATCTTAATAAATTAAGTACAAATGATGGAGATAATGTTTTAATGGTGACCGCTACCTCTGGAAATTTAGAAAATTTTAAATTACTCCTAGAAAAAAGTAATAATATTTTATTAAATACCGTGGGTCTAAATGGAGAAAATATTGTTGCAAATATTATTTATTCAAATACAACTCCTCATGTTCGTAATGAGATGTTGTCAGCATTACTTGATTATTCATCAAAACAAAAATTATCTACTCGTAGGTTAAATTTAAATTTGCAAGTTTCAGCTGAAAAAAATAAAAATAGTAATAAGGATGTGCCCTTAGTAAAAATTATTGAAGGAACTTCTTCTATTGAACCTGATTCTTCATTAGTAGAGATACTACTTACTCATGAAAGTAGCAAAGAGGTAGTGGATGTAAATTCAGGTCTTGAAAACAATAGAAGTGCTTTGTCCATCGTCAAGGAACAAATTAAGGAGACAAGTAAAAAGGGTCTAAGTAGTAGAAATGCAAAATACAACGAAATATTAGAACTTTTAGAAAATTATTATCAGCAACACCCAATAAAGAAAATTGCTTATGAGAGAGGAATGTTAAATAATGAATTAACTGCTGCAATTGTAAATAGACAAGCAAAAAACTTTGAAAAACTAATAGGGAACTTAAATAAAGAAGAAACATTTACTAAAGATGGTTGGAATAAATCTAAAGAACAAATGGAATTTTTAAATAATTTATTGTCAATTTCTCTGAAAAAATGGGCCGATGAGGAAGTTAGAAACCCAAATCCATATTTAGATATAATAAATACTTTAGTAAACGTAATTAGCGATCCTACTTTTGAGTCTTTATTTTTAGACACACTTTCTACTGTTCGAGGCAATCAAAATGAGACTTTACTTAAATCTGCAATTATAAATGATAATACAGCATTAGTAGAAAAATTTTTTGATACTCTAAAAAAATGTAAAAAAAGTATTGCTGTAAGTAATTTTATACAAGATTCAAAAAACGACATGATTATAGCATCAACACAACGAAACGTTAGCGAGAAAATAATTCATCAATTATTAGATAATGAAATGATTGTTTTAAATGAAATTCTTTCAGATGGCAGTAATGTAATGGAAAAAATAGAAGAGAGGGTATTGCTAACTTCAAAAGAGAATGTTTCACAATTTACTTCTTGGGTGAATTTAGAAAAAAATAAAAAATTAAAAATAGAACTTCAAACGCATAAAACTGAAAGAGAGTTATTAAAACAAAAATTAAAATTAAAACAAGAGGAGGAACAACGTTTAAAGCAAGAACAATTGGCCCGTGAACGCCAGATTGCTCTTCAAAAGGCCGAAGAAGAAAGAATAAGAAATGAATGGATTACATGTACTACCTCTAGCCAGGGTTTAAATTTTAGTAACAGAAGTCGTGATGCTAAAGTTTCTACAGAAATAGTACTTGAAAATTGTAAAGGACATCTATATACCTTGCGGAAGGAATGTAATGCTAATATTTCTTGTTCTAATAGTGTTCCTGAAAAGTGGATTAAATGTACTACCTCTAGCCAGGGTTTAGATTTTAGTAACAGAAGTCGTGATGCTAAAGTTTCTACAGAAATAGTGCTTGAAAATTGCAACGGAAATCTATATGCCTTGCGGAAGGAATGTAATGCTAATATTGCTTGCAAAGTTGACGAAAATCAAGATTGATTAACTCTAACCTTGCTTGCAAAATTACAGAATATTATTTTACGTATTCATTTAAAAGTTTGTTGATATGCTCAGGAGTTATACTATTAGCTTTAGCAGCTTTTTCAACTAGATTTTGATAGTTTCCAGGCTCACCTTGTAAATACTTAACAACTGCTTGTCTTCCCTCTGTAGCACTGAAACCAAAAACTTGTTTGAATAAGATGTTAGCATCACTATCAGTCATTGCTCTTCTATCTGATAATTTCTTCCAATTGCTAGCATATTTTGCAATTAAATTTGCTCTTTCTTCGCTTAATCCGAAATCAGCAACAATTTTATTAGCTATTGAATCTTGTTTGTAACTTTCAATGAAACTACCCATTTTTTCTAAATCTTTTGTGGTAGGTGAAGTTTCTTCGAATACAAATCCTGATACATCATCTCTATACAAATTTCCACCAACTGGTTCAAGTCCTGGAACTATACCATTGGGATCTCTCGTAGCAACATAGTTATCCCACGGCATGCCGTATGAGTAGTTATCAATATTATATCCAACCCAACCTTGGTCAACTAAGATTGTTCTATACTGCGTTTCAGTTTGCCAGTAACCATTATGCCAAGTACTAACTGATTCATAATATCCATCTACCCAGTAACCATCATAATCATAGTATCCATCATGCCAAACATCTTGATATGTATAGTATCCATCATGCCAAACATCTGTTAGGTAGGTCTCAGTCTCATATTTGTCTTTTTCAATTACAATCCAACGTTTGCCAGTTGATGATGGATCATTTGCTTTTTCTTTTACTAATTTGAATGTGTATCCTGAATTGTCATACTTGTTTAATTTAATAATAAAATTTTCAGCGATACCTTTGTCTGATTTCTGGCAAACTTCATCACATAGCTTGCTATTATCTGCATATTTACTACATGAAGAGAACATACCCACAATAAGTATTAAACTTAAGAGTGAGAAAATTGACCTTAAAAAAATACTTTTTTTCATACCCAAAACTCCTTACATTTTTATGAAATTTTTATTGATGACATTTTTGTTTGAGTGTTTAGAGCTGTTAATAATCTAAACTCAAACCATTAAAAAATAACATAAGTATTATTTATCAATCAAAGAAATAAAACTTACAACCAAACAAAATTTAAATGTAATATTTGGTGCTTTTTTGTCACCCTAAAACTCTATGTCTCAATACAATTTTTATAGAAATAATATTTAAAAAAATGATACTCTAAAACATGAATGAGTAATGAGTAATGAGTAATGAATATAGTTATCTTTCCTTAGGAGATTGCTTATGGATTGGCCTCTTTCATTAATTAGAGAAAGCACAAGTATTCCTCATGCAGTTTTAGCAATTAGTTTAGCAATTAGCTTAGGTTTGGCCATCGGTCATATTCGTGTGTTAGGTGTAAGTTTAGGTGTAGGAGGAGTGCTTTTTTCAGGATTACTTCTCGGACATTTTAAAATGACCATTGAAAAAGAGGTGCTTGAGTTCATTCGTGAATTTGGTTTAATTCTTTTCGTATATGCAATCGGCCTACAAGTTGGTCCAGGTTTTTTTTCATCATTTAGAAAACAAGGTCTCACTTTAAATTTGTTGGCAGCAACAATAGTTCTTTCCGGAACACTAATTGCCATAACTATTGCCTTTACTTTTCATTTAGATATTACCACCATAATAGGAATTCTCTCTGGAGCAGTTACAAATACTCCCGGTTTAGGAGCGGCCCAACAAGCATTAAAAGATTTTTATAGTAATTCCATGGGCAATTTGGAAATAGTTGGCCTTGCATATGCAGTATCATACCCCTTCGGTATAGTAGGTATTATTCTTACAATGGTATTGATAAAACATCTTTTTAAAATTGATTTAAAAAAAGAAACAGAAGCGTTTTCACTACTAACAAATAAAGCTGATGAAAATTTACTGGCCAGGGATTTTGAAATTACCAACCAAAATTTTCAAGGTAAAACAATAAAAGATTTATTAGAAGTTGTAGGTTCTGGAGTTGTTATAACTAGAGTGTATACTAAGGGACAGCAAGAATTAGCTAAAGAGGATGCTCTTTTAAGTGTTGGAAGTATCATTCACGCCATCGGTTCCACAAAACGCCTTGAGGATTTGAGAATTATTGTGGGCACAGAAAGTACAATAAATCTACCATCACTGCCAGCAGCTATTGATGTTACTACTGTAGTTGTAACTAAAAAAGAGATAGTAGGAAAACATATTTTAGATTTAAATTTAACCAATAAATATGGTGTTATTATTTCAAGAATAGCAAGATCAGGTATTGAATTTACTCCTACAAAAAATTTAACTTTACAATTTGCTGATCGATTAAAAATGGTAGGTGATAGTGAATCAATAAAAGTTGCCACTGCTGAGTTAGGTAACTCTGCAGAGGAATTAGATAAACCGCAAATAATTCCAATTTTTGTAGGAATTGCTTTAGGCGTGATTGTAGGTACTATGCCAATTGCAATACCAACCATGCCCGCCCCTGTAAAGCTTGGTCTGGCGGGCGGCCCATTAATTGTGGCCTTAATCTTAGGAAATTTAGGAAAAGTTGGTCCGATCTTAAGTTATATGCCTACTCCTGCAAAAATGCTAATGCGTGAATTTGGAATTGCACTCTTCTTGGCCTGTGTGGGATTAAAGTCAGGAGAGCACTTATTTAAAATGCTAGGTAATGGTGATGGATTTAAATGGATGCTTTACGGTTCACTAATAACATTTATTCCCCTCTTAGTAGTTGGTATTATTGCTCGCCTATTTAAAAAAATGAATTATCTAACAATTTGTGGCCTTCTTTCAGGAAGCATGACTGATCCTCCTGCATTGGCATTTGCAACTGGCCTAACAAAGCATGATGCTCCCTCAATATCATATGCAACAGTATACCCGCTTACTATGCTTTTGAGAGTGGTTATTGCTCAGTTATTAGTTATTATGTCTGTCCATTGGTAGTGACATAATGCTATTTTTTTAATCTCTTAATAGATTTTTTTTCTTGTTATGATAAAATTATACTGAATTGTACGATATTTTCCCATTTTACAGATAATACAGATAATACAATAATAAGGAGATGCGATGAGTTTATTAAATGTTTCAAAAGTTACATTAAAGTTTATCTCAAGTTTATATTTATTATGTACTTTATTGTTGTTGTTATTGTTTACTTTTTCTTTGAGTGCCGAAGAAAAACAGAGTATTAAACTTGGCCTTCTGGTAGATTTATCTGGTCCCACTTCTGAAATTAGCATGCCATACGCTGATGGAGTAAGAGAATATGCTAATTATTTAAATGAAAATGGAGGAATAAAGGGAAGAAAAGTTGAGATTGAAACATTTGATTACCGTTATGAGATACCTAAAGCGCTTACTGCGTTTGAAAAATTTTATGCAACTCCTAGTATCCTAGCAATTATTGGATGGGGAACTGGTGATAGTATGAGAATTGCTCCTGTTACTAAGGAGAAAAAAATCCTCTTCATTCCTGGATCGTTTGCTGAATCACTAGTAACTCCTCCTTTCCCATATGTTTTCGTTCCATCATCAACCTATGATGAAGAAGTAGGCGTTCTATTAAAATATATTAAAGATAATCATAAAAAAAGCTCCGGAAAACCTAGATTAGCAATCTTACACCACGATAGTGGCTTTGGCCGGGCCCCTATTGAATATGCAAAAAAAGTCTGTGAAAAACTTGGCATAGAAATCGTGTCCATAAATTCAATGGATTCTGGTATAACCAATGCTACAGATATATTTAAAAATATCGCGCCTCTAAATCCTCAATATGTAATTTTGCACGATACTGCCAGAAGAACATCTGTGGGTATACGAGACGGAAAAACTGTGCTTCCAAATGCACAATTTTTGGGAACCTACTATTCAATTAGTGAGCAGACATTTGAAATAGCTGGAAACAAAACCGACGGTTACATCGCAATTTCTCCTTACCGTGGTTGGAATTCGGATGCAAAAGAAATAAAGTTTATTAAAGACTATTTAAAGAAAAAGTATTCTAAATCAGAACCCAAACCCATTCACTATATCCAAGGATGGGCAGTATGCAAGCTTTTAACCAGCGTTATCGCAAATTCCGGAAATAATCCAAGCAGAGAAACTTTACAAAATAATTTTGAAAAATTGTCTAATTTTGATTTAAATGGATTAACCTCTCCAATTTCTTTTTCTCCCAGTATGCATAAAGGTGCTAGAAAATTGATGCTTTTACGTGCAAATTTTTCCACCAAAAATTTTGATGAAATTGGCCCTTGGATGGATATTCCTGAACTTTAAATGAAACTTTAAATAAAACTTTAAATGGAACTGTAAATGGAAATGGATTGAACAAGATGAACTTTAATTATCTTAAAAACAATGGATTAAAAAAAAATTTTCAGATAGTGATTTCTATAGTCTTTTTTCTCTTCTTGTTTTACTTCACTGTAAACGCTATTAACAACGCTCTGGTAACTAAAAACGCTCAAAATATTCAGGCCAAATTATCTACTTCATATAAATCCATAGATCATATCCAGGTATTGTTTTCTCAAACTCAAGTATTATTTCGAGAAGCAATTAACTATGGAAGCATCTCTTCGTCAGAAAAAGGAGGAGTGAAATTAGAAGAAGTAATAAACGAATTAACTAAATTAACGAAACTAGAAAATAATACTTCACAGACCTCATTAAACGAATTGAAGGCATCTATTTACGAGTATAAAAAACTAAGCGAGAGGGTAATTGTTGCCACATTAACTGGTAAAGGATCAGACACCATCATCACCGACACCAATAATAAAATTTCTTTAGAAAACAAAATTATTGAAAAAATTGCCTTAGAAAAGACAGAATCTGAAAAGAAATTATTTTCATCTTTAGAATTTGCCAACAAGCTTTTTAGCAAGATGATATACTTTTCATTGATGTTTTTGGTATTGATTTTGGCCATATCGATAATCTTTTACAAACTTACTGTGAAGATTATTATCGAACCAATTATTAGATCTTCTGAAAACTTAGCAAAAAAAGGTGTAGAGTTAAATCAATTATCTAGCAAGCTTAATATGGTTGGAAACGACCTATCTCACTCCTCAAACCGACAGTTGACCGCTACCAAAGAGAGTATTTTATTAATGGAAGAATTGAAGGACGCCATCGATAAAACTAACGAGTTAATTGAAAACTCTCAAAAACAGATTACTTTTGTCAATAACCAAGTGGCAAAGGGAAATAGTACAATTAACGATTTTGATGTGACAGTTACTGATTTGCAAGCATCACAAAAATATCTGAAAGAAATTTTGACCATCATAGGCACTATCTATGATAAGACTCAAGTAATTAATGAAATAGTTTCCAACTCAAAAATTTTATCTTTCAATGCTTCTATAGAAGCTGCAAGAGCAGGTATACATGGTAGAGGTTTTTCCATTGTGGCCAATGAGATTTCTAAAATGGCAGATATTAGCGGTAATGCCGCTTTGAATATTGAGGAACTAATTGATAATAGCAAAAAACAGATTACAAAAATCATCAACAACTTTCAATCAAGCATCTTTAAAAGTAGTGAAATATCTAAAGAAACGTCTAAAGTATTTCATGATATATCAAATAACATCAAAGATATTAATGGCAAAATAATTGATGTTTCCAATTCTTATAAAGAACAAGTTTGTTCGGTGGTTAAAACCAGAACAGGACTTCAACAAATGAGTGAACTGGCGATTAAAAACAATCAAATATCCAATTCTGCCAACATGTATTCAAAAAAATTGTACGAACTAAATTCTGCCCTTTCAGGGGTTATGAATTTGTTAAATACTATCTCCAAGGGAAAAAGAAAGTAAGGGGCCGTAGAAAAATAAATTGGACAAGTTTTTATGCCAAGATTTCATTCATATTTAATTTCGACGATCAAAAAACTTCACAGGCGTACTCGAAGTACGTCGAGAAAGTTTTTTGAGAGAAGGAATTAAATATGTTGAAAGATTGGTATAAAAACGTTCAATTTATTTTCCTACGGCCCCTAAACAACCTGGCAGGATAGGTTTAAAAACCCATATTGAAAACAACCTTTCCTCCAGGAGAGGTAAGGGTTGGAAGTAAATCAACCCAATATGGTTTACCATATTTGTTATGGTTGTAATTTATACCGAACCCATAGGTAATACCTAAAGTAGCACCAAAAACTACATCATGAAGATAGTGATAATCTGATTGGATCCGAGAATAAGAAATAAAAAATGCTGTCATGTACGCTAGTAATCCCCAATACCACTCATGCTTTATTCCAACAATAGATGCAAAAGTAAATGCCATTGAAGCATGACCTGATGGAAATGAGTTTGTATCATTGGGATTGCCAGGTCTACGTTCATTTACAGTACTCTTTAATGCCAAAGTCACAAGTGCAGTATATAGAGAAGCTTCCGCCATTAATTCCGAATTTTTTTTATCTCCCCAAAAAAATTGTTCTAAAAAATATGATCCATTTAAAAAACCAAGACCAATTAAATTACCAATTTGAGATATATTTGGATTTAACGGTTGGCTTTTTAATGTTTCCATTCGCACACGGTTAGAAGTATCTTTTCTTGTAAAATATATTCCTGAAGTAATTAGAGAGCCATAAAATAAAATGTATCTGGCATCTGTACAAAATGGAACTAATAAATTTGAAAATATTCCTCTACAAATTGAAATTCGATGATTGGTGCTATAATATTTTTCAATATTATTTTTTTGATTTTCATCGTTTTTTTCATCTTTCTTTTCTTCTTTCTTTTCTTCTTTCTTTTCTTCTTTTTTATTTTGAGAATTGGCGGTGACAGTTATATTTTCTTGTGCCAAAGATAAAGTTTGAGCAGCAAGTAAGGAAATAATTAGTAAAATAATCTTTACTTGGATCAATACTTTTTTAAAAGAATAAGAATTGAACATATATATTTTTTAATTTTAATTTTAATATATTAT
>JADGAM010000095.1 GCA_015232015.1 Oligoflexia bacterium | reverse complement strand
GTTCTCCAGAGTGGATCATAAGAGGCCTCAACCGAATTATCATTACCGAACGTAAAATTGCCCCAGCTAGTGCTATTAGCAACATCATACACATATTGGCCAGTGCCTTCACTCATGGGATAGAAGGCGATTAGATCAGCACTTGCACCTTGATAATCAAACATCTCTCTTCTGATTTTTATTCCCTCTTGTGTAGCGGCCGCCGTATCAGCGCTAGCAGGAACACTTCGCTTTAGTAATCGCAATTCACGCATGGTCATGCCGGCACCTTGGCCATGAATCTCAAATTTATTTAAAGTGCTTGTAGCTAAAAGTAAATTACTACTCTTAGTTCCGCTTGCAATCAAGCGACCATCGAGATAGATGCGTCCAGTATTTTCCGTCGCTCCCCCTCTGAAGGAAACAGCTAAATGGTGCCACTCTCCGATTGGTAGCGCTTCTGTGCTAGCGCTAGTAACAAAACAATCGAGAGAACCATCAACGGTACTACATATTTTCATGGTACGATCACTTAATAAGTAGACTAAGAACTTAGTGATGCCATCATCTTTGTGAGCAATGAAGATGGTGTCAGAACTAGTAGGAGCTTGAACTATATTTATCCAAGACTCAATGGTTAAACTGGCGGTAGTATTATCTAAAATGTCTCGTCCTGCACTCTCTAGTTCTAAGTAGAGCAAAGAAGTGGCCAGAGGGAAATACACCCCGTAGTTTTTCATGTTAGACGTAGAGGTCACACTTACTGGATCATCAGTGCCAGCGGCAGAGCTAGCGCCTAGAGTACCATTTGCGCCAGTTGAACTGCTATCAATAATTGTTTGAGTAACAGTGGTATCTCCTGGTTCATCTAAGCGATAGTAACCTACTAATCCGCTCTCCTTACCGCTCAAACGACGATTCATACTCGCCTTAATTTGTCCCACACTTCGAGCGACATTCCATATTCTGACCTCATCAATTTCACCTGGCCAATAGTGTTGCCTGCCATTAATATTTAAAGGACCAACGTGAGCTGCCCCAGCGGTAAATGTGGTTAAACAATTAACATTACATCCAGCTCCTACAGTTAAAGGTTCAACAACTCCGTTTATATAAAAAGTAACGTTATTAGCTCCGCCACCACTTATTACAGCAGTAACATGGTACCATTGATGTGCATTTAAAGTGGTAGTACCTAAGATCCATGATCCCATACTGCTGGACCACAAACAAAGTTTGTTTTGTTTTACTAAGAAACGATAATTAGCTAAAGCACCTTCATTCCAACTATCAATAAAGTCATGATCATTTCCATCAGCAAAAGTTGGTTTAATCCAGGCCTCCAGAGTAAATGGGGCCCCATTGGCAAAGATGTGAGCTGCATTGTAAGGAATATTTACGTAATCATTTACACCATCAAAAACCAGCGAGCGATGACCAACGTTTGCACTTTGTGGGCCGTTGACTTTAAAGATCCTCATATTATCGGCATTATCTCCACTGTAGAGGTAATTATCTTTTACCGCTATACCCAGTAGATTACCTGCTGCTACTGGTGGAATGTGACTAAGAGTATAGGCACTATTAATAGTAGAGAAATCTATAATGCTAAGTTTTTTATCTGTGAAGCTTGTAGTGTAGAGTAAAGGCAATTTTGGATCGAGGGCCGTGGCCACACCACTGGGGCTTGCTGTTCCATTGCTGGTCACAGTTTTTACAGATGAGATGACCGCAGGGTTTGTTACATCAAAAAATTCCACAGTACCCGCTCCCTCGTGAGCAATCATTAAGTATTGATCCCTTAGTTTTACACCTCGAGGAGTAGTAGTCACACTAGTAGTACTAACTGGAACTCCCGTTGTTATATCAAGAATTGTTAAGTTATTACTATTGGCCCAAATACAACAAAGAAAATTTGTAGCATAGAGATAGCGACCACGAACAGTCATGCTATCTCCTACTATGCTATAGTTTCCACTAGCATAATTATTTGTTACTGATGGTGATGCTGGATTTGAAACATCAGAAATGCTTAGATTACCAGTTCCCGCTGTAAATAATCTATTACCATAAAGTTGCATTTCAAATGGACTAGCGGCAACTACAACAGTTGAAGGCACAGTGATGTTTGCAGGATTGGTCATATTAATAACACTATATTTAGCTGCACCATTATTATCAACATAAGCATAACCATCTTTCACTGCTA
The DNA here is from genome assembly GCA_015232015.1 of Oligoflexia bacterium. Classification (GTDB taxonomy): domain Bacteria; phylum Bdellovibrionota; class Bacteriovoracia; order Bacteriovoracales; family Bacteriovoracaceae; genus JADFZW01. Next base: position 13,482 of record JADGAM010000095.1, on the reverse strand, counting down.
ATTTTATCGCTCCATTAGTCATCCCATTGGTTTCTCCCACAACTTTTGGAAGTGAGGGATCTGAGATATCAAAGATAGTAAATCCATTATCCATACCACCAGCAACGTATGCGTGTAGATCGTCGACATAGATGTCATTAACACCGCTAAGGAAGTTTGGAGTTGTTCCATTAATTGCTACCCCGTCTTTAATAGTGGCCACTAGGGTGGTTGAGAATAGCTGGATAGTGCTAGTGGCGGTATTGTTATTGCCGGCCACATCGCCAGCAACATCTGCCGGAAGAGCGACAGTAATGATTTTTTCATTTAAAGGAATGATATTTAAAGTGTAGCTACTACCACTTCCACTAATTCCGGCGGCACTTCCATTTGTTATTGTAAAATCATTTGTAGTAAGTCCTGTTATTGCCTCTGGGAAAGTGATGGAAGCTGTTAATAATCCACTTGTGTATATTGGAGTTGTAGAAGTTAGTGTGGGTGCAGGTTTTACTCCATCTAAAACTAAATTTTTGCTTCCTAGAGAAGAACCACCACCCACTATTGGCAGAGAAAGATAAGCGTCTGCACGAGAAATTGAGGCGGCCGAATTTTTAATGCTTCCGGCGTTTAGATCGAGTGAATTTACTGAAACGTAGTCGAGAACTGTTCCTGCAGAGAGATCTCCATTAACAACAGTATAATCACACTCAAGATAGTTGGCACCAACCTCAGAGCAATTAGCGTACATATCGACCCCACTCATATCAAGAAGAATACGAGGAGTACCAGTTACCTCTATATTTTCTGAAAAGTTCACTCGTACATGAACTGTGTCTGCCGGTTTTAAGTAGCTAGAACTAGCGTTGGTTGCACTCACACTTGTTACATAAGGTATAGTTATAGATGGAGTTGCAACTACATCTGGGGTACTTGAAATTGTGGCGATTGAGGTAGCAGAAGAACTATTGTACTTGAAGAAGAGGAGGAAGGTGAAGAAGATAAAGAAGGCGAAGAGGAGGAAGAGTCCTGTGTTTTAGAAGATGCAACTCCTCCTATGCCATATTGATTTGTTGTTGTTGCGGTTGTTGTATGGGAGGCAGAGGCGAGAGATCTGTCAGAATTTGTAGCTGTCTCAGGATTTGCATTGTTATTAGCGGCTTCAGAACTGGCAGCGCCAGAACTGGCGGTGGCAGTTGATTTAGAAGAAGCAGGGGCCGAATTTGCTGGCGAGCTTGCTGACAACCCACCTTCTTTTTTTATTTTTGCTTTTTTATCAAATAGCAATACTGAACTAGTTGTTGAATTATTTATATTTCCATTTTTAGATGGGTTGCTCTTATTAATTTGATGTGCAAAAGAATATGGGATTTGTGAAGTAGTAGTATTTGTTTTTGATGATCTATTATTATCAGTATTTGCTTTATTAGCAGGATATTGATCCATACTATCTAGAAAACCTTCATAAGCAAGTTGTTTATCCATGTATGAATTTTCATTATTATTCTCTTCATCACTATTTTGAATTGATGAATTAATGCTTTCTTTATTTTGTTGATCTCCTTTTTTAATAGAATCATATGTAGCTTTAATAGCTACAGTAGAACTAACTGTTGCAACTATGGCCACTACCGCATTTGTATTTTTAACAACTTCCACCACAGATAGCATTTTGGCCGCTGAAGATAATAAATTTTTAAGAAGAGAAAACATAATTTACTCATGAAATTAAAAATTAATAAAATTAATAAAATTAATAAAATTAAATTCAATAAAATATATTTCGGAGTAACTTCGATAATGGTTAAGCATATATACAAGTTAGAGATGCAAAAAATGATAATTTTTGAAAATACAGATAGAAAAGCAAATTATTTTTAACAGATATTACTTTTATGTAAATTAATCTTATTTAAAATTAATCTTATTTAGATTGTATTTACCTAATCCAGAATACGGGATAAATCATAATTTTTATTGTGAAACAATTTGAATTATGTGAAGCTGAATTGACAGTACCTTGAAAAAGATTTTTATAATTTTAATTTTTCAAAATAACGTTGATAAATTGGTAATGCTTCCCATTAAGAGTCTATCCTATATATTCACCACTTAATGCTAAAGTATCACAAGCTTTCCCCATAATACATATCATTACACACTCATGCTACTCATGCAATTCTGTAAAAATTATACTAGTTGATGAAATACATTAAATATATATAAAAAATTATTGAAATTAATCTCAAAGATGCTAAATTTTACCTTCTCTGGTCGCCATTAATACCAGAGATAGAAAGTAAGGATAATAATAAACCAAATCAAATCATGATGAGGAAAAAAATGAAGAATCAATCTAAAAGAATACTATTTTCTTTAGCAATTTTTGCTAGTTTTTTATTTGTATCAAATGCTAATGCCATGTATCTGGGACGCTGGCATTTTACATTTAAAGATGGAATGGAACAAAATGGGTTAACCATCTTAAAAAAATGGGGAGTGGATGTTGGTGCACGTATAGGTTGGAAAAATATTCGTTTATTAAAGGGGTCAGTTGGGCCAGCAAGTAGCAAGGTTGAATTTGAAATTAAATTTGATAAGCTCGAGGATTATGAATCTGCATTATTAGATGCCCAAAAAAACCCTTATCATACTCAATATATGCAACAAATAAATAATATAATTATTCCTGGTAGTATTTCTTGGAATATCTATAAAATAGAGCAGCAATAATAAAAAAAATCTATGGCAACAAATAATAAGGAATGGGAACTTAATAACTAAAATGATTTTATTCGTACCTTGTAAGTTTTAATTTTTTACAGGAAAAGGCATTTATGAGTGAATATCAATATTATGAATTTCATGCCGTTGATCGCTCTCTGACTGATGAGGAGATGAATGAACTACGCTCTTTTTCAACTCGTGCAGAGATCACTGCTAATAGTTTCGTTAACGAATATTCTTGGGGAAATTTTAAGGGCAATGAAGATAGGTGGATGGAAAAATATTTTGATGGTTATCTTTATTATGCCAATTGGGGCACTCACGTTCTTAAGTTGAGGCTTCCTTTGACATTACTAGACCTGCAAACTGTTCAAGCTTACTTAAGTGGTGATAATTTTTCTGCACGTATTAGTGATGATAAAATCATTCTAGAGTTTTTTTCTGAAAGTGAAAATGGTGGAGAATGGGAAAAAAATTGGCAGCTCTCTTCTTTTCTTAGTCTAAGATTAGATTTGGCACGTGGAGATCTGAGATGTTTGTATCTGGCCTGGCTTTCTAATTTGCAAAATAACAATCAAGATAAAGAATATGAAGAATATGAAGAATATGAAGAAAATGAAGAAGATTATGAAGATAATGAAAAATTTGAACCACCTGTACCTCCAGGTCTTGCTGAATTAACACCCGCCCTTACAAGTTTTGCTGATTTCTTACGTGTTGATCCTGACCTCCTTACGGTCGCTGCAAAAATGTCCCCTGCCCTAAAGGAAGTCACTCCCAATTTGAATGATCTTCGCTCATGGGTCGCTGCACTTCCTATAAATGAAAAGGAAAATCTACTTACCGATATTTTAGAAAATAGTATGAGAGGAGATCAAACCGTTGCTATGAGGACTGTTCGTCGATTTAACAAAGAATGGCAATCTCGTTTGGCCGCTCTTCCAGGGAACATAACAATTAGGCCTGATCGAAAACGTACAGTAGCTGAACTTTTAAAAAATGCCGAACATATTGCTGAAATTAGAAAACGTGAAGAGCTCGAAAGAGCAGCAGCAAAGCAAGCAGAACAACAAAGGTTAGCTAAGCTTGCACGAGAAAAGCGACTAAATGAGATTGCTAGCAGTGAATCCTTATTATGGAAGCAAATTGAATCACTGGTCGCCGAGAAGAAATCTACAAGCTACAATAAAGCAATAGAATTGTTGATTGATTTACGTGATCTGGCGGCAAGAGGAGATAATAGTAACTTTCTATTGAAACTTAATGCCTTTAAAAAAAGGCATTCCGCTAAATCATCGTTGATGGCCCGTTTAAGCAACATGGAAAAAAGACCTTTTTGAAAATTTGTAATCATTTTTTCATTTAAAAATAATATTGTAAGTTACTTTGATTTTTACTTTAATTCTGGCCCTTTTCAATCGCCAACTGTTCCAATTCTTTTAGTGTTTTCATTGTCATGCTTGCAATTTCTTGCTCACTATTATCTTCTTCTCCTTCAGTAATTTTATCCATTGCTTTACATAAATAAATTTGTCTTCCTATTTCAAAAGAACGAACTGGATGATTTTTATCAAAATCAAATTTTACACATGTATTATGTTTTGCTTTATCAGAAATTCTATATCCATCTAAATTCAAAATATTAATACCATTATATGAAAAATCACAAAGATGATAAATTCCCTCTTGTTCAGGAATATCTGTCCTCACAGAAAAATGATAACGGCTTGTTGTTGATAAATGTTTTCTACTCATCTTAGTATCAAAAGAAGCCATTACCATTTTGTTTGCTCTACCCCATACATCTCCATTATGTAACAACACTGGTATGTGTGTTACTTTATTCATACACCAAACAACTTGCTGTTGCTTTTTAACTAAATTTGTTACTCTTGATTTCACTGTATCAAGTTTTTCACCTACTTTTTCACTACCTGCTTTATCAGTTAATAATTTATCATTTAATTTCAACAACGCATTTTCAAATCCTGACATTCTCGCATCTGTAATATTTTTTTTATCACATGAAAAAGTATCTTGAATTTTATTTAATATTTCTTTTTTACTACTAATATTTAAATCTAAAACATTTTTCATTCCAACACTTTTTTTCATCATATTTTGAATATAAGGAGGATTTATTTCGACTTGCTTTACTTGTTTAAATTGTTTCTCAATTTCATCATTCTTATTAATTTCAGATTTTTCTGATTCGGCCTTAATTTTTTTTAATTCGGTATTAATTAACACTATTTTCTTTTCCATCTCTTCTGAGGCAAAGGTTGGATATTTATCTGCTAATACTTTCATTCCTCGAATCATCTGCCTTAAATCAAAAATTTTATCAAAAAGATCTATTCCTTCTTGCCCTAAATCATTAACAATTAATTTAGCAATTTTACTTTCTTCAATCTTTGCTTCTTTAGCAGCATTTATACATGCTAAATCCAAATCTAAGTCTATGACCTTTGCTGGATCTTCATTTAGTTTTATACAAACAGAAGGGCCATATACTACTGGGTTGCAAGCAAAGCTATTTGCAATTTTTGTATTACATTTTAGGTTATGTTTTTTTAGAATCTCTGCCCAAGGATAATGTGAAAATTCTAGGGGGTTAATACAAGCTGATTCTTGTCCGTAACTTGGCCACCCAGCAAATACACACTCTACAGCTTCTTCCTTATCAGCAGCAACAGCAGCAGCAGAAGCATCCTCATGAACGGCCCAAAGATTATTGGTATTAAATAATAAATAATTAGAACTAAACAAAAATAAAATGAAACAAATTTTAAAAATTAAAGAAAATTTATTTAACATACAATTTCCTCATTTCACTTTTTTTTTAATTCTATCAAACTCAAATGATTATAAAAATATTATATATCATAATTAATTTTTTTATAGCTAATATTCGCCGATTCTCGTATTTTAAAATAGTTAGATAAAAATTAAAATAAGGAGTAATAAGCGAACATACATAAAAAATGGGCACTCTATTCTATGAATTTTACTGAGTGATATTTTTTCAAAATATTTTTTTCAAAAATAGTAGAGATATCTTAATATATATTCAGCACTTTTAAGTTTATCAAGGCCAAACATTGGAAATGATCTTTCCTTAGAATTAATTGAATTAATTTCCAGTGCTAATGAAAAATTTTTAGTTGTATTCCATCTCAGTTGAAAGCTTGAATCATATATATTTAAAGCACTCCCATTTTTAAAATACTTCATCTCTTGATAAGAAATTTTTATAATCATTTCTTTATTAAGATCGATTTTTGTTGCTAAAACAGGTCCCACTCCAGGCATAAAATTTTTAGATTCACTACAATCAAAGGCCAAATCAAAATTTAAAAGTCCATAAAGCAAAATATTTTCATTAAATAAATTAACAGAAAGGCCAATTGAACCATCAAATCCAATAAGCGAATAATAGTTTCCTACTTTTTTATATCCAAAAGACCCACCCCAAGAAGGGTACCAAAAAGAATTTTTAGATGAAAATAACATCATCTCATTTAATGGGTTAAGTGTTAAAATCTCAAATAATTGTAATTTATTTAAATAAAATTTTCCATCATATTTATGAGTTTGATCATAACCTAATCGAAAATCTATAATCCCAATATTTAAAGAAACGTTTTTAGGATAACCATCAACTTTATCCAAAATATCATGTAGAGCGTTTTTATATTCAAATTGTAAATAATATTTTGAATAATCCATACCACTTCCAGTTTTTGCAATAGCAACACTCACTCTCCTTGATCCATGTCCCTTATTAGGTAATTTATATTGGATTTGTTCGTCTGTTTCTGGTAGTTGAATGCTGGAACTAGCAATAGGAATAGATCCTCTTTTTAAAAGATATGGTATTTTTAATTTTAATGTTTCATTATCTCCTTTCAGTAATTTTTTAAAATATTTAAAGTCAAAATAATCTAATGCTGAATCTAAAATTTTAACCTTTGAAGTATTAATTAGATTTATTTCATCAATTAAATCAGGATTATTATTTTTTAATATTTTTTGTAATATTTTTTTTTCATCTTTAGAAAGGATTTTTAGTGAATTATTAAAACGCGTATGAATTGAAGGTCTGAAAGTAATATTTTTCACTAATCCCGCATTTAAAAAAAGTGCTTTTATGGTGTCCGAGGGAATTACATAAAAGGGAAGATTTTCAGTTAATTTTAAATCAGGTTTTGCGGCCTCAAGTAAGGTTAATATATGATATGAACAATTTTCACTTAAAAAATAATAATCAAAATAAGTATGACCTAACTCCCATATATGATCTAACAATCTTTCTATTTCTTTAGCACTAAGATTTAATTCATAACTTATTAAATCGCGAGACTCGTAATCATTATATTCTCTTACCTTATAAAAATAAGGAATGGCACTAAACGTTCCTTTAAAATATCCACTTAGACCACCTAAAGCATATATTATTGGATTACTCGTGGTAATATCTGCTCCAAAATTAATTGCATAATCAAGTAATTCATCTGCTTTAGTTGCTTGATGAGATGTTTGGTTATTTTTATTCTTGTTTAATCGTAAAAAAGTATGTCCAAAAGTAGATGCTGGATTATTAATATAATAAGATGAAAATACTACGCTTACAGACTCAGTATGCATTCGCTCTAGAAAATCAAAATATTTTATACACCAGTTATTGCTATCACTTTTCTCACTTTTATCAAGGAATGGAAACTTAATAATTCCCATCGCCTTCAACCATTTAAAACGAGCAGGAAATTTACAGGCCAGATATTTATCTCTTTTAAAATTTTCTATAGTTGCTTGCAACTCCTTTAATGAATCTGTTTTTCCTTCATTACTGAAGAAAAAATCCTTACCATCTACTTCGCTCTCATATTTACTATATCTTTTCTTATAATGAAGTAAATTGAGCCATTCAATATTTTCATATACAGAATATGCTGAAGCAAAAGAAGAGGAAGTAAAAAAAAATAAATTAAAAAATAGTGCAGCTATTAGAAAGAATATCACTTTTTGTAATCACGCTATCAATGTTTGACGATAATTCATTAGCATCAATATCTACTCGAGAAACAATTTTTTTATAATTTTTTTGCAATTCTCTTCCTACTAATAAAGAATTTTTACACTCATAAACTTTTGAAATGGTCCAGATTATTTCCCCATCCCCTCGAGCTAAATCATTTAATAATGCCATCTTATTTCCTTCAACAAATCCCTTAAGTTGTTCGCTTCTATCATAATCTACCTCTGCTGATCTTCTTTTCATCGTCCTCTTATCTGGTACACAATTTGATGTTCCTGAGCTTATAGCAAATGTTTGAGTTCCGGTTGCATTTGTTGTTATGGCCAATACTTGATTGCCATCTTTACCCATAGTCATGGCCCCAAATCCACATCCACCGGCCCCATACTCTCTTTTATTTGCCGCCCACAAATTGAAAGTCATTGTTGAAAATAAAACAAATATAACAAAGTAGAGATTCCATCTTAAAAGAATTTTCATATTTCACATTCCTTATTTTTCAAATAACAATTTTCAAATAACATTTTTCAAATAACTAATTTATATTATATGTTGCTCTTACATTTACCACTAAGCACTGAGTTCAATTCAATTTCCTTAAAAATATTTTTAGCGATTAACTGCGATGAATTCATTAAGGAACCATTACTATCAACAAATATTAAATTATAATTTTTTTGTAACGATCGAGATAATTCTTTCACTCCTTCGTTATCACAATTTAAAATTTTACCTAACACCTCAATTGATTCGCCTCCCATTTTAGAAGCATCATTCATCAAAATAATTTGATTAGCAGCAATGAATATCTCGGTATTTTTTCTTATTAAAGAGGATTTTGTTCCAGTGCCAGCAGTAGCACCAGTATCACAATTTGAGGTACCTGATGAAACACCAAAAGTATTTGATCCAAATGTGCCATTGGTAGTAGCTGCCATTACCTGGGTCCACTTACTATCATCTTCGCCAAAAAGTATTGACCCTAGACCACATCCGGCCATACCATATTTGGGGGCGGTAACTTTGTCATGTATAGATCTTTTTTTCGGAGCGGCCTGAGCATAAAAAAAATCATTAAAAGAAAATAAAAAAAATGTAATTAACGAAAAATAAAATAAAATGCTCAAACATCTTAACATATTAATTCCTCCTCAAAAAAACTACTAAATGTGATATAAATATAGTAAATAAATTTACACTTGATGTAAAATAGAAGTTGAATTATTAAATGTTTATTTAAAATAAAAAAACATAAAATATGAAAGAAGATTTGAACAAATTAAAAAAAAAGGCCGCATTTTTTTCTATTATTTCTAATGCTACTCTAATAGTTTTAAAGATCGTAGTTGGTATAATTATAAGTTCGGTATCTGTTATTTCAGAGGCAATTCATAGTGCAATTGATTTATTAGCAGCACTAATTGCTTACTTTTCTATAAAAGAGGCCAGTAAACCAGCAGATGAAACCCATCCTTATGGTCATGGAAAATTTGAAAATCTTTCTGGTTTAATTGAAGCGATTCTTATTTTTATGGCCGCAATTTATATTATCCATGAAGCATTTGAAAAAATGAAAACCCATGAAGTAATGAAAAATACTGAATTGGGAATTATTGTAATGTTTGTTTCAGTAATAGTTAACTTTTTTGTTTCCAAATACCTCTTTGTTGTGGCCAAAAAAACTGATTCTATGGCACTTGAAGCAGATGCCTGGCACTTACGTACTGATGTTTACACCTCACTAGGAATATTTACAGGTCTAATTCTTATAAGAGTTACTGGTATCTATATTCTAGATCCAATTGTTGCCATTATTGTGGCCATTTGGTTAATAATTATTTCAATAAAATTAATTTTGGCCTCTTTTAAAGATATTACTGATAGTAAATTATCTAACGAAGATGAAAAAATAATATTAGATATATTAAATAGTAATTCAGATCTATTTATTGAATTTCATAAATTAAGAAGTCGAAAAGCAGGTTCTGAACGTTTTGTAGATCTACATCTTGTAGTTCCTCAACATTGGAATACAGAAAAAACACATTCTATTTCTCATATGCTTGAACAAAAAATAGCTCAGCTACTACCTAATACCCAACTTATAATCCATATTGAACCATGTAAGAAAAAAAACAAAAATTGCGTAAAAAAATTTAATTGCGATAAGTGCTCAATTGATTAGAGACCGCCAAGCGGCCTAATTAGAATTAGAATTAGAATTAGAATTAGAATTAGAATAGAATTATAGTTCTTCTGAAAATACGTAACCACAGCCTCTACGTGAAATAATTAAATTTTCACTATCAGTAAAATTAATTTTTTTCTTAAGTTTACCAATGGCCACATCAACAACATTAGAACTTGTTCCACAATTATATCCCCATACTAAATCTAGCAATTCAGTTCGCGAATATATTTTTTTTGGATTTTTTAAAAAGATTGAAATTAGTTTAAACTCATATGGACTTAAGTAAATAATTTTTCCATTTCTTTGCATTCTTTGGCATTCAATATCAAGAGTAATATCTTTATAATTAATGATTTTATCAGAAGAGTTATTTTTTAAAAAAAGTTTTTTTATTCTAAGATTCAATTCCTGAAATTGAAAAGGTTTTTCAAGATAATCATCAGCACCCATTTCTAAACCACTTATTCTATTAAGTGATCCTGATAAAGCACTAAGGATTATAATTTTAATATTTGGATCAAATTCTCTAATTTTTGTAATATATTTAACAGAATCTAATTTACCAATCATTCTATCCATTATTAAAATATCAAAACTTTGATCTGGAAGTATCTCTAGGAAGTCATTGATTAAATTAAAAGTTTCAACAACACAAAATTCTGCTTTTAACCCATTTGCTATAAAATTAGAAACTCTTAAATCATCCTCTAAAATTGCAATTTTGCTAGTAATGTTATTCATAAAAATTTATATACATTATTCCTATGCATGAGTATTACTATAATTATTTTTTATGTTCGCTATGGTTTATACAGTAAAAAAAAGATAATTAAAAGTAATATAAATTATTATTTTTTCTATATCTCAATACATTAAAAATAAATGTATTTTCAACTTAAGATTTTTTTCGAAATTTTTCATTTATTTTACCATCAAACATTTTATGACATTGAAGAATATTCACATATAGTGAACAATTTTTCATTTTGAATTTGGTATTTATTCATAAGAGCTATGTTACTTTAAAATTATGCTAAAATATAAAACGAAGGAGTGTAAAAATGAGACATAATGAACAGAGGTGTTTAACTGGTTATCTTAGTCCAATTAGTTGGAATAAAAAAGATGAGATAAAAAGTTACAGTATTTTCACTGACGAAAACGAAGATGTTATATTAACTGGAGCACAATTAGATAAAGACTTTAAAGTATTTAAAAATCAACGTGTAAAAATATTTGGAACTTTTCTTAAATCTCAGAACGATGCAAGGGTTTTTGAGGTTAAAAAAACGAACCCTATGAAGTATGGTTATTATAGTAAAAAATAATTTTTAAGTTTGTATGGATGAAAACTTAAAAATTATAACACTAACTTTAATTTTTATTATTATTAGAGTGTTATTATTATTAAGGAAGATTATATGAATACTATGATTACAAAAAATCACGACAATTTCCCGTATATAAAACAAGAATTAATTAGGGAATGTCAAAAATTAGAAAAATACTTTTTATCTAATCCCGTCGTGAACTGTAAAATTTATTTCATTAAAGGAAAATTTTACATAAGATTATCCTTAACTTCAGGAAATAAACATTTTACAGAAGAGGTGCATGGAACAGAAATTGATATTTGTATAAAAGAAGTTGTTCGTCGTCTCGTCATAATGATTAAATTTGATAAAAATGTATTTTTAAGAAGGGGTGAAAATATTTCAATAAAAAATTTCAATTTTCTAATATTCCCTCCTTCTGACAAAACTGTTGTATATCCTGATTTTTTAAAAAGAGAACACCAAATGTTACCTTCTGTACAAACAATTAATGCATAATTTAACCAAGTGGTCACTTCACTCGTTAATGGTGACAAATAATAATAACAGTAAAAAAGCAATAGCAAGTATAAATTAATCATAATTAATATTAATTAAAATATGTGCACATATTATTTATTATATTATTCCGTTTTTTTTTATTTTATTTATTTTTGTTTATTGTTTTTGTTTTATTTTAAATTGAGTAACACTTTTAATTAAATTATCTATTGGGGAAATAGATGGCGAAATAGCAAATGAATTTTTTATGATTATTAATGAAAAGAATATAATTAAAAAAAATTTTAATTTTCTATACGACAACACATATTCTCCTATAAAATTAAATAAAACTAAAACAGTCTCAAAAATCAGATTTATATTTAAAATATCAATTTGTTTGATTGGTAGATCTTCAATCACAAACATCATTTGATATCTTTATCATAGATAATCTGATTTTTGAGACAGACCTATTTTACTCCTTACAGTTGAAATTTTTCGAAAATTTTTTAAATCTATTTTTAGATCTAGTTGAGTTTTCTTTTATGCCAATCTGTAAAGAGGTTAGGAAATTATCACATATTTAATAAATAAAGATCAAAGAATGAATGAAATAATGTTCATTTTTTATTTCTTTTATAATTTTATAATAATGATTTATGCACGCAAGTTATAAATTGGCATCTTCGAACTATTGTTTATAATTATTTACAATTACCAAAAAGGAATTATCTATATTATTTATAATTATTTATATTATTTATTTAGGAGATAAACTTTAATGACATTAAAAAATGAGAATGCAATTTTTAGGAATCAAAGAAGTAGTGGAATTCTTCTTCCTTTAAATGCGCTTCCTGGAAAATTTGGAATTGGATCGATTGGTATCAGTGCTAGAAAATTTGTCGATTACTTGGTTCAGGCCGGACAAAAATATTGGCAAATTTGTCCTTTAGGTCATATTGGAGAAGAAAATTCTCCTTATAATTGTTATTCTGCTTTTGCCGGAAATCCTTTTTTAATCGATTTAGAGGAATTAAAAAATATTGGTCTTCTAGATATAGATAATATAGATAATAGTGTTTTGAAGCTGGGATCCTCAATTTATAAAAATTATAAAAAAAATTTTATAAATTATGAGGAGATTAAACCTTTTTATCTCGATATGCTTGATAAAGCATTTAAACGATTTATGCTGGGTTATTCGTCCCCTTTAAACTTAAAAAACTTAAACTTAAACAGAGAGTTTACTCTCTTTAAAAAAGATCAGCATTATTGGCTAAAAGACTATGCTTTCTTTATGGCCTTAAAAGATCATTTTAAGAATGATAATTGGGCGATTTGGCCAGAGGATATCAAATATCGGAAACCTCCAGCACTTCAATATTATAAACGATTACTTAAATGGAAAATTGAATTTTATTTTTTTATCCAATTCATCTTCTTTAAACAATGGCACGATCTTTTAAATTATGCACATAAACGTGGAGTTTTTATTATAGGAGATGTTCCTATTTACATCTCTTACAGAAGTGCGGATGTATGGGCCCATCCTCAGCAATTTCTTCTTGATAAATACTTACATCCTTCCTATGTAGCAGGTGTTCCTGCAGATTATTTTTCTAAAACTGGTCAGTATTGGGGAAATCCTCTTTACAATTGGAAATTTATGGAGAAAACAAACTTCAAATGGTGGATAAGTGTATTCATGCATTTGACTTCTTGTTTTGACA
>JADGAM010000094.1 GCA_015232015.1 Oligoflexia bacterium | reverse complement strand
TGTCATATTCGGTAAATAATTAGTCAACTTTATTAGAAATTTGATTTAAATTATGATTGATGATATAATAAATGGAGTGTAATTCGTTAGAACAAAATATTTCGTTTAATATTCCAGATAATATTCGTAAATTATTAGAAGAAAAAGCTCAGGATCAAAATACATCACTTCAAAAAACGGTTGTAACCGTAGAAGAAATTTATTCTACTGTTAAGCAAACAGCTGACAATTCACAAAAGGCATCTTTAATATCTAAGTTGGCGGTGAAAAATGCCAATGAGGGAATGAAACTTTCTGATGATACTAGAATAGCAATGGAAGGAATACTTACCAGTAGTAATAAAATTTCTGATATCGTTAACTTAGTTAACGATATCGCATTTCAAACTAATATTTTGGCCATAAATGCTGCTATCGAATCCGCCAAAGCAGGAGATCAAGGAAAAGGATTTGCAGTTGTGGCCATAGAAGTAAGAGACCTTTCACAAAGATCTTCAGAAGCAGTACAAGAGATAAAATTGTTGATCGAGGATAGTTTAAATAAAGTAGATACCGGTGTAAAAATTGTAGAAGAAAATGCCATAAAATTAAAAGAGATTACTACAAGTGTACAACGTATGGCAGATATTATGGAAGAAATTTCAGCGGCCACCAAAGAACAACATAATTCAATAGAAAATATAAATAATGTAATTTCAAATTTAGATGAAGGAACAAAACAGTATGCTTCATTAGTAAATAATTTATCAAGATATAAAGATGAATTATCAAATGAAATAAGAAAAATTGATTTGTCATTATCAAGTAATTTCGCTGTAAATATAGAAATTGAAAATGTGATGATTTCAAAAGAAGTAAAAGAGGCATAGGCCCTAAGAAGCAAATATTAACGTTATTTTTTAATGGCGCTGATGGAAAGGATTTTTAATAAATGGCAAAAAATGAAAATGATTTTCAAGAAAGGCTAAAAAAAATATTTTTTGAAGAGGCCCAAGATTTAATAAATGTTTTGGATAAAAATATTATTGTCATTGATAGAGGAGTTGATCAAAAAAAAATTATTGAAGTTGTTAACGACATATTTAATATTGTACATTCATTAAAAGCAAGTACTGGTTCAGTAGGGTTTATTAAATTATCAAAATTTTTACATGAACTAGAATCATTTCTTCTTGAAATAAGAAAAAATAGAATTGATGTAACAGATAATGTTATTAGTATTTTATTCGATTCATCTTGTTTAGTAAAAGATGGTGTAAACTATGTTTCATCTTCAGATCAAGATGTTGAGGAATTTGAATTTAATCAAGTCGTTCTTTCTATGAACAATATTCCTAAAAAAGAAAATAATAATCAAAATACTAAAGGTACTGGTATTGGTACTACAAGCGGTAGTAGTGATTGTAATTTTAAATATTGGCAAATTGTAATGATACTGGCCAGTGATTTACTTAAAACTGGTACTGATCCTATTATGTATTTTTCAGAGTTAAGTGAAATAGGTGAAATAGTAAATGTATCATGTAATGCAGATGCCATACCTTCATTAGAAAATTTTATATTTGATGAATTATATTTATCATGGGAGATTATTTTAAAATCAAAAAAAAGTATGAATGATATTCAAAATATATTTTTATTTATGGAGGACAAAAGTAAAATTAACATCAATGATGTTTCCTCTAGATATAATGATCAAGGCGTAGAAAAATTATTAGCGGATAAGAGGTTAGGTGATATTTTAATTGAAAGAGGAAAAATTAATCCCGATGATATTGATCAGGTTGCAAATAAACAAGAGAGATTGGGAGAATTGTTAGTAAAAGAAAAGGTTGTTGCAAAAGAAGAGGTAACTAAGGCCATAGAAGATCAAGCAGCATCAAAAAAACAAGTTACTACTACTATAAGAGTTGATATTACAAAACTAGATGAGTTAGTAAATTTGATAGGAGAGCTAGTAATAACTAGTTCGCAATTAAAAAATTTAATACAAAAAATTGATAATAAAGATCTACGTCGTGGTCTTAATATGAAATGTGAAGAGTCTGCAAGAATTACTAGTAATTTACAAGACAAGGTGATGAATTCTCGAATGGTACCTATAGATACCATATTTTCTCAATTTTATAGAATGATTAGAGATATTTCGATAAAGCAAGAAAAAAATATTCGTCTTGTAATTACTGGACAAGAAACTGAATTAGATAAAAATATTATTGAAAAAATTAACAATCCTTTAAAACATTTAGTAAGAAATTGTGCCGATCACGGTATAGAATTTCCTAGTGTCCGAGAATCAAAAGGGAAAAATAAAGAAGCGTTAATTCATTTAAAGGCCTATCATTTGGAAGGTAATATTTATATTGAAGTATCTGACGATGGTAAAGGAATGGATAAAGACGCCATATTAAATAAGGCGAAAGAAACAGGTGCAATATCTAATGATGAAATTTTAGACGATGATTCTATTTATGAATTAATTTTTTTACCCGGTCTTTCTACTGCTAAAGAAATAACTGATATATCAGGTCGTGGTGTAGGAATGGATATTGTGAAGAAGGCCATTAATGAATTACGAGGTGACATTAGAATTCGTACAGAGAAAAATAAAGGAACTACTTTTATAATCAGACTTCCACTTACACTCGCAATCATTGAAGGGTTATTATTTAAAGTAGGTAAACAAATATTAGCATTACCATTGATATCAGTAGATGAAATTTTTCAACCACTAAAAGAACAACTTAATACTATCGAAGGAAGAGGAGAGTTTGTTAGTGTAAATGGTAAAGCTTGTTCTATAATAAGATTACATCACTTATTATCAATTGATAATGCAATTACCGACCCAGTGGAAGCAAAGATGTTAAATGTATTAGTAAATAATAAAAAATATTCGCTACTCATAGATGATATTATTGGACAACAACAATTAGTTTTAAAAAGTTTAGAACAAAATTATAAAAAAGTTGATGGTGTTTCTGGTACAACAATTTTGGGTAGCGGAGAGGTAGGACTTATTATTGATCCAACTGAAATCATAGAGATGTATAAAGCAAAAGGTTTATTTAAAAGTAAACTAAGTAAATTAAATAATATTGAAAACTACAATGATAGGAACGTAAATTATGTCTATGGAAAAAAAGCAATTTGAAAATAAAGCAGATATTAAAGAAGCATTAATGAATTTATTGCATTCATCGACTACTGGTGGAAATCAATTTGTAACATTTAATATAGCAACAGAGGAATATGGAATAAATATTAATTCTGTTCAAGAAATTACTGGACATAGACCATTAACATATTTGCCAAACTCACCAAAACACATAAAAGGAATTTTAAATTTAAGAGGTAATATTATACCAGTAATGGATCCTAGAATTAAATTTGGATTAGATGAAGTTCAATATGATAAAAATTCAGTGATAATTATTGTAGAATCGTTTGAAAAAAATATTGGTATCATCGTTGATAACATAAAAGATGTATTAACTATAGATTCAAAAAATATTGAAGATACTCCTAAAATTGGTGATACAAATAAAATCGATGTACAATTTCTTGAAGGAGTAGGTAAGGTAGGCGATAAATTTGTAATAATTTTAAATATAAATAAAGTATTTAGCAAAGAAGAATTATCGCAAATTCCTATGAAAGCAGTTTCGATCTAACGGCCGAAACGCTGTCAATAGGACCCTGATGTCAGCGCGCGCGACAGGAAGTCGCGATCGCGCAGACGTAGCAGATTCAATAGTATTTTATTAAATAAATATATTTAGTTTATAATTTTTGAATTTTGAACCATTAATTTTTTAGTTTAATTTTTATTTTTTCAATTTAATTTATTTAGTTGAAAAATTTAATCTTAACTACTTGAAGTTATTTCAAAATAATGACATGAAAAATAATTATTTATAAAATAATAAATATTTATTTTTCATGCTCAAATTGCAGTTAAAAAAATAGTTGAATATTTTTTTCTTCCACTTAAAAATTTTTGTGCTAAAATGTTTTTTACACATTAAGATTGAGGCCTCAAATAATGTGAGTGTTTATTTATTCCGCTTATCTTTTTCAAATTCAAATTTTTTAGTATTGTGGTCGTACGTATGTGCAAGCAGAACGTTTTTTGATTACAACTACTAAATTCTTCTTTGTAAAGAAACTACGTTTCCTTATTGAAGAGGATTCTATGAAAACCTTATTAAAAATCACTCAAGGGATGATTACTATTGCTTTAATTTTATCACTTGCATTTTTTGTTTCCTGTAAAAATGGGGATGGTACAGTAAAACCACAAATTATAAAAGATGTTAAACTTACTACAAGTTTAGTTGATGGTGATGTGTGGTTAGGTGTTGGAGCAACTTTTGATCTTGGAGCGATGTCATTTACATCTATAAAACTTCCTATAATAGACCCTTATGATAAAACAAGAGTCTATGGTGAAATTAATTTTGCTCCTACATTTAGTGGTAATTATAATGCTATAGAGATTAAAGTTAACTTAAGTGATTGTGCTAAAATCCCTGGTTCTAGTGCTACATTACCAAATGGAAATGCTTTACCTATGTCCGGATTAGATGGAAGAGTTGTTGCATTAGATATTGATCAAATTCACTCTAAAATTTATTTGGCCCTTGATCATAATTTAACATTACTTGGTTTTGCTATTTCTATAAAAGAGTTTGATGTTGTTGCTCAATATGTTGGAGGAGCAAATATATTCTTAGGTTTTTCAATTCCTGGAGTTAACGGTAGCGATTACATTAAAGGTAACGTTGGATTATATACAAGTCTTAATACATCTTATGAGAGTGGATTAGCATTCTTTGTTGATATAAGCTCAGTCATGTCTACAGATATTTTAAATGATATAATTGATGGAGTTGCAGTTACTGAAGAAAAATTCCTAGCGAAGAGTGCAAAGACTTGGAGCAAAGCTTATAAACAAAATGTTACTAAGCAGTTAGGTGATAAATTACCATCTGTTGCTAAACAAAAACGCTTCTCTACTATAGTTAATAAGATGATGAATACTAAGCAAACCCTTAACTTTGTAGAAGAGTAGAAGCTAGTTAAAGCTAGTTAATATTCATGGATGAATTATATGAATTAGAAGAATTTGGGAGGTGTTTCGTTTTTAATGAAACACCTCCTTTTGTTTTTGCTTGAGAGTTTTTGGAAAAACGTAAATATGGAAGTAGTACTTCATTTTTTGATGATAAAGTACCATCATAACTTATAGTAACTAGAGAAACACCCGTAATCTTTTCAATATTTCTAGTCATCGCCTCGGTAATAAGGGAAGGACAACAAAAAGATGGATGTAATTGTACAAACAAATTGATCTCGGGATGTAATTTTAAAAGATAAAAAATATTTAAAATATTATCAAAGCTCTCTCCAGTATGAAATTCACTTAAATTAAATTTACTTAATATATCTTCAGATATTTGAGCATCAAATAAATCTTCTTCATTGGAAATTGGACCTAATATTTTGGCAAATTCGTCTAGATAACGTCTTTCCATCATTTTGGTGGTTGTGAGCAGTGATTTTGTGGTCATTACATTCATTATTTTTCCCTCCCTCATCCATTTGCGGTAGTAAAAATTTGCTATTAATTTTACATATTCAACAAATGGATGTGAAACAACCTCTCCCCCATTATCTTCAATAAACCGGATGATCTCTTGATTTAAATTATCATTATCTCGAACATAAAAATCTCCAATAATAGCAACTTTTGTTTTTTCATTTTGAGTTTCATTTTGAGTAAGGGACGATGTTTTAATTGAAGAAAATAATTTAATTACCATCTGTAATGCAGATAATTTTGAAACCTTACCTTGAAATGCTTCCTCTAAAATTAACAATGAATTTTTAAGAGTCGAATCAGTATCACCTGAATTAATTTCATAAGGTCTAAGTTTGCAAACAAGTTTCCTTAAATATCCACCAAAAAATACAGCGTAATAATTATTAATAGCAGTTTTAATAGAAAAATCTAAAAAGTTTGCGTTACTAGTAAACACACTAACTTTTTCAAGACCACGGCCCACTGATTCTAGAGAGCTTTTTATAAAATAAGGATATACTCCAATATTACAGGCCACATCTGATTTTAACATCCACACCACAGTTTTTGAAGGATCAAGATTATATTTATCAATATATTCTATAATTCCTTGAGTGATGGCACTTAAGGGGAGGCATTGTCCAGTATTTAATTGCAGAGAACGTAAAATTGTAAATTTATCCTCTTCTAATAATCTAGCATCAATGCCTTGCCCTCTTAAATTGGCCACAACTAAGGCCGAGATAATTGGATCCCAGTTAGGAATCAAAAGAGTTTTATCTTTTATTTCTTGTTCTAAAACCGGATTAACTGGAAGCTTTAATAAATCTTGGTTTTGAGTAGCACTAATAGCACCACTAGTATCAGTAGCACTAGCATTGCTAGTAGTCCGCTCTTGATGATTTTTAAATGAACGAAGTGCCGCCTCAATTCTTGTTTCATAACCAACTGTAGAATTGTGATCATCAAGTTGAATAATTAGATATGGTTTATTGTAATAATCCATAATCCTTTTTAAATATTCAATACTACAACTGTCGGGCGCACACTTGAAAGATGTAACTAAAATAGGATAAACGTTTTTGGTTTTTGCAACTTTTGCGACAGTTTCTAACATTTTAGAAGAGTAATGCCAGTGTTCGGCACGTAAAATTCCTTCAATTTCTAAAAGATCATTTTTGGTATATGTCACCATATCTTGAAAAAAAGCATGGACATTCATTGAGGATAAAATTTGCGGGATTTTTTTATTCAATTGAGAAGATAAAATAGTGTAGGGTCTTCCAATTAAAACAACTGAGAGTTCATCTGATCTTTGATCATAAAAATTTTTAAGTTTTAACATGGATGATTGGAAGTATTTTTGTGCTTTTTCGTAGGCATTATACACTTGAAAAAAAGTTATATTTCCATTAGTGATTTTAGATAACATTTGAAACAATGTTACAATTAAATTTATAGAGACACTATTCAAGTCATTATGAATAAGTGGTGTTAGACATTTTTCATTAAGACCTTTCTTGTTCATAGTGGATACTAGAGAGGTCGCAAATTGACCATAATAACAATATTGCCTTCGAATTTTTTTTCGATTTAGTGGTGTTGGCCAATTAGAATTACTTTTGGCCTCTAAGTATGTGGGCATAAATATGTAATCAACTCTTTTTTCTAACCAATCAATATGGCCATGAAAAATTGTAATTGGTATGCAAAATTCAGCTTGTTGAAGTTTTTTCCCTCTACTAAGTGCTTCGCTACTATTCTCACTACTAATAGTGGGAAATTCAAGTATTGAAAAAAACTTTTTCCAAAAGGGTAGTTCTTCAAAAAAATATAAGCTGGAAGGAAGTCCTATAGTCGGCCTTACTTTATGGTAACCATTTGAAGACTTAAATATTGATGAGGATAATGAGGATGATGTTGAAGATGAGGAAGATTCATCAACATCATAAAAAATTTTATGTCTTATCGAAATTAAATTTTCATATTTTTTTGTTTTAATTTTGATTTGTTTTGCACTTGTTTCATTTGTAAAATAATCCCGACCACATAAAAGACCATAAGCTGATTTTTCACCACCCATATCTACAATTTTTAATTTACAATGATTAAAACAAGTAGTGCAAACCTCATTTTCAATTACAACTTCTTGTTGATAAAGCTTTTCTAAATTATCTACTATATTTGCATGTGTGGCCGATGTTGATGTTGATATTGATATTAATGTTGACGCTGATACTTGATTTTGTAATTGATCAATATCTTGTAATAAATAAGTACACCCAAGCGCCCCAGTTAAATGGCAATATGGTGAAACAAAGATTGGACGATTTAATTTTTGTTCAAAGGCAGCAATTAGTGCACGATTTTTTGCTGTGGCACCTTGAAAGCAAATATGTTCTCCAATTTTACCATTTTGAACAACTTTTCTTAAATAATTTTCTCTTACAGAGTGAAGAATGGTTGCCAATATTTCTTCTAATGGAAAACTATTGTTTAAATAATAGTTAATATCTCTTTCCATAAATACTGTACAACAATCGGAGGCCAGAGGAGCACGGGCCCCCATACACAAATTTGCATAATTACTTACATCTACATTTAATTTTTGCCCTTGTTCCTCTATGAAACTACCAGTACCTGCAGCACACACATTATTCATTAAAGAAAATGTTACTTCTCCATTTTGTAGAGTAGTAAACTTGGCATCTTGCCCTCCAATTTCAAAGATAGTATCTATCTTTGGATTTAATTTATAGGCCGCCTTAGCATGAGCTGTGATTTCATCCATAATAATATCGGCATTAATAATTTTCCCAATAAATTTTCTGCCTGCTCCAGTGGTGGCCACACTCTTAATAGTTAACTCAATATTATTCTTATTTTTCCAATCAAATAATGCCTCTAAAATTGCTTGTAATGCTTTAAGTGGGCGTCCTGATGTTTTGGTATAAAAACCTACTAACACATCACTTTGTTCACTAAGTAGCATTGCCTTTGTACTTGTTGAACCTATATCGATTCCAAAGTATGCTGAGACTTTTATATTAGTAGTATTTATATAATTATCAACTTCAATATTTTGTTCCCAATTAACTTTTGTAGAGTGAAAAATATAATTATTGTATGAATTAAAATCAGGATAGGTTGAAAGTTTTAATTCTAGTGGGGGATAATAGTGTCCAAAAAATTGTTGAGTTGTTTGATCTTTACTATCTTTATGATTATAATTATGATTATGATTGTTGTCTTTGTGATTGTTATCTTTGTGATTGCTATCTTCGATGAATAATAATGCTAAACCAATTGAGCTATAGCAAACAGCATTTTCATCCACAATAATTTCTTTATCTATGATTTCACTTAAATATTTTTTTACTGCCTCATTTTTTGCAACTCCACCTGCCAATACAATCTGCTCATTAATTTTATTTTCAGAGTTGTTATCAGTATCAGTATCAGTATCATCAGCGATATCACTATCTTCACTAAAAAGAGTATCAGCAATGTTTTTTGCTAAACCTTGGCACAGACCACTACTAATGGCCTCACCACTATGTCCCTCTTGTTGAGCATGCAATAAATCGGTTTTTGCAAAGACAGCACAACGAGAGGCCATTAATGGAATTTCCCCTTGATGGGTTAAAGCATATTTAGATAATTCTTCACTACTTTTAAATCCCAGTCTCTTTGCTTGCTGATCAAGAAAACTACCAGTCCCTGCTGCACAAGAAGTATTATTCTTACTATCTTTATATTCCCCATTTTCATTAAAACGAATTAATGAAAATTTTTCACCACCTATTATTAAAAGATTTCTTAAATTAGGATGAAACTCTTTGGCCGCCCTAATAGTTGCTAATTGTGAATCATATTTTTTATCAAATTTTATATTATTGGGAGCAGTAGTGTTTCCAATAATATGGCCAATATTTTCTTGAGTGATTTGATGTTTATTTTTAATTTCCTCAAAAATATTTTTAAGAGTGTCTTCAATTCTTCCATTATGAAAGTAATAAAAGTTTGCAATTAGATTTTTGTTTGAACTTATAAAATCAATTGGCATTTCAGTTTTAATTTCATCTTTAGTTTCATGTTGCATTTTTATTTGTAACAAAGATGCGGAGATGCTAACGGGCCCCACATTTATGCTAAGAAGAATTTTTGATTTTAATTTATTCATCTAATCTCTCATCAAGTTTATTTGTATTTTATTTAAGATATATTATAAATGTAAAACTTATGTAAAATTTTTGTCTATTTTAGAGTTTTATCATAAAAAGAAGTTAATTAAAAAAGTTTATTTTGTTAGCATTCTTAAAAACAAGATAAATAAAAAATTAAAATTTAAGAAGATTTCATGATTCGGGTTTTAAAAACAGTAACTTTATCTTTATTGCAAAATAGTAATAGCATTCTTATAAAGATCATTATGAGTTGCCATTCCCTTTAAAGAAATGAACTTAGCAAAACGCACAGAAGATAAGGAAGAGGTAGAGGTAATAGTAGTAATACTTTTGTCAGGTATAAGTACCTCCATTAAAACATTATTTTTATCTTTTAAGAGAGAAATTATGGCCGGTAAATGCATAAGTTGAACAGCGAATCTTCTACTGCTGTTAGGATAAATATACAGCGTATCTTTTAACGAGCTAGTTCTCACTAATTTTCCTGCTAAAAGTAATTTTCCACTTGGTAGATCATCTACGCTCAATATGGTCATGTTCTTGAAGCTGGCCTTGTCTTGGGCCAAAGTCTCCTGAGTATATTGTATGCAGAGACAGACACACATAATTAATTGTAAAAATAATACTATAAATATTTTTTTTAAATGGCCCTTAGCTTGTTTACTTGCTTTCTTCATTATTTACCCCCTACCTTGAATCTACAATTTGCTCTTCACATTTTACAATTCCCAATAATTGCTTGGCCAAATCCCTCTCTTCTTTTTTATCAAAATGCTCAAGAATATGTTTTATTGTTTGATACTGCCCAAGTTTATCTATAAAATCTCGTTTGGGTTTAAATTTTTCTATTTCCTCCTTCCAATTTTTATAGGCATCATTTGCTTGTTTGGCCAAGCAAAGTTTTTCCTTATCAAAACATTTGCTAATATAAAGACCATATTGCATTAACGTGACATCTTTATCTTTGGAAATATGAAATTTATCATTACATGGATCATTGCATTGATCATTGCATGGACTAGAACAGCTACTCACATTCTCTGTAATTAAAGGTGAAGAAAAAACCATTTTTGCTAATTCCACTGTCGTATGCAATTCTTTGATTGCTTTTGTATGTTCTTCTATGGCCCCTAGTTTTTTCTTATCTTGCTCTTCTTTGGTTTTTGCTAAAACCAAGGCCTCTTCCAGTGTCCTTTGTTTTTCCTTTAATTTTAATGTATCTTCTTTTGCCTTACTTAAACTCTCTCTGTTTCTGGCCGTTTCTTCTTGGGCCCTCTCATAGTTTTGTGTATAATTTTCAGCTTGCTCTAATTGCTTTCCTATTATATTTATCTCGTCATCTTCTGCATCCAATTTATCAATTGAATCTGTTATCTTTTTTAGATTAGCATCTAATATATCAACTTTTTCTTTCAACTTTGTAACTTCTGTTTCCAATTCTTTAATTTGTATTAATAAATCGCTGTCATTTTGTGTTTTATTTTTTTTATTTAATATCCTTAATTTTTTTTGTTTATCTTCCAATTTGTTGGCCGCTTTTTCGTATTCCCATGCCACCTTTCTCCCTTCATCTTTTAACTTTTTCTTCTCGTTTTCTCTTTCTTCTAACTCCTTTTTTATTTTATCAATTCCACTACTTTTTGATTTTATTAGGTCAGAATCTAATTTTTTTATTTTTTCTTTTAATTGATTTGCTTTCTTTTCTTTTTCTTTTTCATCTTCCATTGATTCAATTAAATCTTTTTCCTTACTTTTTATATCCTTATCTGCCACTTCTATCTCATTTTTTAATGTGTCAAGTTCTGCTTCCTTTTCTTCTCTTATCTTGATTGTTTCTTCCAGCTCGCTATCCGTTTTAATTAACATTTGATCTAATTTTTCTTTGTATTTATTATCAAATTTATAGTCACAATTTTTTTCTATTTCATCCATATTTTTTTTTATGCTAGTAAACTTTTCATTTAATTCCTTAAATTCTTTTTGCAATTCAGTTTTTACTTCCACATTTTTATTTTTCTTATCACTTATATCTTGCTTTAATAAATTATAGCGCTCATAAGACTTATCACTGGTAAGAAAGGCCCCTCTTATCTCATCATTTTTTTCACTTAGCTCTAGATATTTTTTTTCCTGCTCTTGCAAGGTTACATAAAGTGTTTTTTGCTCTCGTTTATATCTATAAATGGAAAGATCTTTGTTTACATCATCTTTTAAATAGTCTTTAAGTTCTCCTTCAATTTGTTTTTTTAATTTATTTAGCACTTGATAATTAGCATGATTTTTTTGAAATTCTACGCCCTTCCTCTTACTAATTTTTTTTGGATATTTTGGATATCTACTATCAATCTTTTCTTTAAGGTAATCTTTGCAAAAAATGTCTCTGCTAGAAACTGGATGGGATAAAATGTTTCCTCCTACCATTTTAAATTTTTCGGCGAATGTACGAGCACCTCTTTTATTAAAAATTGAAATAAGATTATCTTTCCGATTACCAAATCTATCAAGCCCACTGGTGCTTGGTTCAAGTTCAGATGAAGAGGCAAATCCACAGCTATTTGCACGAAATGATCCGTCTGCCAAGCGAAGCGCCTCAAGCATTCCTCCACCGAAACATTGTTCATTGACTAATACAATTGAACGTTTGCTAGGAATTTTACTAAGACTCTCTCTCAGATCAGCAACACTCATCACTTCATTTCCCCAAAGTATAATTCTACTCTCAAGCGATGAGCTGTCTTGGTCTCCATGATCTGTTATATATATATACAAAGGTTTATTATCATCATCCATATTTTGAAGATCTTTAAATTTCTTTTTTATCACGGATTCCTTTGCCGCTCCCGTAATTGCCTCTGGAAATCTTTCATTACTCCCACTACTAGTTCCATCTTTTGCATATTTCAAAGGTTTTGGATCTTCTTCATCTACTGATGTAAAGTTTGCAGAAGTTCCTTCTCCGCCATCAGCAATAAAATAGAAACGTTTATCGGAAGCTGTTAAGGGTTTAAATAGCTTATAAGCATTTTGAACATCTTTTATGTAATAGGAGTAATTGCTTGAAGGCCTACTTCCTCCACTAATTACAATTAAGGTGCCATCGCTAGCGCTAGCAAAAATCTCAAGAGAAAATAGTAGAAGAATAATTAAGATATTAATAAATAAATAATTTTTACGAAGAAAAAACAAATAGAAGATTTTCTTTGTTTTCAATTTATGCCTACCATTTGCCTACCATTTTAGTAAAGTAAGTATTAGAAAAATTTTTTGCTTTTAATTTATTGTGCTCTTAAATTTATTGTAAGTTATAGCAACTCTTTTCTAAACAAAAGTTTAATTGACAAATAATACCCATGGTGTTTAGTATATTCTCCCTAAGTTATTTGTGAAATTACTTGTGAATTTATTTGTGAAGTAAGGAGGTATTTATGACTGATATACTTTACAATCTTTTACTTAAATCTACCAAATCGTTTGAGCATTCTCATCGCCAAGAAAATAGTGGTGATGGATCGGATTATGAGTGCAAACATATTCTCGGTGATGCTAGTGAGAATACCTTTGCAGTCTTAGTCATTGCTCGTCTAGTGACCTGGGCCGCCCTCTGGGGTTTTCTTATATGGCTTTATAGCGTCTCTTAGTTTATCTCTTGATTTTTTGTTGTTTTGAAGATTTTTTAGCAGAAGGAGTAGTTTTTCGGGTTTTTGTAACTTTTTTTGTTACCTTAGCTATCTTGGCGGTTATTTTGGTAGCTATCTTGGTAGCTGGCTTGGCGATTTTATCTTTTTGGGTCGTTGTAGACGCTTTAATTTTTTTGGTTTTTTTAGTGGCAAATTTTTTTGCTTTTTCACTAGGTATTGTGGCGGTAGCAATTTGAAAGCGCTTACCAGCAAAAGCAATTCCAATTTTAACTATTTTTTTAATCCCACGTTGGAGCATTCCAACTAAATAATTTTTTTCATCAATTTGCGCCAAGGCCTCTTTAGCACTTTTTTCTAATAACAGTGTCAATGACTTTATACTTCTATTATTACTTTTATTACTATTATTTTTTCTGTTACTTTCATTGCTTATGCTTTTTAGTTCTAAGATAATACCCAATTTATTATCATCTTTGGGTGTTATAGCAATATCATAGCGACCATAACCACCCTCACGATTAGAGCTGAGTTCATAAACGGTATGATCCAAGCTGGCAGTTAATCCCAACATCAACCCATGGTAAAACGCTTCTGGTTCAGATGCCATGTCATATACAGACGACACTTGAGTTAATAACTTTTCTAATCCCACTGCAAATTCGCGGATATTTCCAGTAAGAAGATTATTTAGAAAATTATTGTACCACTGTATGCCCCTATCAGAACTTAGCCACATTTCGATCATATTTGAGTAGACACTACTGATCTCTTGGTTTGGAATTGTCAGCAAACATATTAAACCTTGTCTAACTATTTTGAATGAAACTACATTAAGGTATCCGGCACTTACTAGTAAGCTCCATGCGGCACCTTTATTTTGTTTGAGATCACCAAAAACTACATGCTCATCAATTAATTGCTCACAACTTTTTCCAAGTAATAATTCCTCAAGATTTGTTTTGAATTCACTAGATGAATGAATCACTACATCTCGAATTAAAGCATTGTCGCTGGTGTTGACCCAATATGCTCGCAATTCATTTTTTTGAATAAAATTAACAATTGACCAAGGATTGTAAACAATTGTTCCAGCAAACTTATATCCATTATACCACTCTTTAACCGTTGAAGTATGATCACTCATTTTTGCTTTTTCTAGCAAGTCACCAACTTCTTCTTCGGTAAACCCAAAGTATTGACTGTATTTAAATTGCATAACTGAATAGATTTCAACATTGTTAAGGCCAGAGAATAAACTTTCTTTTGCGACTCTTATCACTCCTGTAATAACTGCTCGATTTAAAGCAAGATTGTCTTTTAAAGCAGCACCTAACATTCCTCTCATCAAATCCATCATCTCTTTGTAATAACCAGCGATATAACTGGATTGAATTGGAGTATCGTATTCATCAAGCAGAATGAAAACCTTCTTTTGATAATGCTTGCATAAAAATTCAGATAAAATTTTGATAGAGTTTTCTAGTTCAGCTTGATTTACTTGTCCCTCTAAATATTTTTTAATTATATTTTTTTCATTTTCCGCAAGTTCTTTTGAATTCAACAAATGTTGATGTTCTCTATATAGAGCTTGCAAAATTATTCGCATTTTTTCTATAGCATTAGTAAAAGAAGTTTCTTTGACATCCTTAAATGTTAAAAAAATAACTGGGTATTGCCCTTGGAGTGAAATATAGTTTGCACCATTTGCATCACTACCACAATTGGCAATTTTAAGATTGTCGAACAATCCCTTAGTTGATTCTCCACCAACTTCTGCGGCCAAGAAATATCTAAGCATTGATAAATTTAAAGTTTTTCCAAATCTTCGAGGACGGGTGATGACTGATACTTCAGTGGCAGCATCATCGAAGAACTCTTTAATAAATAAACTCTTATCAACAAAATCAAATTTTTGATCAATAATTTTTTTAAAGTCACTATAACCTAAAGCTAATTTCATATTTTTAATACCCAAAAGTGTGAAGTATCAATTGTAATAATACTCGAATTTTAGCAGTATTTGTTTCAGATGCATAGCCAGTTAGATTAAGAGATTAATTAAATTGTGAAAGCAATTTTTTTATTCTTTCCACTACTAATAATGTGTGTGATCGATATTTCTACGATATGGATGATATGGATAAAGAAGAACTAATTTTGTGCACTCATATAAAATTTGTTTTGAATTTGTAGAATTAATTTGTGTTCAAATTACGGAGATGCTCTTAAAGACACCATTATGTTATAATTACAAATAATTTATAATTATCTATAAATCATTTAAAATCATTTATACTTAT
>JADGAM010000093.1 GCA_015232015.1 Oligoflexia bacterium | reverse complement strand
AAGATCTTTGATTATGAAAAAGTTAAAACGACAGGGCCCAGAAAACTCGTAATTAAAGTGGTGCCTGGGACTGGACTCGAACCAGCACGCCTCGCGACGTCACCCCCTCAAGATGATGTGTCTACCAATTCCACCACCCAGGCAAAACAATTTAATAGATATGAGTTAGTACCAGTGCAGATAAAAATAAGGTAATACAATTTAAAAAGATTTGGCAAGGCCTAATTTAAAATTAATGAATATTAGGTGTTTTTTATTATTTCACTCTTGTGCTTCTATAACTTCGTTTAATTCATCAGTGTAGTATTTTAGCTTCGCATTTAGGGTTATTAGTAATTTGATTTTCTCTCTCAAAGACTTCAATAAGATCAGAGCATTTTCCATTTGAACTTCATTTACAGCATCTAATACAACTGATGAATTCAACATCGATAAATATTTTTCAATATCGTTTTGTAATAAAACTTCAGCTGAGGTAACTTTATTTGTATCTTCATTTATATCTTTGTTTATATTTATATTATTCATATTTTTCATTATGCCCTATTTATGGCCAAATAAAAAATATTGATAAAAAACAGCAAAAAACGAATTTCCCCTGCCAACTTTTATTGTCACTTTATGAAATTGTTTTATGGAATTATGTTGTTAAATTTTATGAATGGTTTGATTTTTATTTAAAACTTAAGTAAATTTAAAATAAATTAAACTTATTTTATTTATTCTACTTTGTTTTTTCTTTTGCTTTTTTTCTTTCTTGTTTCTCTTTAATTGTTAATTTTTTCTTGCCTTTATTTTTGCCTTTATCAACACCTTTATCTTGACCTTTGGCCATTTTTTCCTCCGATACAATAGAATGAATGTTTATATTAATATTTATAGAATAACAGTAATTAAAATTATTATTACTTAAATATTTTGGCAAGCAATTTTTTAATGAGTCATTTTTTTATAATTGCACATCCTTGCTCTTAATCGTTATTAATTGATACTCTAATATTAAATATTAGAGTAAAGCAAGGTAAGGTTTTATGTCTAAAATTAAAGAACTTTTTTTTAAAGAGGCCGTACAAGAAAATAGATTAGTTTCCAAGAGTGACGTTTTAATGCTATTAGATTATCTAAATCACGGAGGAGATGAAGGGACTCAATTTGATGCTAAAGATATTGGAAAAATTTTAAACAATAATCAACTAATCTCTCTCGATAAAGTTAAATTTGAATTAGGGAAACATCTTTCAGCATTTGCCAATACCTCTGGAGGGCTATTGGCCCTTGGGATTAAAGAAGTCAAAGAGCAAGAGGAGGGAAAAGGAAAAAGTAAATTTTCTTTAAATTGCTATGAAATCGAAAAAATAAATATTCAGCACCTGATGCAAGCTCTTAATACTTCCATTGAACCCAAAATTGAGTTTAGTGTAGAAGTTGTTCCCATGGAGACATCAAGTAATAATAATGAAGATGAAAACATGGTATCCAAAGGAGTGATTTTAATCTTTATTGAACAAGGATTAGCTCCTCCTCACCAAGTTGTTCGAAATCGTACCTATTACTTTCGTCATGGGGAATCCTCAGTACCCGCCCCACACTCTCTCGTTATGGCACTTTTTAGTTATCGCAAAGAACCAAATCTACAATTAAATCTCATTAAATATGGTCGTCCCTCTCATTACAGAATGCTAATTTCAAATAAGGGTCAAGCTCCCGCACTGCACTCTCATATTATCATTAATATTTATCCTCGAATAATAAAAGAAGAAAAAACACTTATCAACCATCAACAAATAAAAAATACTACTGATGGTATGTGGAGTATTAAATGTTTTTTAGGAAACAGTAAAAATAATTTTATGAAATTTCGTTTTAGAGCATTACCAGGACAAATAATTTTACCTGAGGTTAACGAAGTTTTATTTGATATCCCCTATACTGAATTTAAAAATAAAACAAAAATTAAGATGTCTGCTGATTTATATTGCGAAGGATTTGCTGGACACCAAGACTTTGAATTCTTTTAAAATATGAATAAATATAATTTACTTCTTTAAAAGCAATTAGACAAAATAGCTGTATAAACAATCACATTACACCAATTTCTACCTAAATTTTAATGCTAATCTTTAAGTTAATTTTTTCCGATAATCCGATAAGTAGTTTAATAACATCAAATTAATTTAATTATGAAATACAAATTAAAAAGAAGGATTCAAATGAAAATAAATAAATCAATATTAAATCTTTTTATTTTGTTAACCCTAATCTCTTTTCCCATTCTAGCAATGGGTCTGGGTGATAGTGATAAATCAAAAGCAAAACCAAGTTATAATTCCTGTCGATCTTACATATTTGGAGAAGAGAATTGGCATACTTGGAGAACGAAAGGCTTTGTAGGAGAAACAGCATGGGATGCGATTAAAAAGGAATGTGATAGTTTTGTTAATACTGGAGATATTGAAAAAAATGAAAACGAAATAAGCAAAAAAATTGAGGAACTTACAAGTAAGTATACATCCTTATTAACGAAAAGAGATGACTTAAAAAAAGAATATTATAATTGCGCAGTAATAGATGCCTTAACCTCCACTGATGAAAGCCCGGGTATCCCAGATGCTGGGCAAGGAGGATATCAACCTAAAAGTACAGGAATGATGATGATGGGGATGGTAGGCGGAGGAGGTGGTGGCGGTGGTGCAATTCCTGGTCAAGCAGGAGCAAATAATCCAATGATGGCCATGATGATGGGTGGTAGTTTACAGTGCAAAAGTAATGGAAAACAAACACAAGATTATACATCTTGTAAAAATCTACTTCAAACATATGATGTAACAATGATGCTGCAATTAACACAACAACAAGCAGAATCGATTCATATGCAAATTAATCAGTTAGATGCACAAAAAGAATCAATAAAAGCAAATGGAACAGATGCAAATTTGCAACTTAAGCAACTTAAAAAACAAATGGAAAATGCAACTATAATAGCAGGAGAACGCGCAGGTATGGAACTTTTAAAATCAGGTCTTATAGCTGGACTTGCATCTCGAATGCCTGATAGAGAAAAGTTAGTAGACAACTGTAAGTCTCTAGTAAAAGATGAAAATAATTTAAAAAAGTTAGAAGAATTATTTAATTATGCTAATTGCTCAGATGAAAATCTTGCAAGAGCGTACAGTGATAGAGTCAAAAACATTTTAGATGCACTAGGAGCAGGAGCACCAGCAGCAGCACCAGCAGCAGCTTCTCGACTGCCTCCGCTTCCTAGACAAGCAACAATGAGTAACCTAGCTGGTGCTGCTCCTGATCCTGGTGCTGGTGCTCCTGCTGTTGTTCCTGCTGCTCCTGCGGCTGGTGCTCCTGGTGTTGTTCCTGCTGCTCCTGCTGCTCCTGCGGCTGGTAACCTCTTTGCCCCCCCTCCTCCCTCCGGTCCTTGATCTTCCTCCTCGACAACAATGACAAGGGTTTCCTAGAAAAATAATAGATCACGATATCGGTTATGGTGATAGTGCTGATCATGACTAATATTCTATATGTATGAATGAATGTATAAAGAGTAAGATTAATTATTAAATAATTTATACCTTAATAAAAATTCCCGCATGAATGGATCAACAATCTTATATGAAAAACTTCCGTCTTGATTTATTTTTCTGCTCACAACTGAATCATCCAAAAAATTTTTCATAATATCTGATACACCTGTTTTAGATACATCCGGAATTTCTTTTAAAAAATTTTGTCCAGTAATAGCGGTAATCTCTCCTACTTTAGTAAGGGCCAGTAGCACTTTTTTGGGATTTTTCTTGAACTGAATTAAATTTTCTTCATAAATTGATCGAGATCTATCGATGAATTCTTTTATTTTGTCATCAATAACAGTTTTATTAATAATCTTAACTAAAGGATCCCTGGCCAAGAAATCGCAAAAACGATTAATGGACTCAGGGATTCGATTAAGTTTATCTTGGATATATTGGGAATTTTTTAAATCGATATGTTTACTTGCTTCTTTGAATCGCTGGTTTAAATAAGTAGTGTATTGTTCATAATCGATAGGATGAAGTTCTAATGTAAAACCCCACGAATAAAAGGGGGCCTTGGGATTATCGAAAATTTTACTTAATAGGTGTTGTTTTGAACCTAAGATTACTACCGGTATCTTGTTGGATAAATTTTGTAAAGCATTTCTTAATTTGGCCTCTGCTCTCTTAATTTTTGCAATTTCTTGGAACTCATCTAGAATAACAAGAAATTCCATTTGTTTATTTTTTTGTAATCTGTTGATGTTTTCAAAGAGTATTTCAAAATCAACAATGTCATGATTTTGTTCAGTCCTTATACTGAACTCGCCAATTCCCTCACCATTGCTAGATGGTTGCCATACTGGACGAATATTTTTTAACATTTTTGTCCATTCCATTCCTTTATCGAAAAAAGATTTCTTGTTTGAAAATGATAGGTTAAAACTTTTAGTTAATTCTAGTGAAATGTTTTCAAGATTTTCTATACTATAAAAATCTGCATAAAGGATAACTCGATGTTCAGGATTTTCCTTTTCCCATTTTTTAGCAAGAATGTTTTTAATTAATGATGTTTTTCCAAAATTTCTTGGGGCAAATATCTTTACACAATCTCCTCTCTCAATATGCTTATAAAGTAATTCTTTTTCTTTTGAAAAATTACAAAAATCCTTTTCTTCAATTAACCTATCGTATTCAAAATATTTTTTCATACTTCAAAATCCTTTTTAACAAGTTTAAAAAGTTTTCTTTTACTTGACTTGTTTTACTTGACTTGTTTTATTTCAGGTGGAAATTTATGGAGTAAAAAATAAAATAACTAGTCAGAGGATCTAGGTAATTGGTCAAGGCCCTGAGTAAATTTTGATTGATTTTCAGAGGAAGGAGGAGGCCTACTTCCTGTAGGCCGCACGACTGACGAGGAAAAGCGATCAAAATTTACCAGGGACCTGGCCAATTACTTGCCAATTACTTATAGTTAATTGGATCAACAAACCCTGCTCGCCTAAAAGCATTTAATCTTAAAACACAGGAATCACAAACCCCACATGCATATTTTTCACTCTTATAACATGACCAACTTAGTTCAAATGGGGCATTTAAGCTAATTCCCTTTTTTATGATTTGATCTTTTAATAAATCAATTACAGGAGTTACTACTTTTATATTTTTGGCCTTTGTGCCCTCTTTAATAACTTCATTGACCGCTTTGTAATAACTAGGTCTGCAATCAGGGTATCCTGAAGAATCTTCATCGACTGCCCCTATGTAAATTTTATTAGCTGAAATTACCTCTGCATAGGCCACTGCCAAAGATATGATAATGGTATTTCTAAATGGCACATAGGAAGTTGGAATAATATTATTCTTATCTTTAGTCCTAAGATTATGACCTTTGAAATTTGTTACTTTCATTTTCTTATCGGTTAATGAGCTTCCTCCAATTTCCTTTAAGAAACTAATATCAATAATTTTTTGCCTGTTTATGGGAATTTTATAAAATTTAGCTATTGCTTTAAAACAAAGTAATTCTTTATTCTCTGTTTTTTGTCCATAATTCAAATGAAACATAAAAATATTATTGCTACCGTGAATTTTATTGGCCATAGCTAGAGAAACAAGAGAATCCATTCCTCCACTCACCAATACTACTGCTTTTTTTGAAGTATTTTTTGATTTCATATATTTTTTTACTTTTTTTGTTTTATGCTTTTTCTGATAAATCTCTAAAGAATTGTTCAAACTCTGTGGCCCGTTTTTGTGCTCGCAGTTTCAAATGCTCCAGATCTACTCCCTTCTCACAATCTCTCATCATAAAATAAAATTTAATTTTTGGTTCGGTTCCTGAGGGACGAAGATAAATTTTATTACCTTTTTCTGTTGTAAAACCTAAAACATTACTCTTGGGCATATCAATAATTGACACCCTTAGAACATTTCCATCTTGTATATCTCTTTCTTCGCTTAACTCCCAATCTTCAATTTTAACAATTTTTTCTCCTAAAATATCTTTTTGATTTTTAGAGTAATTTCTAAACAAATCCATAATTCTTTTTATCTTCTTCTCACCCTCTATTCCAATATAATCAAGAGAAAGAAGTGTTTCTAGATAAAGACCATGCTCTTCATAAATTTTATCTAAAGCATCTACTAAACTTCTTTTAGCAGTAACTTTGTAAAAGAGTGCCATCTCTGCCATTAGTGACATGGCGGAAATTGCATCTTTGTCTCTTACATCTGCAAGAGATAAATACCCATATGATTCTTCACTTGCAAAAACAAAATGTAATTTCGGATTTTCTCCCTCTAGCTCTCTTAATTTTCCACACATCCATTTAAAGCCAGTTAATGTACTATATATTTTTACTCCATAATGTTTTGCTAAAGCAGTTTGCAATTCAGAAGTCACAATAGATTTGATTACTACAGAATCACTAGATAGCTTTCCATCATTTTTTAAATTTGAAAGTTTATAGTGAAGAAGTAACACTGCCACTTGATTACCATTTAAATAATAGGGTTCACCTTTATGATTTACCACTACTCCTAAGCGGTCAGCATCGGGATCAGTTCCAATAGCAATATCTGCCTTTTCTCTTTTCATTAAATCAACTGCAAGCTTTAATGCCTTAGGATTTTCTGGGTTTGGAGAAGGCACTGTGGAAAAATTTGAATCGGGGTTAATCTGTTCTTGTACTAATAAAATATTGGAAGTTCCTTGAGTCTCTAAAGCACGTACTCCTGGAACATAACCTGTACCATGGATCGGAGTATAAACAATCTTTAATTCTCGTCCATGATCTTTACACATCTGTTTATTAAAACAAAGATCATAAACTGCTTTA
Organism: Oligoflexia bacterium; assembly: GCA_015232015.1. GTDB lineage: Bacteria > Bdellovibrionota > Bacteriovoracia > Bacteriovoracales > Bacteriovoracaceae > JADFZW01. Next base: position 8,894 of record JADGAM010000093.1, on the reverse strand, counting down.
TGATAGCTATCAACAACCTCTTTCCCTATATATTTTATTAATCCATTTTTAAGACCTTCTTCAAAGGGTAAAAACTTTATTATATTAAAATTAGAGATATCATTGTAACGAGTGATAATTTCCTTATCACAAGGAGGAATTACTTGTGCTCCATCATCCCAATAAACTTTATATCCATTATACTCTGGAGGATTATGGCTTGCTGTTACCATCACTCCTGCTTTTGATTTTAAATATCTAACCGCGTATGACAACATTGGCGTAGGAGTAAGCTTATCATAGATGTAAGCGGTGATACCATTTCCTGCCAGCACAGATGCAGTTTCACATGCAAACTCATAAGAGAATCTCCTAGAATCATAACTTATGGCCACGCTTAATTGAAGGTTAAAATTTTTTTTCACAACATCGGCCAATGCTTGAGTTGCACGTCTTACAATATATTTACTCATTCTATTGGAACCCATTCCAATGATACAACGTAATCCTCCGGTTCCAAATTCTACATCTTTATAAAATCGATCAAATAATTCGCCCTCCGCTTTCATATCACCGCTATCATGCTTATTGATTAAATTCTGTATTTCCTCTCTTGACTCTGGATCAAAATATTTTTCATTTGCCCATTTTCTGGCCTTTTCAATTACTGTTTTTTGTTTCATAAAATTATCCTTTTGAAGTTTTAGAAATTTTAGAAATTTTAGAAATTTTAGAAATTTTTATAAAAATCTAGATTTAAAATTAATTTTGAGTTAATTCTATTCTATACTCATTTGTTCTAACAAGTGTAAAAAATAAGGAGGTTTTATGGCAAACAAAAATGCTAAGCATAAGAAAAATGTCCCTGGAGCTTGGTTTTGTACTGATCCTGATGATGAAAATGGCGAAGGATGTATAGCTTGTAATGTATGCTATACTGGAGCACCCGATTTTTTTGCAGAGGATGAGAATGGAAATGCATATGTAAAAAAACAACCATCAACTCAATCAGATATAGTTTTATGCCAAGAACAATTGGATGCTTGCCCAGTATCTGCAATTGGTAACGATGGTTAGAAAAAGAAAGCATCTTTTTCTTCTTCTTCTTCATTCTTAAAGATAATCATTTCAAAATCATTTCAAAGACAATTATTTCTTATATTAGGAATAAGTATACCTGAATTTTTTTGTATCCAGCATATATGATTGGCCAAAAGAATATCAATTCCTTCCATTGTTGAGATATATCCACGAGATATAATTGCAACTAATTTCCATGTATTGTTTGTTAATTTAATATAGACAGGTCCACCACTATCTCCATAATAATGTCCTCTTGAATAACTGCCATCCCAAATAAGTTCTTTATCTGAAACATATTTAATGGGGACAGTTACTTCGTATTTTATTCCACTTAATGCTTTATTATTACTTCTAATATTATCAGTATCACCACCTCTATTATCATTAAAATCAGCTAAATTGATAAAATTTCTCTCTCCAAACCCCACTAATTTTACACTTCTTCCCACTATCAAATTATTTGCCATCTCTTCTAAATCTGACAAAATAGGTGGCAAATCAGTATCACTAATTTCACGACTAACGGGATTTTCTAAAACTAGTATAGCAATATCGGCCCAGGCATTGTCATATATACAATATTTTTCATGAAAACGAGCAATCTTTACTCTATACTGGCCAACAAATTCTCCGCCCTCAACTCCATTTCCAGTATAAACTCTAATATATTTTATTCTTTCCTCTTCATTCTTAAAGGATTCTGATTTCAAACAGTGTGCGGCCGTAACCACTAACTCTTTTGTAAGTAATGTTCCCGAACAAAACATTTTTCCAGTTCTTGTGTCGGTCAATGCTACTGCACTTTTCCATTGTGAGGATGGAACAACAATTCCTCCTATGATCTTATTATAGAAATTATAGGAATATGAAGAAATGGAGAAGGATAAGAAAGAAGTTACGAGAAGTGAACAATATAAAACTAAACTAAAAAATATTCTAAGAAGCATTCTTAATTTCATAAAAGTCAGATTCCCTTTACGATTTATGATATTTTTTTATTTTTTAAATCAAGACTGCTTCTATCATAGGGGCATTAATAATACAATCATCTATTCTTTTGAAGTCAGAGATTACGCATCTTCTTACCGGCCAAAAGATGAAAGTGAGTATGAAATACAGTTTGACCTCCATCTACCCCAATATTTGAGATCACTCTAAATCCACTCTGATCAATACCCTCTTTTTCTGAAAATTCTTTTATGGCCTTAAAAACATCAATGATATTTTGAGGATTTTTTTCCACCATTTCATTTATGTTTTTACAATGATTACGATGAACAAATAAAACATGGATTGGCGCTGCTGGAGTAATATCTTTAAAAGCATAAATATGTTCATTTTCTAGAACTTTTTGAGATGGAATTTCTCCCTTAATGATCTTACAAAAAATACAATTGTCATCATGATGTAAATTTTCCATATCTTCTCCCTTAAAAATTGTTCTTAAGTTCCCATTACTAAGTTACTAAGTTACTAAGTTACTAAGTTACTAAGTTATTTAGAATGGTCCTCCTGGAACACGTTTTACTAAAACATTTAAATTTGTTAATTTTCTGTCTATAAATTCGTATCCACGATCTAGATGATAAACCCTACATATTTCTGTTTCACACTCTGCCACTAAGGCCGCCAATATTAGCGCAGCACTAGCACGCAAATCTGTACACATAACTGGAGCGGCAGTAAGTTTGGTATTTCCCTCAATGAAAGCAGAATTTCCTTTCAATAATATATTGGCCCCCATTCTATTTAGTTCTGGAACATGCATAAATCTATTTTCAAAAATGTGCTCAGTAATTACTGAAGGGGAATTAGCACTCAAAGCTAGCGCCATCAATTGGGCCTGAACGTCAGTTGGAAATCCTGGATAAGGAGCTGTATCAACATGAATACCTTTTAATTCTACTCCTTCTACTCGGGGGAAAATCTCTACAATGTCATTTTCATTTGCATGGGCATTATTAATATTCTTTTCAGGTGAAATTATTTTAAAGTTGGCCCCCATATTTTTTAAAACATCAAAGATAGCATCCATGTGTTTTGTGATTACGTTTTCAACCACAATATGTGAATTGGTAATAATTCCTGCAATAATATATGTTGAGGCCTCAATGCGATCAGGAATTACATTATAATCTATATAATCTACTTCAGTTCTTATAGATTTAACACCTTCAATAGTTATGTCAGAGGTTCCTGCTCCATAAACATGACCTCCCATTTTATTTATAAAATTGGCCAGATCAATAATTTCTGGCTCTCGAGCAGCATTTTTTATAACAGTTGTTCCTTCTGCAAGACTAGCACACATCATTAGGTTTTCCGTCGCTCCCACAGAGGGAAATGATAACAATATTTCTGCCCCTTTTAATTTTTTTGCACTTGCATGAACATATCCTCCTCTTAAGTCTATCTCTGCTCCAAGTTTTGCAAGCCCATCTAGATGAATATCTATAGACCTTGCGCCAATTGCGCATCCTCCTGGAAGAGATACTGAAGCTTTTCCATAACGAGCAAGCAGTGGCCCTATTACCAAAAAAGATGCCCTCATAGTTTTTACCATCTCATAATTTGCCTCGTATGAGTTTAACTTGCAGGTATTAAAAACTACTTTTCCATCATCCTTTTCTTCTATTTCAGCACCTAAATTCTTTAAGAGTTTTAACATTGTAGAAACATCTCTTAATTTTGGAAGATTATTTATTGTAACTATATTTTCAGAAAGTAGTGTGGCCACCATTATGGGAAGAGAAGAATTTTTAGAACTTGATACTCGAATTTTACCTTTGAGCTGTGATGGACCTGTAATAATTAATTTATCCATATTTTAAATATCCCCAAATTTTTTTCTTAATTTATTTATATATTTATTGTTTGATAAGTTTTAAAAAACGATCTGTTTGAGTTAAATCCTTTACTATTGTACATTTTTTAAAACCCACTTGTGAACTGGTGGCCAAATCTTTAAGTAAATGAATATGATTTTCATGACCTTCTAATAAAAAAACACCATCTTGTTCAAGATGTTTGTACATTTGCTCAAAAAAGACAGAATACCATTCTTCATATTTTTCATCGTCTATATATAGTGCTGTCTCTGGTTCATGCAACCTAACTTGTGGATGAACATTTTTCATATCAGCATTTTTTTTAATATATGGAGGATTTGAAACAATTAAATGAAATTTCTCATTATCATCTAATCCAGTTAATCGATCTCTTTGATCAAATTGAATTTTATTAAGTGGATTTATTTTATAATTTAATAAATAATAATTTCTTTTTGCTATATCGATAGCATTTAGGGAAATATCTGTAGCATACGCAAGTAATGGGTGAATTTCATTATCCCAATTTTCTAAAATAGAAACTATTATACAACCACTACCAGTCCCAATATCAATTACTTTAATTTGTTTTGAATCTTTATTATTTGAATCTTTATTATTTGAATTTTTGATAAATAAGGGAGTAGTAATTATTTTCTTTAACTCCTTAATTGCCATCTCCACTAACAATTCTGTCTCCGATCTTGGAATTAATACATCCCTATTTATATAAAAATCAGAATTATAAAATTGTCGGTAATTGCTTATATAGGCAAAAGGAATTCCTTGTTCAAGTTTTTTAAAAAAAATTGTAACAGGATTATAATAATCTTCTAAGTAAATACTATTTAAAAAATGATCGAAACTTTCATATCCAAATGTAAAATAATATTCTAATTCTTGCTGAATTCTGTTTACACTTATACCGGGGTAATTATTCTTTAGAAAATCATGATGTTCATTAAAAAAACGATTGGAATATTGTAGAAGTGTCTCCATATTTTAATCATCATCTTCTTCTGTATTGCTATTACGGCCAATATTATTAGCACTAATACTATCATCTGATGAACCAAGTAATTTTGCTTGATGATGAGTAATTAGTGTTTCCGTCACATGATGCAGATCACCTTCAATTATTGCTTCTAGGTTGTAAAGAGTAAGTCCAATCCGATGATCAGTTAGTCGTCCTTGTGGAAAGTTATAGGTGCGAATTCGCTCAGACCTATCTCCTGTTCCCACTTGCCCTTTTCTTTCTTGAGCTTCTTTCTCTCTGGCCTCTCTCAATTTTTGATCATACAACCTATTTCTTAAAATCTTTAATGCCTTATCTTTATTTTTAATTTGAGATTTTTCATCTTGAATGGCCACAACTGTGCCAGTAGGAATATGAGTTACACGAACTGCTGAATCTGTTGTATTTACTGATTGTCCTCCAGATCCTCCCGAACGATATACATCAATACGAATCTCATTCATATCTAAAACAAATTCTATCTCTCCTGCCTCAGGCAAAACTGCAACTGTAATAGTAGAAGTATGAATTCTTCCTTGCGCCTCAGTTTTAGGCACTCGTTGTACTCTATGCACACCAGATTCAAATTTTAAAATTGAATAGACTCGACTTCCACTAACGTTAACAATTATCTCCTTAATTCCCTCTGCATTTTTACTTACTGAAACTACCTCTGATTTAAAATGAAGGGATTTAAAATAGTTTTGGTACATTCGATACACATCTGCTGCAAATATTGATGCCTCATCACCACCGGCCCCCGCTCTAATCTCCATCATAACGTTTTTATCATCAAGAGGATCTTTGGGCACTAGAAGCAATTTAAGTTTAGCAATTAATTTGTCTAAAATTACCTCTTTCTCAGAAAGTTCTTCTTTGGCCATCTCTTTCAAATCCAAATCACTCTCATTATTAAGAATCTCTTTGGCCTGAGCAATCTCATTTTGAACTTTTTTATACTCTTGGTAAGTTTCAACCATCTCTTCTAAATTAGATCTTTCCTCTGAAACTTCTTTAAATTCCTTTTGGCGATCATATATAGATGGATCTGCAAGTTTTTGCATTAATTCATTATATCTTTTAACAATCAATTCTAATTTATCGAACATACCGCACTCTTATCACTCTCAATAATATAAATTATTCTATGAAATCTTTAACAGTAGCATTTGATTTCTCAATCTCTGATAATTTTTCAATTTCTAATTCTTCAACAGTTAATATTTTTGATTCTTGTTCTTTTAATTTATGTTTCTCTTCTAAGAACAGAACTGTTTTAATAGATGCCAAAGCAACTTCTAATTGTTCATTAGTTGGCTCATTAGTAGTAATTCTTTGTAGAATCATTCCTGGAAAACTAATTATCTTACAAAAATTGTTATCACTATGAGTTCCAGCATATTTTAATATTTCATAAGAGACTCCGGCCACAGGAAACATCAACAAAACTTTTAAACATAAAATAACTAAATGACGTAAAACAAAAGGAAGTTCTGGAGCAATACTAATTGAACTAAATACAATAGAGAAAAATAAAATTGAAATAAAAATCAGAAAAAATATAAAGGAGGTTCCACATCTGGGGTGTAAGGTGGAATACTTGCGAGCATTTTCTATGGTTAATTCTTCTTTGTTTTCAAAAGTTGCAATCGCTTTATGTTCAGCTCCATGATAACAAAAGATTTTTTTAATATCAGGGATTAACCCTATTAAAAAAACATACAGAACAAAAATTGTTGCCTTAATAATTCCATCAATAAAATGAAATTTAAAACTTTCAACATCTTTATACCCGACTAAAATCGTAATCCAGTGAGGAACAAACACGAATAAAACGATGCCAAATAGTAGCGAAATAATCATTGTAATAAAAGTAGCTATCCCAATCTTATCGGAGATGGATTTTAAACCCTCTTTTTCTTCTTTTTTATTCTCTTTATTGTTATTATCTTCTTTATTCTTTTCTTCTTTATTCCTTGTCTCTTCCTTTTCTTTTTCTTGCGCCTGTTCCTTCTTTAATTCTTCTGTCATGGCCACATTAGCAGAGTAATTTAGCGCAACAACTCCGTTGGCCATTGCTTCGATTACTGCCAAAACCCCTCTTAGTAAAAATTTCTTAAAGAAAGGAAATTTTTTCCCTAGGCCAAACCATTGATCTCTTCTTAAACGAATTTTTCCATTGGGTAGTCTAAGTGCAACTACAAATGCATGAGGTGAACGCATCATCACTCCATCGATGACAGCTTGTCCTCCGATAGAAGAATATTTCTTTTGTTCTTCGCTCGTACTCTCATTTGCCACTAATTTAGTGATGAAAAAAACTGGTAAATAACAAAGTAATCGGAGGATGCGAGTAAAAAAACACATGATTATCCAATTACTTTGTTTCATAGGAATCCCTTGAAAAAGACAAAAGGTATATTAAAGATAAAAATATTAAAAACAATTTATTTTTTTATTATATCCAACCCATTATCCATTCATAGAATCAATGAATTGAGTGTTTGTTTCTGTTTTAGTAATTCTAGTGAGTAAAAACTCCATCGAATCCACAACATTCATTGGTTGTAACACTTTTCTTAACAGATACATTCTTTGTAAATCTTGGGTTGCTACAAGTAGCTCTTCTTTTCTAGTAGCTGACTTATTAATATCCAAGCATGGGAAAATTCTCTTTTCCATTAATTTTCTATCAAGCTGAATCTCTGAGTTACCTGTACCTTTAAACTCTTCAAAGATAACCTCATCCATTCTTGAACCTGTATCAATTAATGATGTTGCAATTATGGTCAAAGAACCACCATTCTCAATATTTCTAGCAGCACCAAAAAATCTTTTTGGTCTATGAAGAGCGTTTGAATCAACACCACCAGAAAGAATTTTTCCAGATGGTGGAATCACTGTATTGTATGCACGTGCTAATCTGGTGATTGAATCTAGTAGAACCACCACTTTCATTCCGGCCTCTACTAAGCGCTTTGATTTTTCAAGTACCATTTCTGCAACTTGAACGTGACGAGTAGCTGGTTCATCAAAGGTTGATGAAACCACTTCACCCTTCACACTTCTTCTCATATCAGTAACCTCTTCAGGGCGCTCATCAATTAATAGTACAATTAAAATAGTTTCAGGATGATTTTGAGTTATTGCATTTGCAATATCTTTTAATAAAACTGTTTTACCAGCTTTAGGAGGAGCAACAATCAAACATCTCTGACCAAAACCTTGAGGTACAAACAAATCAATGATTCTAGTTGAAATATTTTTAGGGCCTGCTTCTAAACTTATTTTTTCCTGAGGGTAAACAGGAATAAGGTTGTCAAACAGCACAGTTTTTCTGTGTTGTTCTGGCTCTCTAAAATTTATGGTGTTAACTTTTAATAGAGCAAAATAGCGTTCATTATCTTTTGGTGGTCTAATTTGACCAGAGACTGTATCTCCTGTTCTTAGACCAAAACGTCTGATTTGACTTGGACTAACATATATGTCATCCGCACCTGGGAGATAGTTGTAGACAGGAGATCTTAAAAAACCAAAACCATCAGGCAAAGTTTCCAAAACCCCTTCTCCATAGATCGCCTCCTCAGCTTTCGCATGTTTTGTAAGTAATGCGAAGATTACTTCATGCCTTTTCATTCCAGCGGCGTTTTCAATGCCGGCCTTAGTGGCCATTGCGGCCAACTCTTCAATACTCATTTCTCTAAGTTCATTAAGATGCATTAAAGCACACTCCTGATTATACAATGTATAGAAACACTGTGGTTAAATGACCTAATAATAAAAAATACAAATAAATAAAATAATCAATGATTTTATTTTCACGATATGTAAGATTGTACGGTAATTTTGTTTTTAAGAATTAATTTATGATTCACTTATTTTTCTAATAATGTAGTTAGTATTCTAATTTATTAACTGTATATTATTTTTATTTTAGAGCAAGAGTTGAATTAAAAAACTGTCTCTCAACTTCAGTATCCGCCACAAGG
>JADGAM010000092.1 GCA_015232015.1 Oligoflexia bacterium | reverse complement strand
ATTAAAAGTTCTTACTACCATGGATGGAAAGGTAGGAAGTTTATTTGAACATGTTCGAAATCTTGATACTGGAGTTTTCGGTGTTGTTCCCTATCCTCAAGAACTTATTGATTGGGCCAAAAAAAATTCAATCAAAGATATTGGAAATTATGAATGGGATAAATTGCCTGAAGATATAAAAATGATTTCCTTAAAAGAGGTTTCTAAGGGCAGAGGAGGAGATAACTTTCATATAAGTAGAAAAATACCCAATATGAAAGTAAAAAATAAATTAGTATTACATTTTAATGAAGATACAATATTTGCTGGTAAACAAATGAAAAAAGGTGATAATGAAGTTGATGTTTCAAAAATAATTTCTAAAAATCCAGTGGAGTACAGAGGTCCCCGTGAAGTTGAAGCAGTTTCTGGAGTAGAATTGCATTTTAGAGAGGCGCAACCATCAGGGATTGTACATGAAGATGCTTGGAAATTATTAGATGGTTTAAATGTTTGTCGTAATCACCAGCACATTCACATTGTTGCTCCCATTCCTTATGATAAGTTTAAAATTAATAAAGATAACCAAGCATTGTTAATGTCCGATTATTTTAGAAGAACTAATTTATTTTCAGAGTTGTTATCAATAGCTTCAGGTTATTCAATTCAAGACAATGTTTCTGAAGATGAAGTATACTTTGGTTCATTAACTCCAGATATGGTTAAAGGAGTTGCTGATTATTTTCTTCATTTTGCTAAAGGTGAAAAGATCCCAGATATTGGAGATGATTTTAAGATGGGATGGGTTGGTATGAGAGGAAAAGATAAGTATGATGGAGATGTTGCTTTATGGGGAATGGAATATAGAGATATTGCTGCAAGTAGGAGTACCGATAATACAAGAGAGATTTTAAATGCTATTCAATGGGGAATGAATAAAAATGAGTATGGAATTTCTAGTAGTGATTTTGATAAATGGAAAAATGCTTATAAAAAAGGAATTATTAAAAAAGGAGAAAATGTAGAGGATTCTCAAAAATTATCTGATGTTTGGTACAACCAAGATCTTAATACCTTATTGAAATTAGCAAATCCTGAATTAAAAAGTAAATTAAGAAAGTTTTTTGGATTGTTTTGGAAGGGTGATAAATTAAAGAGATTAAAAAAAGCAATAAAAAATCATACAGAAGTGAAAATGCTTTTACACAATTGGGATAATGATCCAATGTTTTTTAGTTCACAATTTAAATTTATGAATAAGGAACAGGTATTAAAAGAGATTCGAAAAGCACAAATAAAAGCAATAGAAATGATTACTGATAAAAATAACCAAGAACGTATAGTTGATATAATGAAAAATTTTGCAATTGATTCCAATCTTATGTTTATTACCGCCAAATCAATGGGTTTAAAAATGCTTCCAAGGACTACTAGTTTATATAAAACTTTAACTCACAGAGATTATGATGCTAAGACGATGAAAGAGTTTTTAGATTCATTTGAATCATTAACAGAGGCAGATAAGACACTTTTGTTGGCCTATGCAGTTGGAGTGGGTGATGAAAAAATGGCCATAAATATTATAAGTGCAATTCAAAAATATAATAAAGATAGTAAATTTGTATTTACAACTCGTGGTAGTTCAACAAGCTCTTCTGATCAACATGCTCTAACTATTAAAGAGTTAGCAAAAGAAAAAAAAATGAATGGATTATTAAAGATTTTATAAGTTATTTTGTAACTACTCCCTAGTTAACTTTTTTTTTACTTTTTTCTTCTTTTCCTTGATTTCCTTCTTTGTCTTGATTTTCTTTTTCTTCTTGCCCATCATTATTTAAATTTTCCAGGGTAGGTAAATCCGAGACGCTTTCAAGATTATTTAAGCTCATTGAAGGATCAGTTATATCTATAATAGTGTTATTATTTTCAATTACTTTTCTATAGCGTTTTTTTGTTGCATTAGAGGTGGTGGTTTTATTAGAAGTGGTTTTAGTGGTTGGATTAGTACCTACAGTAACTCCGGTGATATTAGATCCATCTCCAGAAAGAGATACTGTAATAGCGTTCACGGTTATAGCTACCGTGTTTAATAAGAAATAGATAAAGATTAAAAAAAGAATATGCTTTAACATAGATGATGATGATTATAGTTTTATATAGTGTTGTTGGCCGTTATCTTTAATTTTTTTTATTGAATTGTCACCTAAAATAATAGTCTCTAGTGAATTCATGGCAGCATGGACTTTATTATTTAAATCTTTTAATTGATTAGCGTATGTGAGTGTGTCTGAGGAAACTTTTGAATTGTTTTGAGCAGTTCTATCTAATTGATGAAGCGCTATTGAAGTTTTTTTGATTCCATCTAACTCTTCCATACCGGCCTGAACAATACCTCGGATATGTTCATTTATATCACTTATTTGCATAGCAATTTCTTTAAAAATATTTAATGCTTTTACAGCAACTTCATGACCTTCAACAATTACCGAAGCAGTATTTTTTACGATATCTTCAACTTGTCTTTTGCTGTTTTCCAGCAAATCTTGTATCTCTTGGGCCGCATTTCCGCTTGTAGTTGCGAGCCTCGAAACCTCTTCTGCAACTACTGCAAAGCCACGACCATGTTGACCAGCACGTGCGGCCTCAATAGAAGCATTAAAAGATAAAATTTTTGTGTTAAAAACGATTTCATTTATTATGTTTGTTTTTTTAGTAATGTCATTAATGATATGAGAGATATTTTGTAATTGAGTATTGTTTTGTCTAATAAGATCCATCGATGATGAAAGTTGGGCCATAATTTTATTACCCTCTTCAGTTTTTTCTTTTACATCTTTAGTGGATTTTTGAGAGTTATGAGCAAAATCATTTGATTGAGCTACCATTGCTTCCATCTGGTTCATGGCGGCCACACTTTCAGTTGTAGAACTGGCCTGTTCAGCAGCAGACTGAGATAATTGGTTACTCATATCTGTAAGCATTTTTGAGAGAGAATTAAGTTCACTACTTCTTTTCTCAAGAAGATTAGCAACATTGATGATTGGGACTGAAAAAATTTTACCTATCCAAATACCAATTAATGCCATAATAATTAAAATGATTGATGTAATAATAAATATTATTAAGTTAATATTAGTGACCTCTTTAAATACAATAGAGTGTGAGGCCTCAGTTACCATAAACCAAGAGATGTTTTCCATGGGTTCAAATAAAGAGAAACTAGCAATATACTCACCTTTGAGATCATCATGAAATGTTTTAGTTTCATTATTATTAGCAGCTAGTGAACTGTTTAAAGATGATGATAATTCATTTACTATTTTATGATTATTTTTAAATGAATTATTTAAGGTGCTAGAAATATTTCTCCCATTAATAGAGGTACGAAGAAGACCATCTTGGCCAATAATATAACTAGTTTCATTGTATGCAGTCCAATGTTCACTTACTATTTTATTAATGTAAAATTGATCAACCTCAGTTATAAGTACCCCGATCGCTTCTCCTGCCTCAATACCTTCTTCAACACGTGCAAATTCAGAGTGAATTGGCATACAAAACATAGAAACAACTCTATCTAATACTTTTATGTAATTAAAATCAAGGAATTGTAGAGAAGCTTTACCTTTTTGAAAACATGTAGATAGTGGTGTGCCTTGTAATTGGCCTTTAAGTAAATTTCTTCCCAGTAAATCGTTAGAGGTTATAGAATCTGTATCAGTATTAGTATAAATAACTTGACCTGTTTGGGAGACAAATGTGATTCCACTTAGTTTATTTACACGAGCTAATTTATCAATTCTTTCATGATGATTTTTAAAAATATTCATGTATCCTTGAGAGTAAACTGTATCTTCATTTCCGGCAGTACCAATGGCCAGTATCGCTCCTTGAAATACCATCAACATATCTTGGATATATCTATTGTTAGATAAAGATATTGTATTGTTTTTTGTTTCTTGAATGTAATTATGAATTTGAGCTGTTTTTCTTTCTTTAACATATTGTAATTGATTTTTGGTTTGTTGAAAAATCACTGAGTGCATAAGATAATAATTTGTGAGTGAAATTATAATAATACCTATTAAACTTGCCCCCGCTACTAAGATCATCAACTTGTATTTTAATTCTAACTTTTTTAAAAAGATATTTGTCATTTTTTTTCGCTGACCTTTCAAGGTTTTAAATTTACTTAATACTTTCTGCATGCCTACTCTCTTAACTTAAATAATAAATAATATGATTATTGAATTTATTAGTAAGATATTAAATATAACGTATAAGTAAAAGATAACATATTTTGTATTGTCCACAACTGTATAATTTGTTTCAGCATATAAAAACACTGATGATGATAAAAGTTAGTAGTTTATTTTTTTTTGTTTGGTGATATTCTTTAATTGAAAACTGAATTGAATTAATAATTTTATTTTGTATAAAAAGAGTAGAGTTTATGGTGGAAAAACAAGATAAGTATGACATGGAGATTGTAAAATGCTTTTTGAATGAAGGCAAAGAGCTAGTAGACGAGTTCGAACATGTTTTATTGGATTTTGATAAAGGTCAAAAAACTCCCGAAATGAATGGTAAATTGTTTCGAATGATGCATAATCTGAAAGGAGCATCTAAAACTGCAGGTTTTCCAAAATTAACAGATTTTTGTCATAGTATTGAAAATGTTTTACAAAATGTTCGTAATGGAAAGTTATATCCTACAAAAGAAGTATGTAGTGTTCTCTTTAAGGCATTAGATCTACTTAAATCATATTTATCTGGTATAACAGTGGATGTAGATTTTTCTATAGATACCAGCTTTATTGAAAAAGAATTGCTATTCATAAGTACAGCAGTTGTTTCCTCTGAAAAATCTCAGCAAGATGAAGAGAAATCGCCGCTTAATTTGTTTAATCCTATTAATATTAATAAGGATGTTGAAGCGCCATCGATAATAGATAATGTTGTAAATGTAGCTCAAAATAATTCTCAAAATAATTATCAAAGTGAAAGTAATAATATTGTTGCAGATAAAAATAATTTCCAAAAAAAGATTGGTGAGGTTTTAATAGAGCAGGGAGTGATTTTAGAAGATCAACTTGAAAAAGCATTATTGGTACAAAAAAATGCTGGAGCTGGGCCCAGAGAGGGAACATCAGCAAATAATCCAACTATTGTTGGTTCATCTATTAAAGAAGAACAAATAAGAGTCGGGCTTTGGAGACTAGATAGCCTGATTAATTTTATTGGAGAATTAATAATATATCATTCAATGATTAAAGAACGAACAACACAAATTAAACTAGATGATAGTGTTTTATTGGAAGCTATTTCATATATAGGAAAAGTTGTAAAAGAGATTCAAAGTATATCTTTAAGTTTAAGAATGATTCCTATTAAAAGTGTTTTTAAAAAAATGCAAAGAACAGTTAGAACAATATCAGAATTACAAAATAAAAAAGTAAATTTTGTAACTGAAGGAGAAGATGTTGAGTTAGACAAAGTAGTAGTGGATTTAATAGGCGATCCATTAACTCATTTAATTCGAAATGCTTTAGATCATGGTATTGAAACACCAGAAGAAAGGGTAAAGAAAGGAAAAAATTCAGAGGCCACACTTACCTTGAAAGCTGAACATAAAGAAGGAAATGTATATGTTACGGTAAAAGATGATGGGAGAGGTATTGATAAAGAAAAAATTTGGGCAAAAGCTGTGGAGAAGGGACTGATTTCAGAGAATAAGAAAAAAGATTTTACTGATGATGAAATACTAAGAATATTAACAATACCAGGTTTTTCAACAAAAGATGAGGTGAGCGAGATCTCAGGAAGAGGAGTGGGTCTAGACGTAGTAAAAACTACTATTGAGGGAATCAAAGGTACTTTTTGGATAGATTCAAAAATTAATGAAGGAACTACTTTTTATATAAATATACCACTTACACTTTCAATAATTGAAGGAATGGTTATTAGTTTAGAAGATATGAAATATGTTGTACCAATGGGGCAACTTGTAGAAACTATAAATAATAGTAGATATATTACAGTGTCTTCTACAGGGAAAGGCAGAATGATTAATTTAAGAGGAGAAGTAATTCCTGTTTTAGATTTGGGTAAAATGATTCATGGTAATCGAGGTAGATGTAATGAAAAAATAAGTGAAAAGTCGGAAGCAGATTTTTCTGGGCTTGTAATCAATTATGGCGGAAGAAAAGTTTCTTTGGAAGTTGGATGTATTCATAGTCAACAACAGATAGTTATTAAAAATCTAGGTAAAGAATTGGGTGATATTCCTGGAGTCATAGGCGGATTTATCTTAGGTGATGGCGAAGCAGGATTAATTTTAAATTTACCAGAAATAGTTAAGTATAATGCTCGTTTAATAGAAAGAAACAATGAAAAGATTGCATATAATTAATTTAAGGAGGGGTCCTAAATGACTCAAGGTGATTTCAATCTAGATAATGAATGGAAATATTTGATTTACCGATTAGGTGGGGAATTATATGGATCTCCTTTGCTTTCGATTAAAGAAGTGATTAAAGTTAGTAGAATTAAACCAGTTCCATACACTGTTCCTCATTATAGAGGAATTATTAGTTTAAGAGGAAATATTATTGGAGTAGTGGATTTACGAATCAAATTTGGTCTTAATCCTCAAGAGAATAAGTATGGTGGAAATGTGTTGATAGTAGAAAACGAGGATATGATGATAGGAGCATTAGTTGATGATGTGGATTCAGTAATGGCGCTTAATAGAGATGATGTTGATTTAAGTCCAGCGATAGAAACAAAAATTGATACAAAATTTTTTATAGGTATAGCAAAAGTTAATGATTCTTTAATTAATCTTATTGATATTGCGGGTACATTATCAAATGAAGATTTAAGAATGATTTCTCGTAATAGAGGAGTTTTATAAAATGTCCAGTGTATCATATAAAATGAAATTGATTATTATTAATTTTTTATTTGCAGTGATCTCTGTTTATTTTCTTTTAGATGGAGCTATAAATACGAATTATGGCCAACCATTTTGGATAGGAGGAATAGCTTTAGGTTTTTTATCCTTGATATTTTATATTGTAGGTTTGCGACCAATAGATAGTTGTTGCGACAGTTACTTCGATAATATTTTGGGTACTCTGGAAAGAATAAGTAAAAACTTTTTAAAATTAACAAAAAATGGAAAAGAGTATTTAAGTAATAATAGTAAAGAACAAGAACTTTTATTAGAACAAGATTCTGTACTTGCTGAATTAAATTTTAGTATTGAGAAGACTTTAAAAAATGCAGATGAGTCTTTATCATATATGAATAAAAGTAAAAATATGTCGGAAGAGGGCAAGCGCGTCCTTGATGGATTAAAGGAAGCAATGGATGGAATTAAAGGTGCCGCCTCAGCTCTAGAAGAAATTATTTCTGTTATTGGCGATATCAATCAAAAGACAAAAATTATAAATGAAATAGTTTTTGAAACAAAATTACTTTCATTTAATGCTTCTATAGAAGCAGCTCGTGCTGGTCAATATGGAAAAGGCTTTGCAGTTGTCGCCCAAGAAATTGGTAATTTGGCATTAATGAGTGGAAAAGCTTCTCTGGGAATTAGTTCATTATTAGAAAATAGTACTAATCAAGTAAAAGAGTTAGGAATATTTATTCAAGAAAAGATAAAAGATGGCGAACGTTCAGCAGATGAATGTAAACGTGTATTTATAGAAATATCTGATGGATTACCTTCTACCTTATCATCTTTAGATACAGTTTTTGGATTGATGAGGAAACAACAAATAGAAATGGAAAAAATTGTAGGCAATATTACAAGACTTGATCAGATGATCAAGAGAGATGGACATAGTACCAAAGAAATGGATTTAGCTGTTAATGAATTAACAAAAGATGCCAAACAATTGAATGAAAATGTTGTGATTATGAATGAGTTTTTCTCCTTAGGTTCTGGTTTTGATGAATATGAAGGTGATTACAATACAGAAAATGAAAACCATAAACTAAAAAATAATGAGATAATAGATAAATTTTCTATAAATTTAGAAAATGAAAATGAAAATGAAAATGAAAATGAAAATGAAAATGAAAATGAAAATGAAAATGTCATTGGTTTAGGTAAAATGCAAGAAGAGATAGATGGCATTGAAGATCAATTAAATGTTGAAAAGAAAGTTGCAAATTATAGTGGTGACTCTTCTCCAATTGTTAGGGCCCATGATATAGCAGAATTATACAATAAATCTTTAAAGAAAGGTTCTGCTGAGACAACAGACACCCCTTCATCAAAGGATCCACGATTTAAAGAAGATGAATCTTAATGAATCATAATTATAAATTGATTACTTCGTACCTAGAAAATTGCTATGCATGATTACGAATTTAAAATTTTTCAAGAATTGTTGAAAGTTCTAGCAGGTATTCTTATCAAAGATGATCAAAAATTGATGGTAGAGACACGCCTTCAAAAAAGAATTTTAGAAGTTAATTTGAAAAATTATGGGGAATATTTAAAATATATTCAAAAATATACTGCAAAAGAAATTCCGTTTTTGATTTCTGCTCTTACAACTCATACCACTCATTTTTTTAGAGAAAAAGAACATTTCAATTATTTGGAAAATAAGTTTCTTCCTAATTTAATGAGTAAAGATAGTAGAAGATATATTCAAATGTGGTCAGCGGCATGTTCCTCAGGTGAAGAGGCATACAGCATGGCCATAACTGTAATGGAATATCTGAGGCAAAATAATTTTCCAAAGATGGTGAAAATAATTGGTAGTGATGTTGATATAAAAATGATTCAAATAGCGAAAGAGGGTGTTTATCGAAATGATCAAATAAAAGAAATGGCACCTGCTGTACAAAAGAGATATTTTACTCTAGGAAGTGCTGAAATCTCAGATTATGTTAGAGTGAAAAATTCTTTAAGAGAGGTTGTGGATTTTCATAGAAAAAATTTATTTGCTCCTCCATATTTTAGAGAGCAAAGACAATTTGATGCTATTTTTATTCGTAATGTTTTTATTTATTTTGATAAGAAAACCATAAAAGATATTGTTATGGAATTAACTAAAAATTTAACACCTGATGGAATTTTAGTGATCGGCCATACTGAAAATATAATTGATATTGTTTCACCGTTTAAGTTACTTTTTAATTCAATTTACTATTTTAAATCACAATCTTCTAAAGAGGCAAATGAACAAAGTAATGCACAAATGGATACTGGAAAAGAGTCTTCTGCAAAGAAAATTGAAAAAGAAACAAATGCTGTAGGTATTACAGTATCTGCAGATAAAGTATCTGCAGATACTGATGCAGATACTGTAATACCTGTAGAAAATGTAATAAATAATAATGTAGTAGATGTGCCTAGTACAAATGATATAGTAAATGTGATGATTGTAGATGATTCGCCAACAGTAAGAATGATGCTAAAACGAGTATTAACAAAAGAATACAATTTTAATATTGTGGGTGAAGCACCAAACCCACTATATGCTGATAAGATTTTAGAAAAAAATAGAGGGATTGATGTTATTACTTTAGATATTAATATGAATCAAAAAGATGGAATAACCTATTTATCAGAGTTATCTAAGAGAAAAGAAGGGCATCCTCCTGTTGTAATGATTAGTTCAATATCGCAAGAAGATGCAGTTGGAACTTTGAGGGCCTTCGAGTTGGGAGCATTTGATTATATAGAAAAACCAGATGCCGATAGACTTCCTGAAATTTCTGAACACATTCGTATGATAGTAAGAGAAGCAGCATTAAGCGGAAAGATAAAAAAAAATCGTGGTATAGAAAATGCAAAATTGGATTCAAATTCAACTACAAATTCAACTACAAATTCAACTACAAATTCAACTACAAATTCAACTACAAATTCAACTACAAATTCAAAATTAAATTTTATAAGCGATAAGAGTACAAATTTTAACATCAACCGCAAAATGTTCTCAACAAAATCATCTTTTTTAATTCAAGAAAATAAAAAAGATCAACAAATAACTTTTGAACAAACAGTGGTTGATAATTCCATTATTTTAATTGGTGCTTCAACAGGTGGAGTAGTAGCAATTAAAGAAATTATTGAAACATTCTCCTCCAACACTCCTCCAATATTAATTGTCCAACATATCCCTGCAACTTTTTCTAAAGTATTTGCAGATAGATTGTCAGATGTGTGTAAAATTAAAGTTAGAGAGGCCATAGATGGTGAAGAGTTAAAAAACTCTATTGCATATGTTGCTCCAGGAGGAAAACAGTTAAAATTGATAGAAAAAAGTTCAGGTGGCCTTTTCCTAAATGTTAATAGTGATCCACCTGTAAATAAACATCAACCTTCTGTAGATTATCTTTTTAGTTCAGTAGCAGCTTTAAAAGAGAAGAATAAGTTTAAATTTAAAAAAATAGTTGCAGCAATACTTACTGGTATGGGTGCAGATGGTGCTAAAGGTCTTTTAATGTTACGTAATGCTGGTTCAATTACTTTGGCCCAAGATGAGTATAGCTCTGTAGTTTATGGAATGCCCAAAGTAGCAAAAGAAATTGGTGCTGCAATGGAAGTATTAAAATTGGGTGATATTGCTCCAGCAATTAAACAATTCTTGCATAAAACTCATTAGAAAGACAATAGGAAGATTAATAAACAATAGTTAATAATTAGTTAATTATTGGTTAACAATTAGTCAGTGTCGCTTTCGCGCCCGCGACTAATTAGTTAATACTACTTAATGTAGTAAATAATTGCCTAACAATGAAAATAAAAATAAAAATAAAGAATGGTGATCACTTTTTATAAAGCGTATATTCAACATAAAAGATCAACTAAATTTAGACAAAAAGTCTTAAAAGATATTTCTATGTCTACTTCTCTACCTACCTCTGAATTTATTCATGGATCTCCTTCTGCTTCTGGATTTTCATTAATTGAAATATTAGTAGCATTAACATTGGTAGGAGTAATAATTTATTCAATTGATTTTTCATTAACCGGAAATAGCGATGATATTGAAAGTTGCGTGAATTCTTTCGAGAGAGCATCAAGGTTTGCTTCCCATGAGGCAATTTTAAGAGGGGCGATGGTTAGATTGCACCTATCTCTTGATAAGAATCCGCAAGAATGGGTTTTAGAGGCAGCACCAGATGGCGATTTTATCCTGCCACTTTTTGATAAATATGAAAATGATGATAAGCTTTCATTAGAGGAAAAAGCACAAAAAGATAAACTTATAAAAGATGTAAATAATAAATTTAGTAAGATTTCTGAATTTCAAGAGGACGTGGCAACTATACCTGTAAACATAAAGATTTTAGGAGTTGCTACTAATGCACGTTCAGTATTTATCCAAGAAGGAGAAGCTGCAATTTATTTTTATCCGAACGGAGAAAGAGATGCCGCTTTGATGGTTTTTGCAAGCCCCGGTGAAATGTTTAGCTTAATGATTGATCCCTTTACCGATGGTTTGAGAAAAGAATTTCTTTCCTTGGATAAAAAAAAGAGTGAAGACCTACAAATAGACGAAATGGAATCTAAAGCAAAAGAAATTTATGAAAAATGGGTTAAAAATTAATAATAATTTTTATAAAAATCATAATTTGCATTATGATGGCTTCACTCTTATTGAAGTTGTAGTTTCTATTACTCTTTTTGCGATATTTGTTCTTGCGTTTTTAACTACAGAGGGCTCCAATGTGCGAGATTCAGTAGTGATGAAAGAAGAGCTGTTGTTGCAAAGATTATGTGAATATAAATTACAAGAGATTTTGTTAGATCCGCCAGAATTAAGAGAATCGTTAACATTAACTCCTAAAAAAGGTAATCTTGAAGAAATTGGATATGCAGATTATGAATACGTAGTAGAATATAAAAGACTTAAGATACCAAATTTAAGCGCAATAACTGGCGAAGGTGCCGAAGAAGAAGGAGCAGCAGCAGACGCTGGTTCTGCTGATGGTGGTGCAGGAGCAAGCGCTGACGGAGGAGTAAATGGCGCCGGTGGCGGCATGGATAAGGAGAGTAAAGATAAACAATCAAAGATATTTCAAAATAAGATTTTTGAAATGATTAAGAAAAATGTTGAAGAGATGGTTTGGCAAGTGAAAGTAACAGTACAAAACAAGAATAGCAATTTCCCTTTTTCCCTAGTGACATTTATCAATAATAAAAAAGCAAAAATAAAAATGGATCTATAAAAAATGAATAATAAAGGACTTTCTTTATTGGAGATATTGATTGCCGCCACTATCTTGGCCTTCATCTCTTTTGGGATTGTTCAAATTACAGATAATAGTTTTAAGACAAGAGACAGAATAATTGGTGAAGATAAAGAATTTCTTCAAGTTGAAACCGCCATGAGTAGACTTCAAGAAGATATTTTACAAATGTATTCTCCTCTTTATTTTGCAGCTAAGGCCCCACCTGCTCCTCTTGAGGTTGAAGCATTTTCTAGATATGAAGGAAGTGCCACTTTTTCTTCTGTAACAACTTTGGGTCATCCCATTCCTATTTTCCAAAATCCAGATCGTTATACCTTTGAGTTTTTCACCTTCAGCAATAAAAGACGTTCAGAAGATATGAAACAATCTAATTACGCTTGGGTGAGATATACCTTAATGGCCAAAGAAAAAAATTCCACAGCAGCACAAGCTAATGCTAATACTGCTGCTGAAAGAGAGAGTGAGAGTGAAGTAGCTAGCAAAAGTAACAAAGGGCTTTATGACTTAGTAAGAGGTTATACTGCAAAAGATCCATTCTCCTTAGAGAAGATTGATTGGGATAAGATCAAACTATTTACATTACTCCCTAATGTGACCGCTTTCGAATTTTCATTTTGGGATGAGAGCAAAAAAAAATTTGTTGAAACATTAAAGGAGTTAAAAAAAGATTCTGTTGTTCGGGCGGTAAAAGTTAAATTTACTTGGATAGGAAAAGGAGGAGTTGAATATAACGATGAAAGAATTTTTAAAAGTATTTGGCCATATATAAAATTTAAAGAGGCAGAAGATAGTGAGAAGAAAAAAACAAAAATCCCAGGAATGCCAGGGACAACGCCTGAGGGAGAAGGTAGTGCTGGTGTTGGTGTTGGTGCTACAGGAGAAATACCCGGAACTTCAGGAACATCAATAATTGATACTTCTAAAAAGGTCAACAATGATGATGATGTTGAAGAGGAGGCCAACTAATGAGTGTGATAAGAGAGTGTTTCAAAAGGCCTTTTAAAAAAAATAACGAGAGAGGAATCGCACTTTTGATGGTGTTGGGTACCATTACTATTTTAACAGCATTAATGGCGGATTTCATTTTTGATACTAAAATTAATAAATTAAAAGTTTATAATACACAGGAAAGAGCACAGGCAAAATTAACAGCAGAGGCAGGACTATCTTTTGCTATGACCAGAATGAAATTATACAAAGAGGCCTTAAATTTATTAGAAAAAAATCCCACCTATAAAAAAGATATCCCTCAAAGTGTTATAGATATGATATGGTCTACTCCTTTTATGTATCCAATTCCACTCCCGCCAGATGCAAATATTATACAAAGAAATGCTTTAAATGAATTTAAAAAAAGTATAATGTTACCAGGGAAATTATCAGTCAGCATTCAAAATATTTCTTCGTTAATAAATATTAATTTATTAAAAAATTCCCCTCTTACTAGTGAGCAAGGAGAAGGAGATGCGAAAAATAAAGCAGCACCTAATAACCCAAATGATCCAAATAACCCGAATAATCTAGATAATGATGGCCGTATTAAAAAAGATAAATTAGATATTGATGAAACAAATATGATTCAACTTAGATTAAGTGAAATGTTGGCCGCTAAATTGGAAGAAAAGAAAGAAAAAGAACAAGATTTTGATTATAAATATCCAAGACAAACTGCTGCTTTTTTAATTAAAATTATAAAATACTATATAAATAAAGAACGTTCATATGAAGACCCCGATAAAGCAGAGATTGAACGTTTATTTAGTGACCATAGTGTAAAACCTAAATTCGCTCCCATGAGTTCACTTTCGGAAATTTACCTTTTGCCAGTATTAAATGATAACACTATAGATTTAATTAAAGATAATTTAACCGTCTTTGGTAGTCAGACAATTGATTTTAATAAAATTACTAAAGATGGCCTAAAATTCTTATTTTCAGAGATGACCGAAGATCAATTAAATGAATTTTTCAAATATAGAGATGACCCCGATGACTTACACTCTTTTGATTCATTGGAGGATTTTGCAAAATATATTATTGATGAAGCAAAGATTATAGAAAGAGATGCCTTTAATGAAAGAATTGTTGAATTAGAAAAAAATGGAATTCATTTTAGTACTATAGGTTCTTTATTTAAAATAACCACGGTTGGTTATTATGAGAGATCAACATATACTATTAATGCTATAGTTATGATTCCCGTAAAAGAAGAGATCATTAATAAAAATCAGTGTTTGGATCAACCAGATGCAAATAATTTTTGTGGACCTAATTGTTCATTTCAACCAGCTGAAAATAAGTGTGTTGCCAATGCTTCACCTTCGTCAATACCACCTGCAGATCCAAACAATCCTAATGATCCCAATAACCCTAATAATCCTAATGATCCTACCAGTGATATCAGTGGTGCTAAAAAAGATGAGAAAAAAAAACAAGAGAAGAAGATCACTTATTTAACACCAAGAATAGTTGAAATAAATATCAACTAACAAACTAACATATGATCAGTACAATACAATTAACTTTATAAAAATGTTTTTGTCGGTTAAATAAAAATATTTTTTCAAACATTTATTAAGTAATTTGAAATAATTTACAATTTTTTCTGTATTGTAAAACATAAAAAAACAATTAATAATGTAATTAATGACAGAAAAATAATTGATATCAATTCAATTCAATTCCATTCCATTCAATTCAATTCAATTCAATTGAATGGAATGGATAGAGTATAGTTTCATCATGTTTTGTGATGAATGTTTTAATAATCTAGTTTGGTTTAGTAAACATTAGGAGATTGTTATGAAAAAAGTTATTTTCGTTTTTTTGTCTTTGATTGTTTTTACAGTTATTACGATTGTAAACGTAGTAGCAGAAGAAAATTGTACAGCTGCAAAGAAAAAGGCCGTTTGTAATAAGGACGTTGTAAAGGCCAATGTAGATAAAATGTGTGATTTAGTTAAAAGCAAAGGAAAAGATGGTGTAGCAGAGGTGAAAAAATTTCGTTTTGACTGTTGTGGAGAACCAGATTATATATGGTTACAAACTATGGAAGATAAACCTAAAATGGTTATGCATCCAATTAAGCCACAATTAGATGGTAAGGATATTTCAGAATCAAAAGATCCAGATGGTAAAGCACTTTTTGTTGAATTTGTAAAAGCTGCAAAAGTAAAACCAGAGGGAGATTGGGTGCCATATAAATGGACAAAATTTGGTGAATCAGATCCTACTTCAAAAGTATCATGGGTAAAACCATGTAAAACTCCAGATGGAACCGAATGGCTTGTTGGCTCAGGAACCTGGGAATAATTAATGAGAAGATAGAAAATAGAAGAGAAGATAGTAGACAGTTATTAGTAAAATCTAGGAGGGATTTTATATGAGTCTTATTAGAGATGAAATTGATTTTAAAAGCAGTATAATTAACGTTAAAAGTAAAAATTTATTGGAAGGAATTTTTGCAAATTTAGGAATTAAATTTAGTTTAAAAACTTCAATTATAGCTGCTTTTCTTCTTGTTTCCTTCTTAGGATTACTAATCTTGGGCTCAATTAGTTACTATGTTTCTCTCAGTACACTAAAAAAAAGTATCAATGATAATCTCTTGGCCATTCATCAAAGTAAAAAAATTGAAATTAATAAAATTTTTGAAGCACAAATAAACGACTTGAAGTCAATGTCTATAAGTAAATTTATACAAGATGCTACTGTTGCATATGAGAGTATAGCTTTTGGTCTTGGCCTAGATATAACTCAAGATGTTGCTTTTGATAATAAGGCATATTGGGATATAAATGATA
>JADGAM010000091.1 GCA_015232015.1 Oligoflexia bacterium | reverse complement strand
CTCATGGGCCACATACAAACTAATCGAAAAACCAATACGCTTTTGAAAAAGAAGAGAACTTAAAACTTTATTTTTATGTTTTACATTGTTTATTACAGGCGTAATTGGATATCAAACTTATAAGCATAATGGATTTGAATCTAGAGAAATTACAGCAATGAATCCAATAGTAAAAACCATGTCCTTAGAAAAGGATCTACTAAAAATTGCTAATGTTGAGAATAATTGCGCTATCCCAATTTCAAAAAAATCAATTTTTAATAACTGCGTACAGGATCATAGAGGTAACGTTAAATATGCTTTACTCGGAGATAGTAAAGCTTCTGCACTTTTTCCAGGATTATTAAAAAACTCTTCTTCAAATAGATGGATGTTTATTGGAAATTTTGCACCAGTTATTAGTGATTCAATAGTATACAAACATTTAAAACAAACTAGTGAATTGGCCATTGACTTCGTTGCAAAAAATAAAAATATAGAGGTAGTTGTGCTTACTACAGCTGTACGTAATTTATTCCAACTTCCGGCCAATTCAGATCAAAGCATCGAAGCATTACCCAGTAGTCTAAATTATGAAGTAGCGTTTGATGGTCTTAAAAATACAGTTGAAAAATTTACTAAGTATGGAAAAAAAATTGTTATAACAGTTGATAATCCTACTCTCCCAAATCCACGCGATTGCTTAGATCGCACAACTGCTATTCCACTAATTAATAATATATTTAATAAATATAAAAACTCAAATTGTAATTTGAGTTATACAAAACATTTAGAATTATCAAAACAATATCTAACTCTTCTATTAAAATTAAAAGAACTTTACCCGTTTCTTGAAATATATGATCCTGCGTACATACTGTGTGACATAAAAAATGATCTATGCCCTTCATTTCGCAATAATAATTTTTTATATTCTTATTCTGATCATATTTCCAACTACTCAAACAATCTCATTGGCAAAGAAGTAATTTCATTGATAGAAAATATACAATACAAGAGAATTTACTCTACAAAATAATCTATTTTTAACTATTGTCATCTACGTAATTTTGTTAAATACTTAACAAATGTTATTCATTAGATAGATAACACTATTTTTTTCATGAGGATTATCGTGCTTAGAGGAAACTGGCCTAAAAAGGTCCCTATATTAACAGAAGAGCAAAAACGAATAAGTGATGATTATATGGCCTTCTGGTTGGCAAATCTTCGTTCCAAATATGGTATATTAGATAAATTCGATCATAACTTTATCGTTCACGCTTCCAATAAATTTAATTTCATAAGTACTTTAGAAATTGGTTGCGGAATAGGTGAACATATAAAATATGAAAATTTATCTCCATTGCAAAAAAAGAATTATGTTGGAATTGATATTCGCGAAAATATGGTTGAAAAATTTAAACATGAAAATAAGGGAATGCAAGCATATGTCTGCGATATACAAGCAAAAACAATGTTCGAAGAATCTTCATTTGATCGAATAATTGCAATTCATGTTTTAGAACACTTACCTGATCTACCTTCGGCCATTAGAGAAATTCATCGCTTAATAAAAAAAAATGGTATCTTTTCTATAGTAATTCCATGTGAAGGAAGTTTTGCTTATTCGATTGCAAGGAAAATTTCATCTCAGCGTTTATTTGAAAAAAGATACAAAATGGATTACGATTGGTGGATTAAGAGTGAACATTTAAGCTATCCAGATGAAATCTATAATGAAATTGCAAAATATTTCAAACTAGTAAAAAAGAAATATTTTCCACTAAATATTTTCCCTAATCAACATTTAAATCTTGTTATCGGATTATCATTTCAACCAATTTTGAGCAAAGCATAGTTATGAAAACAAATCTTTCATTCCAATATGATGAAATTTTTAAGCACTCTCTGTTAAATAATAGGAATATCGTTCTCTCAATATTATTCCTTGCCTTAATAATTAGAGTTATCAATATAATAATCTACAATTATCCATTGCAGGGTGATGAGCAGTCATATAATTTAGGAGCACTTAACCTCGCGCTAGGAAATGGATATGCTTATACCCCAGATAAATACATTAGCGGTTATCCAATATTATATTCATTAATTTTATCTCCATTTTATTACTTGTTTGGCCACAATCTTTTAATACCGAAAATAATAAACATTATAATGGGAGTCACTTCCTGCTGGTTAACATATATTCTTGCAAAAGAAATCACAAAAAAAAATTCAGTAGCAATTCTTTCTATGCTAGCCATGGCGATTAATCCCGAATTTGTTAGAATCACAGGTAAAATTCTGTCTGAAAATTTAATAACACCTCTAATGCTAATATGGATGTTTATCTTAATTATAATTTGGAATAGTTTTCGTGATTTAAATTCTTATTCAAAAAAAATTGTTATATCTATCTTGTCTGGCATTTTGTATGGATTGATCCTTCTTACAAAAAGTATTACTTCTTGTTTTTTTCCTGTATTTGCATGGTTCTTTTTATTTTCATTAGTTAAGATTAAAATTAAAAATAGGTTCATATTTTTTATTTTTGCTTGTATTGGAATTTCTCTTGCAATAACCCCTTGGGCAATTAGAAATTATATTGTTTATGATAAGTTTATACCTTTGACAGCAGGATCTAGTGGTGTTGCCTTATATACTTCATACATAAGAAAAGGACAACCATTTGGTAACGTACTTCATGATGATTTTTCAAAAGGCCTACAAAATTTAAGTCAAGCAGAAACTGACAAAAAACTAACCCAATATACTTTCAAGTATATTCAAGACAATCCATCAATCATTCCAAAACTCATTTTACAAAAAACAGGATACTTCTGGGGCCCTCTTGATTGGGAGATAATGTCTGTAGATGGGTATTCTCGTATTCCTGGATATAATTTTATTTACATGTTTATAATACCATTTTTTATTTTTGGTCTTTTCTATGTATTTAAATCATATAAAGAAAATTTTTTCTCATCCCCTTGGTTTTTAATCATACTTCAGATATTTTCCATTTATGGTATTTGTTTAATTTTTTATGGATCTGCTCGTTTTAGAATGACAATTGAACCTTTAATCATAATTTTTTCTATCCATACCTTAAATTTATTATTCATTAGAACAAAAAGTATTTTTAAAAATAAGATACTAAAACCAATTATTTTCTGTTATCTCGCCATAAATTTTATTATATTTATAAACATCCAACCAATTATTGCAAACTTAAAAAAAACTAGCTGGATACAACATATAAATTTTTATAGCAGCAATATTAAATAATTAATGTGTTTGTGTTCAAGTTTAATTATTCCAATAAAGGACTCGAATAGAAGAATGTTCTTAAAACAAAATTGCAAACATTTTCTCACAGATAGACCTTGTTTTTTTCACAAAAAACATTATATAATTTGCGAAAACTGTGATTTTTTTGAACCAATAGGAAAAAAATTTTTAATAATTAAATTGGGAGCATCTGGCGATGTTTTGCGCACAACTTTTCTGCTAAATATTATTAAGCAAGAGCAAAATAATTCACATATATCATGGATCGTCTCTAAAAAATCAAAAGATATTTTACTAAATAATCCACTTATTGACGAAATATTAGTTCTTGAAGATCTCATAATATTCCAACTTCTGCTCAAGAAATTTGATGTCAGCATAAACATAGATTTGTCTTCAGAAAGTTTAGAGATTGCAACTATCATTAAGTCAAATGAGAAGCGCGGATATGTTTTGGACTCAAATAATTTTGTATTACCTCTTGGCAATGATGCCTCTAATTGGTTTTACATGAGCATGATTGACAATATAAAAAAGAAAAACCAAAAAACATATCAGGAATTAGCAGCAAACACTTCTGGTTATCCATTCAACGGAGAAAGAATCATTGTACCTATTGTTGAAGATGAAAAAAAATTTGCATTAAACTTTGCTTTAAAAAACAATTTAATTACTAATTCATCAAAAAATCCAATAATCGGTTTAAATATAGGAAGTGGTGGACGCTGGAACGAAAAAAGATGGCCTAAAAAACATTGGAAAAATTTAGCATCGGTCTTAACAGAAAAGGGCTTTCAAATTATACTATTTGCAGGACCTGAAGAGAAAGAAATTGAAAAAGAATTAATAAATTACTCAAAAGATATTGTTAGCATTGGAACTGAAAACTCTATACCAAGGTTTTTTGCCCTTATAACTCTTGTTGATGTAATGATCACAGGAGATACTTTAGCTCTACATGCAGCTCTTGGTCTGAATAAAAAAGTTATTGCTCTCTTCGGACCAACTTCTTCAAACGAAATTGAAATGTATGATCTTGGTAAAAAATTGGTAGTGCCTTATGAATGTCAAGGATGCTACAATAGTGTCTGTCCACAAGGTAGAGAATGTCTTGAGGTAATAACACCCGAAATGGTTCTTGAAAATGCGAGAAGTGGCCAATGCCAAAGATACAAAGGGTAGCTAATGAGCCCAATCCAGACTAGAGTGCGATTAGAAAGAATTACTCGGTTGATAAAGGTATTTGAGTCGACTGAAATAAGCAGATATGTTCCTATTATAGGAAAAATTGCTAACCATCCAGGGAAATTATTTTCTTTTGTTATGAGGGATATGGAAATAATAATAAGAAAAATACCTAACGTGGATGTTGTATTAAGTAGAAATTTGTTTCCATTTGCAGGAGATATTTTTTTATTAATAGAAATATAAGCTAACATGCTACCACTAATTAATTCCCAAAAGCGAGATACAGGTGAATAGAATGAGATTTTGGGATCAATTTTTATTGTGATTATATTAATTAAGAACGATAAAATAATTATAGATGAGCAAACTAATAATTTATTAAAACGTTTTTTCCAGGCCACCCAAAGAAGAAATGGCCAGATAATGTAAAATTGTTCTTCGATACCAAGTGACCATAAATGAAGTAATGGCTTTGTATCGGTAGTATTATCAAAATAATTTGCTTCCCTTAATAATGTAAAATTTGAAATAAAACCTGCTCCAGATAGTATGTGTTTTCCTAATTGTTGAAATTCATCTGCAAGCAAAGTAAACCAACCTAAGGAGTAGAAGGCCAATAATACAATTATAAGCGAAGGGAAGATACGTCTTATTCTTCGAGAATAAAATGTCATAAAATTAAACTTATTATTATCTAATTCGGTAAAAATTATACTACTTATAAGAAAACCGGAGATAACAAAAAAGATATCTACGCCAATAAAACCACCTTTAATCCATTCGGGGAAGGCGTGAAAACCAATTACTGCAAGAACTGCTATTGCACGTAATCCATCAATGTCTTTGCGATATTTATGTTCTTTAATAGTTTTGCTAATAATTTTATCATTAATCATATTTTTATATTGTTCTCCATTTTAAAATTCGTAATATTTTTTGCTCAACGCTATAACCACATGAAAATAAAATTATAGGCATAAATATAGATATGTCTTTATCTATTCTTATTTCATAAAAAAATTCTTTATTTAAAATATAAGTTAAAAATTCAGTAGAATATTTTACTAAAGAGTTAGTTTCAGTTTTTTTCCAATGTCTTGATATTTCACCATTGATACTTTCGGTTGTTTGTTTGTTAATAATTATCGCATATATTTTATGCGCGATAATAATTGCATTAAAGAATTCCTCTGGAGTTGAATATCTACCAAGATTTTTATTGTAATAATAATGAACTTCATTCATGAATCGATGATTATGATATCTTTGCCCAGTATAGGATCTCAAACCATGTATAGACAAAAATACTTCGGTATAAGCATCAGATAAAACAATTTGATTTTTCAAGTTACTAGATGATTTCAAATAACTAATGAGGTTGATCAGAGAATGTCCGCTAATATTTGCGTTTGGTATGTATGTTAGCATATAGAATCGTCCCCAGAAAGGTGCCTTGTAGAATAACGAGAGTGAAAATGAGATAAAAATAAATAAGTGGAAAAAATATTTATATTTATTTTTTAAAAAGAATAAATGGTCTGAGAGTAGATGTTTAAGTGTAATATAGATTAATAAAGGAAACGTGATCCAATACATGGAGGCATATAATAATCTGTAAAGGAGATATGCCGACATCATTTTACCTAAAAAGAAAACAGTGAGTGGGCAGGTAATAATTATGACTGGAGCAACAGTAATAGATGCAATTATACTGTAGTTAATATCAATTTTTTTATTAATAAGTAAGAAAAAGCATGAATAAATAATTGCAAATATTCCCCAAATTCCAAGTGTTTTAAAGAAAGGAGAGTGGGGAAAAAAATTAATAGTAACAAATGGTAGATGAATAAATTTTGAGATTTTATTTGAAAACAATAAGAATTGAGGATCTATAAAATCTGGTTTCAAAATCAGATTTGGCAGAAAAAATATTATGAGTGAAGATATAGCTATGTTAGAGATGCTGAAAAGAAGTAGCTTGTATTGGAAAGGTGAGTTTTTGAATGAATTTTTGTTTAGTGATAGTGAAAGAATAATTGGGACAAAAATTATTTGAACATAAATAAAAATGGCTTCTTGAACATGGTTTGTAGCACAGTAAAATAATGGCGGTAATAGCCATACAAGAGGAGAAATTCTTTTTATTCTAACAGATTCAATTAAAAGAATCATTGCTTCGATATATGCATAGTAGGTGAAAAAAGTTTTAGAGAAAGTATAATACCTATAAAAATTAAAAATATTTGTTCCAAAAAATACTAAAGACAATAGAGCGCAGACAGCTGATAGCGATTTATTTTTGGTTAAAACAAAAGTTAATCTGTAAAAAAGAGATAAAAGAATTGTTTGAGTAACAGCTGAATATAGATTTAGATTAAAATAATTAGTTATAAAATCTATTTTCCCAATGGCCATGCTTGAGAAAAAATAACTAAAATGAGAGACAGGAATATCTTGTAGATTTATTGTGTAAAAATACATTGAAATGAATTTTAGATGTTGAATTGGGTCAGAAGGATATTCATGATAGGGACCAATGATTAGTGAAAATATAAGAGAAAAAATAATTAAAGAAAGCAGAGTGAAATCGATATTATCTTTTTGAAAAATATGTGTAACTTTTTTATTAGTAAAAAAGAAAATTTTTAATGTTTTTATTAATAAAAAAGAGAAATTTGCGAAAATTGCAAGGGTATTAAATGTAAGTATTGCTTTATTAACTTCTAAGTTTATGGAACGAAGTAGGTGAAACAAAATGCAATATAAAAATAATCCAATAGAAAATATTGGTAAATTATTTGTATAAACAGAAGGTGTAAAAGTTTTAAGTAAAAATTTAGTTCCAATGGAGATAGTAATTAATGATAAAAAGAGGTTTATGAGAGATAGGGAGTTCATTTATATTAAGATGCCTTTAATTATTATTTTTATAAACAAATATTTTGAAATTATAAAAACTAGGATATTTCGCAATTAATTTAAAAGGGGTTTCTTTTACAATCATGTTGTGACAAACTGGATTGTTATAGATCAGAGTAGTGGCCCGTGGTTTTGAAAATAGGGTGTTGTTAATTTTTTTTAGCACCGGAAGAAATAATACTTCGTTAAAAGGGTTATAAAAATAAAAATAATTAAAATCATCAAGCTGATTGAAATTAAGAGCATCAGAGTTTGATGAAAAAACATTATTTTTATTGAGACGTTTAATGTTTTTACATGCAATTTTATGAAGTTCTTCTGAAATTTCGATCCCTTCAATTTTTTTAAAGGGAAATTTTGCCATAGTTAACAAAGCACCACCCTTGCCTGATCCATAATCAACAATTTGATCTTCTTTAGTTATTTGCAAATTTTTTAGAACAAAACAGAGATGCTTATTACCAGAGTTTGCATATTTTTCATGTATGGCCGGATTTAAATTTAACTCTTCTTGAGATACAGTTTTTGTAAGGTCAATGCCTTGAATTTTTTCTTTGATGATAGTCAGTTTCCAAGATAATTGATTAAATAAAGAGGATAGTATGTTGTTACTCATGATCAATAAAGACCTTTATTCGAAGATAGTTTGTAATAGAAATCTGCTAAGGTAATAGATTGCATTTGGTTTTTATTTATCCAGGAAAAAAGTTGTTCAAATTTATTATATAGATTGTTTATATCATTTTGTGTTTTGTAAAGGGGATTAGTATTTTCCGACAGTTCACTAGAATGAATCATAAAATGCATATAAGGAAGATTATTTTTGTTAACAAAGTCACCCATTGATTGTAAGAGTTTTGCTTTTGTCTTGGGATAAAATCTACACCATACTTTGTTGTTTGCTATTTTTTTTATTTTTGATAGAGGAATAATATTAATGAGTTTGTAGAAATTGTGAATATCCTTTTTTTCAACGATAGTTACCGGGCATTCTAATATTGGGACACCTCCTTTTTTTCTAAGATCAGATAGATCTAAAAAATATGGTGTTGTTGGACATTCTAAGTAATTTGGACCTCCAATATTAGTGGCACCAAAAGTATTACTCCAGTCAATTCCAGGAGTAATTGATGAATCAACTTTAATACCATTTGTTTCTAAAATATGCAGTTGATCGAAATTTATGGCCCATCTTCCTGCGCGGAAAGAGATTAGATCAACAGCGATTTTATCTTTGATAACGTTTTTTAGATTTAGAAATTTCTCTTTGAATAATTCATTGTCGATTTCTGTTTGAAATGCTCGAGTATTTTTTTTAAGGCAAAGATCGCTATAGGGAGGGTTGGACCATATATGCATATGTAATCCAATTTCGCATTTGTTATTGATTATATCATTTTTAAAAATTTCAAAAAAAGAGCTTCTTTTTGCTACTTGATATTCTATAAAATAAACAGGTTTAATATTGTGCTTATTAGTAAGATTTTTGAATCTTAAGAGGGAGTCAATATTTTTTAGACCAAAAGCATTGTTAGATAAATTCCATTGATCATCTGGTTCAACATCCATTGAAAAGATGAAGTATGGTCTATTATTCATGTTTTATTTACTATCCAAAAGG
This sequence comes from Oligoflexia bacterium, assembly GCA_015232015.1. Taxonomy (GTDB): domain Bacteria; phylum Bdellovibrionota; class Bacteriovoracia; order Bacteriovoracales; family Bacteriovoracaceae; genus JADFZW01. Next base: position 7,048 of record JADGAM010000091.1, on the reverse strand, counting down.
TAATTTAAATTGAATATTTTAATTCAATATTTAGCTAGTTACAACAATTGTTTATTAATGAACTTACACGAAATTTTTGATAAGATCAAAAATTCGCTTAGAGGCTGTTTCAGAAGGCCATTTTCGGCGTCAAAATTTCGCTCGCTTGTGCGATTTACGTCTAGTAAACCTCCTTGCTTGCTCAATTTTTCCTTGAAACTGTCACTTTTGAAACAGCCTCTTACTACTTTGAAAGTAAAAATAAATAATTAGAATAAGGGGCAGTGCAATTTATTTTTGCCATAGTTTATTTAACCAATTTACTGATAACTTGCGAGGTTTAGATGATGAATTTTCCACTTTTTCGCAATATTAATATCGAACTTTCATCTGCGTGTAATTTTGATTGTGTTTACTGTCCAGAACATAAAATGACTAGAAAAAAATGTTTTATCAATACTGATATTTGTTTAAAAATTATTGATGAAATAAAAGATATAAATTTAACTGAAGAGATAAATTTTTATCACATGGGGGAATCACTTCTTCATAAGGATGCAATTAAAATTCTTCGCTATACTCATGATAAAGGATTAAGAATTAAGTTAAACACAAACGGATCTCTTCTTGATCAAAATATGCGGAAAGAATTATTATCGATTGGAATTGAGAAATTATATATCTCTTACCATGACTCGTATGTTAAACATAAAAAATATGTTTCAAAAGCACCTATTATCGATCATTCAATTTGGCATGATAATATATGTTCAATTATTAGAGAAAAATTTTCACACTCTTCAAATACTAATATAACGATCATACTTTTCCGAACAGTGTTGAAAGATGAGCAAGTTGACGGCATAAAAGTTTTGGACAACAAAAAAGATGTTGAAGATGCTATTGAAAATTGGTTGTCATTAGGAAAAGAGCTTTCTAGTTGTTATGGTTTAGAATTTTTACATGGAAAAGATGTTGGTTTTAGTAAGCAGATAATTCATTATTTTTTTAAAAGATCAGATAAAGTTTTTCCTGTGATACCTGGTTTTAATATTAATTTAGTTAAGGTTCACACTTGGAATAATGACATTGTCTCTTCGGAAATTAAGAGCAAAAAAAAATTTAAATTAGCTAGATATGGTAGTTGTGATGCTTTGAGAGATTCAATGGCGATATTTGCAGATGGTAGTTACTCTTTATGTTGCGCAGATTGGAATGGAAATGTAGTAATTGGTCATATTGAAAAAGAACCATTAAAAGAGTTTATGTTATCATCAAAGGTTAAAAATATTCAAAGTTCATTTTCAAATGGCAAATTACCATTTGATTACTGTAAAATGTGTCGTGGCGGATTTACATGGAAGAGATGGTTATTTAATCAGATGCACTCTTATATTTATTACAACAGCTCATTATATCGAAGAGTACGAAGAACATTCAATATGCAATAGTGCTTACAAAAGGTGGCATCAAAAATTTGTTTTTTATTTAATAAATATCAGATTGTGATGTAAATTTTTGAAACGAATTGTGAATTAATGTACTATTTAGTTTACAATTGAAAATGTTCTTTAAAATAGCGTGCTTTTATATTGCTTAAAAATCTCATCGTTATTAAACTTTTTTTTGTAGAGTTGTTTTGCATTCTCACCCATACGAACAAGAGAGTCTCTGTTTCGATGGAAATACTCAAATTTTTTTGCGATTTCAATTGCATTACCTTTTGGAACAATGAATCCGTTATATTCATTTGTAACCATTTCTTTTGGTCCAAGGAGGTCGGTTATTATTGCTGGTTTTGCGAAAGATATTGCTTCTAATAAAGAAATTGAAAAAGATTCTGAAAGGGAGGGAAGACAGAAAACATCATATTTGGAAGTGAAATTTAATAACTCCTTCTGTGAATTGTATTTTCCAAAAAAGAAGACATTCTCTCTTATGTTAAGTCTTTTTATTTCACTTAAAAAATAATTATCTTGCTCTTCTTCTCCTGCAATAATTAATTTTACGGGGATTTTATTATTAACTGCAATAGATATAGCATCTATTAAAAAAATTAACCCTTTAACCTTCCCGTATTTAGTGACAGTTCCTATATATAATGTTGTTGTAGATGAGATAGAAGAGATAATTGTTGAGGTAGTATTTTTAAGATTATTACCAATGCCGTTCATGTTCAGCGAAGAAGGTAAATTGTCAGAGGATAATTCGATAAGATTGTGAAGTAGTACTGTTGTTGTTTTGTATCCATGTTGGATAATGATTTCTTGTATATCTTTAGCAATTTTACTGTTAACTGCATAAAAGATATCTACAAATTTTAAAATTTTGATTAATCTTTTTTTTGAATGTTTATCAAGGCGTTCTAATTCACAATGGATTGTTAGTAAAATTTTTTTAATTTTAAAAATTTTTGATATTGTAATAAAGGATAAACAATGCTGAGTGTGTATATGAATGATATGTGGTTGTTTGAAAATAAGATAAGGAATAATAAAAAAGCTTTTTATGTAGCATAGAAGTTTAAAAGTAGTAGATTCATTAAATTCTATATTGCTTTTAATATTTCTATAATCGACTTCAATTTTATTTTTATCATATCTGTTAACGGTTGTAATTTTTAACTGATCTTTAATTTTCTTCTTCGTTTTTTTTATCCAATCGATCAAGAGATAATAATTAGTGTAGAGTTGTTTTATTTTTGATGTGAATTTGATGTCGTTTGGATCGATTGAAATACCGTCAACACTAGGAAAGCATGAAAATAACAAACAATCAAAATTTGAATCTTCCATATTTAAGCGATGAAAATAATTGAGTGCAATTTTTTCTGCTCCTCCACAGGGGGAGAGGGAGGGAGTGATTATAAAAATTTTCTTTTTTTTACTTTTTAAGGTTCTCAATTTTTTTTAAATGGTTTTATTAATTTCGAAAAAAAATGTTCATAAAAAAATAGTGGCCAGGAAGTAAAATCGTATTCAAGTAAAAGTTCTCCATTAAATCCATCTTTGAATTCGTTTATTGCCTTTTTTTCTTTGTCATCTGTCATGTGCGCATAACCACCGAGATCATATATATGAATTCCTTTAGCTTGAAAAATTTTCATATCTTCGAAATGGAGAAGTCTGTTGGCCCTACCAATTAGATTTCTTTTATGTGAGTCACTTTCGTTTCGAAAGTGAGAGGCAGAATGAAATAGTCTTGCACGATCAGATTCAAAATCAATTAAATAAGAATGCATAACGATAATTTCATTTTCAAATTCTGCTTTAGTGATAACAATATTTTGTTGATATAGTTTCAAGTAGTCATTGTTTATTAATAATTTATTCTTTTCTCTAGCAAATTGATTATAATATTTTACAAAATCGTCAAGATCTCCAAAATGCTCAACGCAAATAACACCTTCTTTTTTTGCTCTATTAATTTTATATTTTGTATTTGTACTAAACGATTCTAGCAGTTGTTGGTCATTTTTATTGCGTAGTTCGATTATTTTGGTGTAGAACTCTTTTTTTACAAAGCCAAAGATATTTTTTCCATTCTTACATTGCTTATACAATAAAAAATTAAACAGTGCTCCCTTTAACTTAGGGTATTCATCAAACCAGATATTGGTTAAATTACTAATTTTTGTTTTTTTTGTTATTGCTATCATTTAGTTCGAGATTTCCTTAATAAGTTATTATAATACTCTATAAAAAAGAATACTTCCGTTTATTTTATTATCAAATTTTTTCACAAGTTCATATTTTATTAACTTCGGATTTTTGTTGATCTCATTTTCTAATTTCCTATTGGAACCCATCATTTGTTGAGAATAATTAACGTCCAAAATGTAGTATTTTTTTCCTTGCTCATTTTGAATCATATTAACTTTTTCTTCAGGGATAAAACATTCGTTTTGATCAAGATAAATAAAAATTTTATTTATAAGTAACGTGTCTTCATAGTAGATTTCTCTACATTTGATGGAGTTATGTTTTATATATGCTACTAATTCTTTTATTTCCAAAGGATTTCCAACGTAAAAAGGTCTAGATGTTGACATGAGGGTGAACAAAATAAAGTAGCAAGCTGAAGAGATTTCGCTTAAAAAAATAGGAATTCTTATTTTTTTTAGTAGCAAAATAGTATTTTGGACCCTATTAAATGCTAACAAGTATACAGCGTATTTTATGTTTTTAGTTTGTAAATCTCTTCTATGAATAAACCCCATGACAATCAATAAGTAATAAATTGGATTAATAAATAAAAAGGATGTCAGTATTCCTGAAACAGTTTGTAATTTTTTTAAAAAGATCAGTAAAGTCAGATCAACTTTACTGGCATTGGGGTCAATATGTAAAGAATTGAGAGCATAGGAAAACATATTATTTTTTCCACTGATAACCCATTCACCAAGGTGTATCTTTAAAAATATTAAATATGGAAAAATAAAAAAGGTAATAGGGATAAGATAGCAGACAACAGCACTGAAAAAAGCTTTTTTATTTTTGGGTTGTTTGTAAAAACGGTAGAGAATAATTAATCCTGGTAGTGTTATGGAACATAAACCTTCAGATCTGAAAAAATATGCTAGAGAGAAAAATAATGAAGATAAAAAAATACTTTTAATGTCATTTTCGTTTTTTAAATATTTGTGTGTGAAATGAATTCCACACCAGAGGATAAAAGAAAATGCTGTTTCCATAGTTCCATTCCAAGCAATTGAGTACTGAGAATAAGTACATTATCCAGCCAGGAATAAGGAAAATAAGAATTTTTAAGATTATTGAATCTTGATACTTTAAAGATAATAAATTTTTTAAAATGTTGTATTGTAAAAGAACGGTAAGGAAGGAGAAAATAATAACTATCAACTTGTTAATTAAAATATAATCACTGATAAAAAATCTAAAAAAAGTGAGGAGAAGAGGATGTGTGCCAATTAATACCATCCAATGAAAAAATAGAGTTTGTGTAAAGATTGTGAGAAAGAATTGTGTAATTTACATCATCGTTTACTAGAATAAAATTTGAAAAAACAAAGTAACTTGTAAGCGAAATAAATATCAACGGGATAGCGATGGACAAACATGATTTAGGTAAACGCTACACAAGGATCCTCTTCACTTAAGAAGGCGTAAGTTCTAAAATTAACGTACAAAGTGTCAGATTAATAACTAATTTTTAGCAAATATTTTGAATCAAATCGATATATTTTTGCATATTTGTTTTGAGGCCAAAATTATTTTTGAAATAGGTTTTTGTTGCGGATGTAAAGAGGTGATTGGCCATGACCTTATGTTCTTCAAGAATATATTTTTCAATATTCTCTTTAAGAAGGTTCATGTCTCCATAAGAACAAAAACCTAAATTGTGTTTCATAATAATTCCATCTGGGTCCACAAACAATGAAAAAATGGGTTTACTTTCACACATTGATTCTAAGAAAGTCATAGGAAAACCTTCACTAAAAGACGTATTAACTAATAATGCTGATTTTTTAAAGTATTGTTGAATGACAGCTTCTTCTACATAGCTAAGTAAAGTAAAATTTGGAATTTCTTTGCTGTCTTCAACAAGAAGTTTGTAATCAATTGCTTTGGTAATATTTTGATCATGTTGTTGCATACAAATCATGATTTTTTTAATTTGAGGATTTAATTTTTTTGACAACTCGAGAAATGCTGAAGGATTTTTTACGTACTCTCCTCTGCCAACCCAAAGAATAAAATGTGAGTTTTCAATAGTTGTAGTTGTATCTATTTTTTTTCTAGGACTAAAAATGTTGTTTATAATAAGTAAATTATTTTTATCTATAAACTTTTGTGCTTCATTGAACTGTTGGTTATTCTGGCAAATAATACTTACATCCATTGATTTCAGTATTTTTTTTGTAATTTTTTGTCGAACTTTGTTTTTGAAATCGGTTGCTTCTCGATATTCAGTAGCGGTAGAGGAAATCATTATTGATTTTAATTTTGTATTAAAAAATTTAGAATATAACAAAAGTAAAAAATCTATGGGATATTCAATCCCGGCCTTAATAAATACATCTGGTTTGCATTTGATAATACAAATTAAGAAATAGAGATAAGAAAATATTTTGTGGAAAATATTTTTTGACCATACCCCATAATCAGGAATGGTTGTGAAATTTACTTTCATATTGTTAACTATTGTACTATTTAATTTAAGATCGCTTTTAATTGTCCTTTTCAAAAGAAAAACGTTTAATTCAAAATCAGAGTATTTTGTAAATCCATCTATTAAATTTTTGAAATAGACATCCATTCCTCCTTGGTTTTCTATGTGATTTTCAGCGAGTAATGGATATATTTTGGGAGCAAAAATAATTATTTTATATCGTTTTTTCTTGAAATTATTCATTGATAACTTCTTTATATATTTGTTGATATCTATTTGCGCCTTCCGCAAGACCCAGGTAGTTTTTAAGTAGATTTTCTCTTGCGATATTAAACATTTCTGAATCAGGATTAATATTTTTTATATGTCTAAAACCAGTTAAGTATTCATCTTGGTTAAAATTTTTGATAACATAACCAATATCCTTTGAGATAAGAAGTTTATTATCTCCAATATCGTTACAAATAATAGGGGTTTTACCTAGGATTAGCTCGCCGTTTTTTATAGGACTGGAGGCAATTTTAGAAAAAATGTTTTTTATAAAAGCGATACCATAATCAGATGCATGGATATAGTTTATCACTTCGCGGCCGGGTACGTTTTTAACTGTAAAATCGTTATGTGACATATTTAGTTGTGTAATAAGGTCAACAACTTTTTCTTTTTTGTCATTTATCAAAAAAAGAAAAAAAAGATCACTCTCTTCATTATTTTTGATAACTTTAAAAAAATCAATCATTTTATCTAGTGGATACCATGTTCCGGTAGAGCCGATATAGAGTAAGATTTTTTTTTGGATTAAATTATCTTGCAAATCATTTGTAAAAACAACATTTGGTCCAACAAATACATCATTTTCTATCGTCACCCCTTCCCATATTGTGACTAGATTTTTTATCGTAACATTATTCGCAATATTCGCACCACTCTCAATAAA
>JADGAM010000090.1:4894-16058 GCA_015232015.1 Oligoflexia bacterium | reverse complement strand
AACGAGGCCGTAGGTAACGTGACAGTTGAGGACTTTAATACAAAAAACTATGCAGATCCATACGTTTCAATGATAGTTTTTACTCTTCAAATGGTGGTATCGATTTATGCAGTGGCTATGTTTATTACATGTAGAGGTCAATTTAGTATTAAAATCTCCTCAATACTTTTTATGCTGGCATCAGTATTGTATATCGCTGAGGAAATTTACAGTTATTCAACATTGAAGAATATAAATACCAAACTCGCCAACTTACTTGTTACTATGGATAATGCCCAATCACAAATCGATACAGTCCAAGCACAACTAGATTCCACTAATGAGTTAAAAAAAGCCTTAGATGTAAAAAAGGGATTACTTTTAGCTGTTATGGCGGCAGACATTGCCGCTGCAGTAGCTGTACTTGTAGAAGCAATAGCTGATTGTTGGAGCAAAGGTGCTGCTTGCTTATTAGCAGATATGGAGTGCAGTTCTATGAAAGTAGGATCGTTACCAGTGAAGGCCAATCAACAAATGCTTACTCAATCAAGTAGTAAAATTTTTCAAAAACAGTTTTTCACCTCATTAATATCCTCGAGTTTTGCAGATAATATTGAAAAGGGTAGCGATTCACAAGAAGATAACGAGATTATAGCAGGAACCTTAAAACTAGTTGGTTTCGTAGGTGTAGCATTAAGAATTGCATACATGATTCATTACATCTATAAGAAAAATGGTTGTTGGAAAATTGCAATGTATCCCCTAACTAGATTTCTCTATTATGCAGTTGTTGCAAGCTTACATGCTACTTATAACTTCGTTTTCCTTATACCAAAAATAAAGGATGTTGAAAAAAGAGTTACAAGATTGGAAGAAATTCTTGCATCCCTTAATAAGTTAAAAGGCAGCAAGCGTGATAAAGTAAAAGGGAACAAGAGTTCATTAGCAAAATCTCAACTTGAGGGAGAAGGAGGAATGGAAAAAGAATTGGAGAGTGATAAAGATCCAGCAAGCAATACAGGTTGTTTAAATGCTTCAAGAGTACCACCTGTTAAAGATGAAAAATGTGCATGTAAAGAAAAGGGAACTTGTGCTCCTAAAATTCCTTCTAAAGTACAATCTCTCACTAGTTTCCCAGATAGTGCTCTATTCACCACTGTTTTTAACTCTTTAAAAAATGCAACCACTGAGGCAACACACGGAAATATAAAAGGTGCTATCGCCGCTTCTGCTCCACTTATAAGTCCTGCTGCCAAAATCAAAAAGAATATGGGGAAATACCAAAATAAACTTAATGATTTATTAAAATCAAAAAAAATGAAGCCCATTGATTTCGATGCCCAAGCAAAAAAACTGCAAAACAATTTGATCGGGCAAGCAAGGCAAGCTTTAAAAAATGCTGGAATAACTAACTCTCAGATGGAAAATGCGACCAACAGCCTTATGGGTGAAGATCTAATAAAGACAGACCCTAATAAAAAAGATGGAGGTACTGGTAGTAGTGGTAGCAGTGGTGTTGGTCAACCAATAGTAAATGGTGGAGCAGGGTCAGGCGCTGGTTCTGGTGGGGGTGCGGCCGCTGATGCAAAATTAGAGGAGAAAAACGAATTTAATTTTTCAGAGGATCAAAAAACAGATGAAGCAGGATTAGCAGTTGGTGCAGATACAAAAAAAGAGGCGAACATAAATGAATTTGAAGAAAAATATAACGACATTCATGGTAATTCGAGTGAATCCATATTTAAAATCATTAGTAGTCGCTATGTGAGAACTGCATATCCAAAACTTCTTGAAAAAGAAAAATAAAATGCGAATTAATTGATTTTACCTTTGTATAAATCAATTAAGGGAAAAATCATCTCAAAATCACCCCACATTAAATCACCATTTTTAAAATTAAATCTACAAAATATTTTTTTATTTTTATATTTAATAATATCTTGATTATTTGATGTACAAATAAATTCTTCAAAATCAACAATTGATGTATGCCCATCTGAAAATACAATTTTAAGCTTGTAATTTTTTATATATGAAACATTAGTAATTTGAAAAATTAACTTCTTTCTCATAAAAGACCTTGAATTTTTTTTGCTACAATTTTTTTATGATATATAAAATAGTTAATCCAATTTTGTACAATTTCATCAGAAAGTGCATTAACCAATTTTTTAAAATCTTTAAGTTGCTTTGCAGGTAATTTTCTTTTTCCAGGAACATCAGATACAACAATACCTATAACTTGACCATTTTTTATTGTAATTTCAATTCTACTCTCATATTGATCGTATCTGGCATGAACATGAATTGGTTCATGCTCATTTGAATAAAAAAATATTATGAGACCAAGGTATTCGTATAATTTTGGCATTTATGATATCCAGGGTTATGTGTAATAAACACATACATATATAATTTATTATACAAAAAAATGTCAATAAGCATCGATCAATAAACTGTGAAAAAGAAAAATAAAATGCTACTCTTTTCTTAGTTCCTTATCTTTAATCTAAGCAATTCAACTAGGTTTTTCTCAATGAAAGATTTCTTAAAAGTTCTTTTTAGCAAACGTATGTTAGTAAATCTTTTTTTAGGATTTTCTTCAGGTCTTCCTTTACTCTTGACACTAACGGCGCTGCAAGCATGGATGAAGGATGAAGGAGTAGATCTTAAAACTATCGGAATGGTCTCTCTTATTGGACTTCCTTACACATTAAAGTTTTTATGGTCACCATTGTTTGACCGTTTTGTTTTGCCAATTTGTGGTCTAGGAAGGCGGCGTTCATGGATGATTGTAATTCAAATATTGTTGGCATTAAGTATTGCTGCTATGGCATTTGCAAAACCCAAAGAAGAACCTTTAATAGTCGTGTTACTTGCAATAATTGTAACCTTTTTTAGTGCAAGCCAAGATATCGTCCTCGATGCATATAGAAGAGAAATTTTGTCAAATGAAGAGTTGGGTTTGGGATCATCCATATTTGTTAATGGTTATAGAGTGGCAATGTTACTTTCCTCTAGTGGCGCACTCATTCTGGCAGATCAACTTAAATCATGGTCTACAGTTTATGTGATTATGGGGTTATTTATGAGTATAGGGATAATAACTTCAATAATTGCTGATGAACCAACCATGGATGCCCCACCACCGCGAACATTAAAGGAAGCTGTAGTAGGGCCCTTTCTCGATTATTTTAAAAGAGATTATGCTCTATGGATTTTAGCATTCATTCTTTTTTATAAATTGGGAGACACATTAGCCTCAGCAATGAGCACTCCCTTTTATATGGATATTGGTTTTACAAAAACTCAAATTGGTTATGTAGTAAAAACATTTGGTATAGGAGCAATGTTGCTAGGAACATTTGTTGGTGGAGGATTAATTCTGCGCCTTGGAATTTATACTTCTCTTTGGGTTTTTGGTATATTACAAATGATTTCTATTCTACCATTTTCATATCTTGCAGGTACCGGCCCAGTTCTGGGGTTATTAATAGTAATGGTTCTGATTGAAAATTTTTGTTTTGGTATGGGTACTGCTGCTTTCGTTGCTCTAATGGGTTCAATGACCAATCGTCGTTTTACCGCCACTCAATATGCTTTACTTTCTAGTTTGATGGGAATTCCTAGAGTAATACTTTCAGCACCTATGGGGAAAATTGCAGAGATTAGTGGTTGGCATTTTTATTTTATAATTTGTGCTATAACTGCAATTCCAGGACTCTTGATTCTCTTTAAAATGAAAAAAGCTGTTCAATCTGTTGATAATTAAGAATAGTTATTACATTTTTGGACTTGGTTGCCACTGTTGAAGTTTCAATAAGCCCCTCTTGTTTTAAGATTTTTAAAGTTCTTGAAAGTGTTTCAGCAGTAGTACCTAGTATTGATGCCAACTCTTTTTTACTGATTGATAATTCTACAACATATTGATTGCTGCTATTATTTTTCTTAGTTGCATTTTTTAATAAATAGCGAAGTAATCTCTCTCTTGCATCATTAAGAGTTAGATCCTCCACCATCAACACAAATTCTCTTAAGCGTTTTGAATAGGATGCCAATAACTTCAGCGCAATGTCAGGATATTTTTTTATTAAGGAGATTAATTCATCTCTAGGTACGGACAATACCAGTGATTCTTGCAAGGCCTTGCAAGATGCTGGATAAATTTTTTCATCGAAGATAGCTGCCTCTGCTACTAAATCAAATGCTTTATGAAAATGAATTGGACGCTCTTCTCCCTGTCTAGAAATTTTGTATATAGAAAGTTTTCCGTATACTATTATAAAAAGATTTTCAGCGCTATCGCCTTCATTAAAAAGTGATTGCTCTTTCTTTAGCTCTACAATATGTGCAAGCGAAGCTATCTTGGTTAATAACTCATCGCTAAGATAAGAAAATAAAAATATTTGTGACAAAAAATTTTTTTTTTCAAACTTTCTTTTTGGATTACTTTTGGTGTTCATGAGTATAATAATAGTTATATATTTGTGAGTGCAATTTAAAATAATTCTAAAATTTTATGATTAATAATTAGTAATAATTATAATATTATAATCACTATTATATTAAACTGGCCAACTATTATAACTATACAAAGTATATATTATATAAAATATATGTAAGTAAAAATATAGGAGTGTCATCGTAATGAACCTTATTCTCTTTTTAATTCTATTTCCATTTGTAATTTCTCTAATATTAAAAACAAATATTCTCCCCGATGGAATTCAAAAAGCTCTAATTGTTATCTCCTCTTTGGTGCTTGCACTTGTCTCTGCTATGCTTTGCTTTAATAGCACCTCTGCAGAAACAATTGCTCAACTATCGCAATTGTTCTTTTCTCACACTCAACAAATAACTCTGTTTGGGTTTGAAGTTGCCTTGGCCATATTGATCTATTTCTTTGCTTTTAAACATGAAAAAATTTGGGTTGCAGTCATAAATACTGTTCAATTAATTTTGTTGATTGCTCTGGAAATGAAAATGAATTCGGGTGTCGCCGCTGAAGGCATCAGTAAATTGTATTCTCTGCCAATTTTCTTTTTAGATCAATTCTCAATCATCATGGCCCTAATAATTGGGATCATTGGTGGATTAATTGCAATCTATGCTAATGGTTACATGAAAGATTTTCATGCCCATCATAAAGAGATGAAAGATAAACGAAGTGGATTCTTTTTTATTATCTTCATATTCTTATCAGCAATGTACGGAGTAGTATTTTCTGATAACCTTTTATGGCTGCACTTCTTCTGGGAAATCACCACACTTTCATCATTTTTCTTAATTGGCTATAAAGGTGATACTGAATCAATTAACAATGCATTTAAAGCATTACTTTATAATTTAATTGGTGGTGTAGGTTTTGTAATTGGTATATTTTACTTCTTCACCTCATCAGGAAGTGTAAGCCTTGATCAATTAGTTACTGCTGGTAAAGCTGGATTATTAATTCCTGTTGCACTTTTAGCTTTTGCAGGTCTTTCTAAATCAGCACAAATGCCTTTTTCTTCTTGGTTATTGGGCGCAATGGTGGCACCCACTCCCGTATCAGCATTATTACATTCAAGTACAATGGTTAAAGCAGGTGTGTATTTAGTAGTTAAATTAGCTCCGGCCCTTATGGGAACATGGGTAGGAATCTCTACAGCAACAATAGGTGCTATTACATTTTTATCTGCCTCGATGATTGCAATATCTAGACAAAATGCTAAATCAGTTTTGGCATATTCTACAATTGCAAATTTAGGTTTAATAATTCTTTGTGCAGGAATTGGTTCATCAATAGCAGTTTGGGCGGCCATCATGATAATTATTTTCCATGCAATCTCAAAGGGTCTTCTGTTCTTAAGCGTTGGAGTTGCTGAACACAGAATTGATAGTAGAGAGATTGAAGCAATGGATGGACTGGTTGCTAATTTACCAAAGTTATCAATACTTCTTCTTGTTGGTATGGCAGGAATGTTTCTTGCTCCATTTGCAATGCTTATAAGTAAATGGGCAGTAATAAAAGCATTAATTGATTCTACTGCACTTCTACTATTTCCTATTGTCTTTGGAAGTGCTGCTACTTTATTTTATTGGGTAAAGTGGATGGGGAAATTGTTAGCACAAACATCTTCATCTAAAAGTGAGAATAAGGGTGAGGGTAATTTAGCAGAAAAAGCAATCTCCAACTATGAGTGGTTCGCATTATATCCTCTAGGGTTTTTAACAATACTTTCTACACTACTATTTCCTCTAACATCTATCTTAATGGTTGAGCCTTACTTAGCAAAGGATTACAGTCTTGAGGTTGGTTCTTTAAATCTTTGGAATGAAAATTTAACATTAATGGTAATTTTATTAGCATTAGTATTTATCTTCCCAATTTTTGCTAAGATTTTTTCCTCAAGGTATAGCAAGGTAACTCGAATCTCTGCTCCATACTTAGCAGGGGCCAATATAGGCAATGGAAATCGTTATCAAGGATCATTACAAGAGATGAAATACACAATAAGAAACTATTATCTTGAATCATTCTTTTGTGAAAAAGGATGGAGTATTTTTGGTATTACTGCCTCCATTATTACATTAGCAATTACAATGTTCTTTTTACGTTAGTATTTTATAAAGATCAAAAAGATTAAAGATTAAAGATTAAAGATTAAAAAGATTACAAATTTAAAGTTTAGGAGAGATAAAATATTATGAGTACAACGGCAATAACAAGTGGTCTACTGTACTTGGTACTAGCACCTTTAATTGGTGGATTGATTGCAGGGATGGATAGAATTTTATCTGCTCGTATGCAGATGAGAGTAGGTCCTCCTATATGGCAACCATTTTATGATGTAGGTAAGCTTTTTTCTAAAGAACAATTAGTCGTAAACCATATGCAAACTACTTTAATCTCTGGTTTGTTGTTTTTTATGGTTATAACGGGATTACTTTTCTTCACAGGATATGACTTATTACTAGTTATATTTACATTTACTCTTGCTAGTATATTTTTAATTTTAGCAGCTTATCGGGCCGGTTCTCCCTATAGCTTCATTGGAGCAGAAAGAGAGTTACTTCAAATCATGGCATATGAGCCAATGGTACTTCTTGTTCCAATTGGAATTTATCTTGTAACAAAAACATTTTCTATCTCTGAAATTTTAAAATTTGAAACTCCTCTAATTTTTTATTTACCTGGAGTTTTTATTGGTTTCTTACATGTATTAACTATTAAATTTAGAAAAAGTCCGTTTGATTTATCTTCTACCCATCATGCCCATCAAGAATTAGTTAAAGGACTTACTACTGAGTTTTCTGGCCCCTCTTTAGCATTAATTGAAATAGCTCACTGGTATGAAAACGTTTTATTGCTTGGAATGATATATTTATTTTTTGCTCCAATTCCATGGGTGGGAGTACTACTAGCATTAGGTTTATACTTTTTAGAAATAGTTATTGATAACTCATTTGCTAGAATGAAATGGGAATTTTTACTCAAATCATCTTGGTGGGTGGCATTGATTTTTGGTGGCGGAAATATAATTTTACTCATGCTGTTTAAACATTAAAAAGAGCAAACTAGGTAAAGATAATCTAAAGATAAATTAGAGATAAATAAAGATAAGTAAAGAAACTAAAGAAAAGAAACGAAAGGAAAGGAGAATTTATATATGTCATCTATAATAAAATCGCCCTGGGTAATTCACTATGATGGTTCCAGTTGCAATGGGTGCGATATAGAGGTGTTGGCAGCATTGACTCCAAGATTTGATGTTGAACGTTTTGGAATAATCAATACTGGTAACCCAAAACACGCTGACATTTTTTTAATTACAGGTTCAATAAACGAACAAAATATTTCTATTGTAAAAAATATTTATGAACAAATGCCAAACCCCAAAATTGTTATTGCTGTAGGTGTTTGCGCAGCTACTGGTGGTATTTTTAGAGAGTGTTACAATGTTCAAGGTGGTGTAGGAGAGGTTATTCCGGTTGACGTTTATGTACCAGGCTGTGCAGTTAGACCAGAAGCAATCATTGATGGTGTGGTGAAGGGATTAGGCATTTTACAAAAAAAACAAGAAGAGTGGAGCAAGCAAGCATGAACACTGAAACAAATACGGCAACTACAACAAAAATTTCCCAAGAGGTAAAAATTATTTCCTCTACTGAATTGTTAAATTATGCTCAAATGTTTAAAAACGATAATTGTCGTTTGATTCATATAGGTGCTGCCAAGATTGCAGATAAATTTGAACTCACCTATGCATTTGATAAAGAATACACCTATAGTGGAATAAAAGTTATCATTGATATTCCAAGTGATGGCAGCAATGAGAATAACAAAATAATTCCAGAACTAAATAGTATCTCAGATTTTTTCTGGTGTGCTTTCTTGTATGAGAATGAAATTGCAGAACTTTTTGGAATAAAATTTAATGGTTTAAAGCTTGATTATAAAGGAAACTTTTACAAAACTGCTTTTAAAACCCCTTTTAATAATCCTATGGCCAACAAAAAGATTGATATTATTCGTACACCTAAAAAATAAGTTATTATATAAAACAAGAACACAAGAATATATAAGTTATAAGGAGAAATATTTTTATGGCCAACAAAACAATTATACCATTTGGCCCACAACATCCAGTACTACCTGAGCCCATTCATCTTGATTTGGTAGTTGAAGATGAAAAGGTAGTTGAAGCAATCCCTTCAATAGGGCTAATTCATCGTGGTCTCGAAAAATTAGTTGAGATCAAAGACTATCAAGAGATGACTTTTGTAGCAGAGAGAATTTGTGGAATTTGTAGTTTTATTCACGGAATGACTTATTGTCATGCTATTGAAACTGTAATGAATGTAACCGTTCCTCCAAGGGCACAATACTTAAGAATCATTTGGAGTGAATTATCAAGAATTCATAGTCACTTATTGTGGTTAGGCCTTATGGCGGACTCTCTAGGATTTGAATCACTATTTATGTACTCTTGGAAAATTAGAGAGAGAATATTAGACATCATTGAAGAGACTACTGGTGGTAGAGTGATCTTTGGATCTGCAAAAATTGGTGGTGTAAAACATGATATCACCAATAGCAAACTTCAAGAGATTGGAAAACGCCTTGATGACATTGAAAAAGAATTAAAACCCATTGCGAGAGTTTTCATTGACGATCACTCAGTTAAACATCGCTTAGTTGGTGTGGGAGTAATGCCAAAAGAGGATGCTTATGCCTATGGGGCCGTTGGACCAATGTTACGTGCAAGTGGTATTGTTCAAGATATGCGTAAGCTTGGTTACAGCGCTTATAACGAATTAAACTTCGAACCCATCGTTGAAACAGCAGGTGATTGTTATGCTAGAAGTGTTGTTAGAATTAGAGAACTAACATCATCTTTTGATCTCATAAGACAAGCAAGTGTAAAAATTCCAGAGGGTGCTATTGATGTTAAAGTAACGGGTAACCCAAATGGCGAATTCATGGCCAGAACAGAGCAACCGCGGGGTGAAGTTGTTTACTATGTAAAAGCTAATGGCAATAAATTTTTAGAGCGACTAAGAGTAAGAACTCCAACATTTGCAAACATCCCTGCTCTAGTAAAAATTTTACAAGGCTGTGACCTAGCAGATGTTCCAGTAATAGTATTAACAATTGATCCATGTATTAGTTGTACTGAACGATGATGAACTAAGAACTATAATGCGAACTATGATGATAACGAGAGGAGGTTTAATTTAATGATTGCTCCAATTTTAAATAATATAATTTCGGCCTTGTTTAAAAAACCATTTACGGTTAAATATCCATTTGAAAAACTGGAATTATCCGATAAACATAGAGGCCACATCGAAATTGAAGTTGATAAGTGTATCTTTTGCGGAATATGTGAAAAGAAATGCCCTGCTAAGGCCATAATTGTAACTAAGACAGATCAATCATGGGAGATAGATCGCCTCTCATGTATCACATGCAACGCTTGCGTAGATGTATGTCCTAAAAAATGTCTTCACAGCAAGACCCAGTGGTCGCCCTCTCAAGAAAAGAAGGGCCTATTCGAGCGCTTTGTAAAAACATCAACTGCAGAACTAACTAAAAGCTAAACTGTAAATTTGTTATCGGCATTTTAATTTTAAAATTACTACCTTATTCAAATGTCACACATTGTACAGCATGGTTGTTGCCGTTGCAATCTCTTGCCGAACCACTGGTACAAGCTCCACTTACCGCATAATTAGCAGGACAATCTGTAAAATTAAAAAAACTTTCTTGATAAAACCAACCATTATTGCCTAAATTGTATTTTGGAATGAGTTTCTTGCTTTTCATAGTTTCATTGGGAATAATCTCACAACATTTGAGAATATTATAGTACTCGTTATTAGAATGGGTATCAGCTCGGCAATCCGGATTACTTCCACTCGAACAAAACCCAGTCGCAACATAACCTGGAAGACATGAAATATATTTGCCCTGACTACGATCACTAATAGGAAAATGGTTCTCATAACATTTATCTGAGACTATAGCTCCACTAACAGTTCCACATTTAAGTGTATAAACATAAACACGTTCATCACAATCTTTATTACTTCCACTAGAACAAAAGCCTGTTACCACTTGACCACTTGGGCACACTTTAGGTCGCTCATGCCAATTAGCTTGGCCAATTTTATTGTTATCTACTGTAATTCCAAAAGAAAAGGCACTGAGATCTTCCGCAACTGTGGGCAGTAGACATGAAGTAATAATAGTATCCTTGTCATTATCAGTGCTGAGAAAAACTTTAATCTTGAATGTGTGAGAAAAAGTGATACTTCTATTATTTAATTTTAAATAGATAACCTTAAGATCAGCAATATCAACATGGGAGGTAGATTCATTATAATCACTTCCGATGATGGGGGTAGTGGGATTAGGAAAGTAAAGTCGCATATCGACGATTTCGATACCAGAATATTTTGTGTCTTTTGCAAATTTTGCTTGAGTCCTTGAAGTTCCTTCTTGATTACTTAACCATAACTCAACTCGAAGGCCCTCTTGTATATTTGTAGGATCATCATTTGCAGATTTTTTAAAGGGTGGAGTATTGGGACTGGCCAAACTGACTTTACAATATTTTTGTTCCGATAAGATCATCATCACTTCATTAAATAAGGCAATTTTATCTAAAGAATTTTCTGCATTACGATTAACATCACT
>JADGAM010000090.1:0-4801 GCA_015232015.1 Oligoflexia bacterium | reverse complement strand
GATTGCCAATTATCATAAGAGATCCTTTTTATGAGAGAACAAAACTAAGCGGTTTTCTAAAATAATTTATTTATAAATTTAAGTAACTTCCCCTAACTTGTTTTCGGTCAGTAATACTAATTATTTAATTAAATGTTCTAAACTGTTCTAAACGACATAATCAATAGAAGTTATTTGAACTAAAAAAATTTTATCTTTTTGGTTGTCTTCTATTACCTGACTTAAATAAAAATGTCGGTTTTTTATAATGATTAACGATAGTATTTACAAACATAGAATAAAGCAAATTAGGCCGCTAATATTTTCATGTAATATAATTTTAGTTTTAATTGAAATAATAAATAAAAAAAATAATATATTATTTTAACAAGTCCTAAGGGCCCGTCAAAAAATAACTGCTCTTTTATTTTTTGACGGGCCCTAAGATGTTTATATTTCTTCTTTAATTTTTACTAAGGAATATTCGATGAAATTAATTATGCTTTATTTAGTCTGCATTTTTTTCTCTTTAAATGAATTTGCAATAGCTAAAACAACTGGAGTAAATGCTCAAATCAATCCATATAAAATAAGTTATAAAGGAGTTGATTTCATATTAGAGAACGCAAAAGTTTTTGATAAATACATCTATATGGATGATACAATTGTAGGTGAGGTTAATGATAATAATGAAGCTATCTTTGATCCTGATTATATAATTTATAGAGGAGATAAAGATGGATTTAAATCCATAATAATAGATTATAGGTATCCGGAAAATAATCTGGACTCTGCACTTGAACAGTATCCATTTAATAATAAACTACTGCCATATACTCTAGCAGCACCAAACCAATTAGGTGCCGGAAGCTGTTTATACATGGCCACAACAGGTGCTGTAGAATTACTGGTTAATCAGCAAAAAAATATTACTTATGATCCAAATTTGTATGATGGAGATTATGATTTTTCTGAAAGATATTTAATGAATTTATATGTTAATGGTTATAATAATTTATACGATTTAGTTTATAAAATTAATGTTGCCGGAGGAATGCTTTTAAATAAAGATTATAGATTTACAATGGGATATTACAAAAAGAACTTGTTGGGAAAATTAGTTAAAACATATGCCTCAGATAAAAAAGCAATATATGGTGAAACTTACAATTGGATAAATGAATATAGTAATTCAGGTCTTTCAAAGAAAATAGTTCCTTTAAATAAATTAGATCGTGAACTTATCTTTACAAATTCTAATCGATGGAATGTTGGTGTAATGAGCGGGACTACAGTTCAAAAAATCAAAGATAAATTAGATCAATATAAAGCACCAGTAGTAGTGATTTATAATCATTATGGTTATTGGCATGCCGTTGTTATTGTAGGTTATAATGATAATGTAGAAATCGCTGGATGTCCCTTCGTTGATTCAACTTTAGCTTATTTCAAAAAAAATGGAAACAACACTTACTACAATAAAATAGTTAATGCCAAAAAAAAAGATGGTGGATGTAATACAAGTAGAGGTGTTTTTTATATAAGAGATTCCATCTATAATGGTCGGGAAGATAGAGTAATTTATAATTATGATTTAAATAAAGCTGGTGAAGAAAAATACTATGCTGCTCGAATAATTAAAAAATCATATCATTGGATAAAATACTTAGGAAATAATGCTTTCGTAATCAAGTGGAAATAAATAAATAAATTTTTTCTTATTTACCTATGTCCTTCAACTTAGACTCTGTTTTTAGATAATTTTTTATAACTTGTCCGATAGTTCCATAGCGCTCATAATATTCAAAAGCATGTTTTAAACGGGCCAATTTAATGTTTTTCTCTTTCAATTTAATTTTTTCAACTTCCTCATCATTAAGCATCGGCAACATCAATAATTTGTGTAAAGTTTCTCGCAGATTATCCTTATGAACACTTAAAAAAAGTGATAAATTCGTAGCGGTTCTTAATTGAGTTTCTCTTACTACTTCCTCAAAACCTTCAAATTTCTGTGTTTTTTCTTGCTGTAAATGCTCCATAGAGTCCTTGTGGTCCTCTAGGCGAGATTGTAAATCATGTTTTAAATACTCCAAATAAACCATAGAAATCCAAATTAGATCATTATCTAACTTTAATTTGTTAAATAGATTTTCTTGATCACTTACTTTACTTAAATCAAGCGAATCTAAATATTTTAAAATTTCATTGGATTGATTTTTATTTATTGATTTCAAATTTTCTAAAATATCTGCTGCAAATTTAAGAAAAAGATTAGAAATTTTAGACTCTGTCTCGTTATTTTTAAACAGCAGAGCTGCCATACGTTGAGCTATTTTTATAAAATCAGTAAACTGTGAAATATCTATAGTTCTTAGAAATTCAGGATGATTAATAAGTAAATCAATAATTGTTATAACATTTTCTTCTATTGCTTTTTCATCAGATTTTGTTTGGGGTTCTCGAGCATCGATTGATTTATAAACATTAAAATTTTTATTAAAAATATCGAGATGTTTTTCTAATTCATTTTTGTTAAGAAGATCAATAGTACCCTTGATAAAATCAGTTTCAGCAGCTTTTAGAGGAGATAGATTCTCTAGCATTTCTTGAACACACTCCTTTTCTTGTTGCGAATTCATCTTTTGTTTAAGAATTTTTTGCTGAGTACTTTTAGCTTGTTCGAAAAGATAATCAAATTTTTTATTACAAAGTTGATGGACTAAGGATAATTTTTTTATATATTCTGCTCCTATTCTTTCAGAAGGGACAAAAATTTTATATTGAACCTTTGGCCCATCTTCCGGTGAATAAATATCTATAAAATGTATAAAGGGCATCTTCCACTCACTTTCCTCTATTCCTTTAAGTTCAACAGTAAAATTCTCACTAAGAAATAATGTAAAGTTAGTAGCAGTATCTGCTAACGAAGTGGGCGAAGTTTTGTGTCCATCTGTTATAGCATATCTGATTTTGCAATCATCAAAAGTTGCTATTTGCTTAAGAAATCTACCTTGTTCTTTTGGATGATTTAGTTGATGTCCTTGTGAATTGGTAATTAAGTAAGGGGAGAGATCTGTAATCTTTTTATTAAGTTCAGTTATATATTCTGATTCAGCTGATTCAAAGAAAGCATGTGCAGACGAAAGGGAAATAATTGAAAGTATCAAAGAAGTTGCTAGATACTTGCTTGTACTGTTTATTAATCGATTCATTTTATTTTTTTTCATTTTCTTTATCCTGTATAGTTAGTCACTGTCGCTTTCGCGCCAGCGACTAGTTAGTTCTGTATAGTTTTACTAGTTGCTTTCAACTACTAAGGATATATGAATTTTAAAAATAATTAATTTTTATTTAATTTTTTTCTTTATTTAATATGAAATTAAAGACTTAGCTAATGTAAATAAAATTACTTGATTGCCAAATATTTTTGCTATTGAAAATAAATTTATAATAAATTGATAATAAATTGATAATAAATAAAACGTAACTGGTCAGAGAACCTAGGTAATTGGTCAAGGCCCTGAGTAAATTTTGATTGATTTTCAGAGGAAGGAGGAGGCTTGCTTTCTGCAGGCCGCACGACTGACGAGGAAAAGCGATCAAAATTTACCAGGGACCTGACCAATTACAATAAAACCAAAAGCAAGTTAGGAATGGGAACTTAATATAATGAATGTATTGAGATTTCTAAAATAACTTTATGGCCTCAGTAGAAGGTAATGCCTTACCACTGGCACTCATTTCTCGAATTGCATCCACTTGAGATGTTGTGACGTCAGACAGAGCTGCAATCCATGTAAGCGCATTTTTGGCAGCTTCGTTACTATGAAAATAATTATTTTTAATAAGCATTTTGAGAACCTCAACTTGATTCATATTCTTAAAGCGAGAAATAATGTCTGAATAGATACTCTTAGATGCCAGTACATAGGTTTCTACCGCCGCCTGGTGAACGTCTGTTGATAGATTATTCTCTGAAATAAATTTGAAATTAAGCTTCCCTTTCTCTCCATTATTATAATTATTTTTAATAAAAGATTTTAAGATAGCAACCTGGTTTTGATTTTTAAGTAGAGCTATCTGATCAAAATTGATTTGGTATCCAGCATCCGTCAGAACTTTCATGGCATCTTTATGAACATCGCTACTAAGAGTTTCAAGCCCACTGAAATTTAGCTCTTTTTCACCATAACCATGATCAAGCATCATCTTAAGCATGGCCACCTGGTTTTCATTAGAAAGAGCTTTTATTTGCTCATAATTGATGTTTTTCCCCGCTCTCGTAATTGCCTCCATAACAGATTGATAAAGATCACCAATTTTTCCTGTAGCATCCAGTGACGCTAGTCCAGTAGTGTTCAATATCTTCTTATCTTGTCCTAGTTTCTTGTATCCCTCCTTGACCATCGCTCTTAACATATTTACCTGTTGTGGTGTCGTGAGCGCGCGAATCTGATCATAGGCGATACTATAGCCAGCACCCGTCAGAATTTTCATGGCCTCTAGATGAATATCAGTGGAAAGTTTGGCAATTCCTCCAACATCTCTAATAGAATATCCTTGATTAAGCATCATTTTGAAAATCGCCAATTGATTGGGATGAGAGAGCTTTTTTATCTGGGCCATATCTACAATCATTCCTTTAATCGTTAACAATTTCACAAATGCTCTTTGAGTTTCTAAAACTTCGCTTTGTGAAACTTCCTTTATTGGAATTGGAGTTTGTTCAACCTCCTTCTTAGCTTCATGTGATATGACGACGGCCCCTTCAGATTTTTTTTCTTGATCCTTTACTTGTACTTGTTCTTGGGCCTCTTGTATT
>JADGAM010000008.1:46859-52230 GCA_015232015.1 Oligoflexia bacterium | reverse complement strand
AATGATTTATGACTGATAATAACTTTTCTTTTTATAACTTTTTCTTTGATATCTGACTCACATTGGTTATTTTCTATAGGAATATTGGGGCATTTTAAAAAATACAGTAGGCCTTTCTTTCTCTTGATTGTATTTTCTCTATGATTATCAATAGGAGCATATCCCCAACTACTTTCAAATATCTGTTCAAATCCTTTTAATATCTTATTCTTGTAATCTATAGTAGGAATTTCAAGCTATGCAGGTGTTCTGCAAGGAGCTGGTGTTGCTAGAGATGGACTCAGACAAGTATTAAAGGCCACCAAAAAAGATAATTTAGAAGAGGCCATTAAGGAATTGCTTTCAATGATAGATAAATTAAAAACTAAAGATCCAGAAAAAATTGCAAATCTCATTCAATGTGTGATGGGTGAAAATAAATTCATGAGTGTAACCCAATTAATACCATTAATAGACTTAGTAAAAGAGCTTGTTGATAATGTTGCTAAAGAAAAAGATGCTGAAAAAATTGGAATAGATATTGAAAAACTTAAAAAAGAATTACAGGCCATGCTAGATAAAAAAGATTTTATCAAGGAAACAATTTTAGGAATGAGAGATTTATCTCCAGCATACAGAACTAAATGGAACTTATTACATATGAATAATAATTCATTTAAAGATCCAATGTTTTTTATGAATTTATCAGCAATTACTGATGTAGGAAATTTTGTACATCCTAGAGGTTATAATGCAAGAGGAAGTGATGCTAGTGTTACTCCTATCGCCCCTATGTTTAAAGAAAAAGATGGTAAACTAAATATTGATTGGAAAAATTTTAGTATTGATTCAGTATTTTTGTATCTATCTTCGTTGGGTGGCTTTAATGCTGCCCCCGCAGGATTATTTGATGCTCAAGTTGAATTAGCTCATACAAAGTCATTCTTATTAGATGGCAGACCATTAAGTGCATCTCTTACAAAAAATGAGTTGGTGGAGATGTGGAAAGATAAAGAGGTACAAGAGTTCATTAAAAAGGTAAATCCAAAAATCAATACGCTGGAAAAGTTTTCTGATCTTCCAAGAAATTCATTAATACCAAAAGAGTTATCATCAAACATTGATTCCATAGATTTAGGTGAAGTTGGTGGAAATCATTGGGACGTTCCTATGAAACAAGCATTTACCCCACCAAGTGCTTTGGCCAAAGATGGAAGTTTTATTTGGGATTTTCCGCAGATGGCATATATGAGGGCCTTAATGCAAACATTTGCAATGTATAATTTATATAATGTATCTCGAAAAAATCAAGAATAAGAATAGTGAGGAATAATAATAATGAAAAATATATTTAAATCTAATATTACAAATAGTACAAAAATGATTATCTCAATTGCTGCTTTACTTGCAAATTTATCAGTAAATGTAATTGCAAGCAGTGAAACTGCTACTACTGCTAGTAGTGCTAGGAGGGCCACTGTTGTATCTAGTAGTGCTAGTAGTGACAAAGAAGTTGTAAATGCTTTTTTGTTTGATGTAAAAAATCCAATAACATCATCATCATCATCATCATCATCAAGAGATAAAGCGAATCCATTTTTAAATCTAATAAATCTATTTACCAATGCAACTTTTACAGGATTAGTATTAAATAGTGAACGTAATGGGTCGGGTGCTACAAGTGAGGCCGAACCCCCTTATATGGCAGCAAAAAAATTGGATGAAAAAGATAAAATATTTGCTTCTACTAGATGTGAAGGACCAGTATTTCAGATGTTAAGAGTTTTGTCTTATGCCGATGCAGAATTTATTAGAAGGATGTTAGAAGACAAAAAGTTTGAAGGGCTGCCAAGTTCAGCATGGGTTATGGCCGCTCCTTTAAGCAATGAGTGTATAGATAAATTACCTGAATCAAGTTTGTTAGATGAAAATATGAAAAATTTTATTAGTGATATAACTAAAAAAGCAAATGATCCTAAATTTGCATTACTTGCTCCGGAAATGCTTCCTATGAAGATAAAAAATGTTGATAGTAAAAATTTTTGTAGAATTCCATCAACGGTAGGTAGTGCCGGAATAAAACAAAATAAAGAATTATATCAGCAGGTAAGAAAAGGTATTAGAGATTATTTAGGTGAATTAAGAACAGTATTATCAGAGGATAAAACTGTTTCTACTGCAATTACCCCAACTACCGCCACTGCTTCCACTGCTACTTCTGTTTCAACAGCTAAAGAACTAGATACAAAAAAAATCAAACAACAAAAAGAACGTTTAGCTAAAATGTTAAAAGCATTTAAACTTTAGCTCAAGTTAATATTGAAGATCAAAAAAAGGGAAAGGGTTCAATATTTGTTGAATCATATATCCCTCCGCTACATGAATTAATGACTAACAATTCAACTGATGTCAGTAAATGGCATTTACGAAAAGGACTTCAAAATTTTAAACCTAATAAATCATTTATCGATATTTCACTTGCAAACTTTACTGAGTTAAATTATTTAAATGGGGCCACTTCCAAAGATGATCATATTATAAAAGTTAATATGCTAAAAGATTTTGAAAAACCAGGAGAGGTAAAATTATGGGCCAACTTTGGAAGATTAAAACCTCAAGGCCGTGCTACTAGTAGTGAAATAGTTGATTTGGCAAAACTTGATCCATCAAAGGGTATTATGGATGTAGATGCAACTAATGTTAATGATGCATTATCATTATCTGGAAAAGTTAAATTAACAAGTAATAGTGATGATGGTTATCTGGCATCAAAAGCAAAGGAAGTTATTAATAAAGTTTTAGATCCTTTTACCTTAGATATTAGAATACATAAACTAACTGCTGTCTTAGATAGAAAGAAAAAGGGAGATAAGTTAGACCCTGAATATGATTCGGATGGAAAGGTTATCGAAGATTTTTCTGAATTTGATGAGGCACCTAATCCATATCGAATTAATGTAAAGCTTGAGGATTCACTTCTTTCATTTAGAGTAAAAACTAATGATACAGCAGAAAAAGATCGCTCTTACTATGAAGATAGGCTTGGTTTTCATTGCACAAAAAATGCCTCTGCGGCCACATATAGTTGTTATCAAGATTTTGCAACTTGGTCAGATTTTCAGAGTAAATTTTTAAATAAATTATGTGCTATTACAGGAAGTGATCCGAGCGAAAGTGGAGTTTTGGCCAAACTACTTGATTCGACATTTCGTTTTGTTGCATCAAATTTAGTATATTATACAACAAAGAAAATTATTGATAACTATTTTCCTGAAATTGAAAAAGATATCGATAAACAAATAAATAAGATGGATGGTGGATTACCTTCTCTTGTAGATTCATTTGCTAAATCAAGATTTGAAATATCAAACAAAATGAACGAACTTTCTAAAACTATTCCAAAAGATATTGTGCAATAGCTGAAACAGTAGAATAACTGAAAAAGTTGAAATAAAGAATCTTAGAATTAGATAGAATTAGATAGAATTAGATAGAATTAGATAGAATTAGATAGAATTAGATAGAATTGATTTCTCATTTGCTTAAATCTCTGTTAAATTTCTTGCTAACAAAATTAAACATAAGCAAAACCAAATAAGCAAAACCAAATTTGAATAATAACAGAAGAATCAAGGTAAACTATATGAGATTTCCTGGAAAAAGAAAGAGTAAACACTATTTCCCTGTTACCCAAAAGAGTAGAATATCTTTTGACTATGATTTTTCTCGTAAAGGAGCAGTCCACGTTATTGGTATCGATCAACTGCTTGTGGATATTGAAGCACAAGTTGATGATAAATTTCTTTTAGAAAAAGGATTACCCAAGGGACAATCAATCGTTTTAGACGATGCAAAGGGAGAGGAGTTATATCAATACCTGAAAAAAAATAATATGGTGACAGGAGAATATCCAGGGGGAGCAGTAGGAAATACACTTCATAACTATTCAGTTATCTCTGATAGCAAATCAATTCTTTTAGGGGTAATAAATAAAAATATTACAGTTGGCGATTATGCTTACAAATATATTTGCAATACTTGTTCGTTAGTAGATCTTTCTTACTTACAGCCTTGTATAGATGGACAAATGGGGAAGGCCATTTGTTTTGTAACTCCAGATGGAGAGCGTACTTTTGGCATTTGTGTTGGTAGGATGAATGATCTTTCTTCAGAATCTATAAGTGAAACATTAATAAAAGAAGCTTCAATACTTTTAATCTCTGCCTATCTTTTAAGAAGTGATAAAACACCTCTTTTCCATTCAACAATGAAAGCAGTTCAGTTGGCCCAGCAAAATGATATTCCTGTAGTACTCTCTCTTGGTACTGAATTTTTGATTAGAGATAAAAGAGATTTTTTTATCGATTTTATTAAACAATATGTAAATGTATTGGCCATGAACGATTCTGAGGCCAAGGCACTCTCTATGAAAGATGATACTTTGCTTGCAGGCGAGTGGTGTTTAGATATTGCTGATATGGCCTTAATTACTGTTGGTCCTCATGGGCTTTATTTGGCGGCCTATACAGATAAGAAGTATGCTCGTGAAACAAAAAACCAACTGCATACTAAATCAATTGTTATGTATAATAAGCACGAGTACAGTCGTGGAATGAGCAGAAAGCATTGTGATGAACCAATTAAAATCTACACTCACATAAATCCTTTTTTAGGTGGTCCAGGACAAGTTGCAAGCACTAATGGAGCAGGTGATGCTGCTTTGGCAGCATTAATTCACGATATCTCCGCCAACGTTTATCATAAAGATATGATTCCCAATTCTCCCAAACATGCGGCAAAATTTTTAACATATTCATCGTTAGCACAAATTAGCAAATACGCAAATAGAGTTAGCTATGAGGTTTTGGAACAAAATTCTCCAAGACTTTTAAAGGGGCTACCTGAAAAAGAGGATAATTTAGAAGAAGGTTATTGGGAAAAATAAAATATAATTAAGGCCTAGAAAAAAATATGAAGTTTCAAAATACCTTAAATAAAGTTAAAACTTATATTAAAACTAATATTAAAAATAATATTAAAAATACTTTTAATATTAGCTTTAATATAAGTAAAAAATTAAAATTAAAGAAAATTCAAACCCCTCTAAATATAACTGCTTTTGATTTAGAAGCAATGACAGTGATAGATTCATTACCTGATCAAGAGTTGATTGAAGTTAGTAAAGATGTATTTAGAAAGGTTGTTCACACCTATATTAGAAAAAAGAAAGGTAATGATAACGATGTTTATTATAGTATTTTCAATATAGTTCGTAATGATGATGAACTTAAGAATTTGGCCAATATTAGTAAAGAAGGGTGGAAAAAAATCTTAGAGAAGATGATAGCAGTCTCTTTAGAAATAAATTCATTAAAAAATAAATATGTTCTAG
>JADGAM010000008.1:0-46820 GCA_015232015.1 Oligoflexia bacterium | reverse complement strand
TGATTGATAAAATAGCACTTCTTGATATTAAGTCCATTAAAAGGGCCAGCTTTCGTCTTATCAAATCATAATTTTAAGTTTATCCTACTCAGCCTTCAGCCGCTATAACAAAATAAGTTGAACATTTGAGCAACAAGATCAACTTTTATTTATTAGCGGCGAGGCCGTCAAACATTGGCGCAATATTAATCAAATATTAATCAAATATTAATCAAATATTAATCACAATCAAATATTAATTATTCAAATTATTTTTAATCAAACCGATTAGATCATGGAGGATTGTAATATTTTGATTTTAAGGAGTAAGAAAATGTTTTTTTCATCCATATTTAATAGAAAAAAAAATATTACATTGGTAATTTTATTTTTGATCATCTTGCTTTTACAATCATGTGATCAACCAAATGAGAGGAGAAGATTGGCCAGTGTAAGTGATAGTACTAGTAGCACTGATAATACTACTGCTACAGGATCTACTAGTGGTGTTTCTACAATAAATACCGTTGGGACTTCTGGTACAATTATTACAACGACGACTACTGATACCGCCACAGCTACTGCTTCAGCTACTGCTTCATTACCTGCAGAGTTTGCAAGTTGTAATGTATATCCTCCAAAATACAATTTCAATCATGCACTCATAGGAAATTTTAATGTCTGCAATAGTAATGAAAGCAAATCTACAAAAATTTTATTTCAAGCAAAGAGTACAATTTCAGATTACAGAGTGTGTTTTTTTCCGACAGCTATCGCCGGTACTACTGGATCAGTTATGATAGGAGATCCGCAATGTATAAGCACAGTGACTGCTGAAAAAATATCTCAAATTGAGTTCTCAATAAATCGTCCAGATTTTACAAATAAAGCTATGACAGGAGTTATAATTGTAAAAGACATGCCATATGGAGAAGTTACTCCTTATCATACAAGCGGAATACCAACATATACAATGGCATATCAGGATTGCATGAATTATTTATATTATACTGGTGATGATATGGCCTGCCAAAGATTTAAGGCCAAAGGTCAATATATTTACATATCTTTTCAATGAGTATTAAGTCGAGCTTAGTAGTTAGTTGCTGGCGCTTTCGTGTTAGCGGCTAGTTAACACAAGTATTTGAAGGGAATTTTATTGGAGTGTTGTTATTATTATTACTATTACTACCACTAGCAACTTTTAATTTTAAGAAACCACCATTTTTTTTAAGTTGCTTTAAATTTAAACTTAAATTTATTCTAAATATTTTTGATTTGCCACAATCATTAGAAGATTGAGTTGATGTTTTTGTTTTCTGTTTTTGTTTTTGGATATGTTCAATTATTAATTGTTTATTTTTTGTATTATTAGTTGAGGAAGAAATATTTTGTTCAAGTGTTATTCCGCTTTCTCCTGCAAAAAAATATTCGCTGTTAAATAATATATTGTCACTACTATCTAGGTTGGAATCAAAGTGCCAGTATATATTATGGGGTAAGGAGACACGTACATTTTTACTTACAACAATTGGCATAGCAATCGTGCAATTAATACGTTTGAACTTATTGGCGGTAGCATTTGATACAAATCCAAAATTATCAAACTCTATCCAAAAAGATTGTTTGTCTTGATCAACGATAATTTTGCTTTTTCCAAGCATTTTACAATTTCCTGATATAGTGGGATTATTGATATGAATACCTTTTGTTGATGTTTTTGATGTTTTCGAGGTTGCCGAAGAAATCTTTGCTTGTATTGGGGAATATAATGTAATGTTTAGTATTAGAACTAGTATTAAAATTAATATTAGAATTAATACTTGAGTTAAATTAAAAAAGGTGGTTTTTGCTTTTGCAAGCATATTTGTTGTTTTCATAATAATTTTCTTATCCTATTCCTATTTTTTATTTTTTTTATTTTTTTAAGTAATGTAATAAAAAATTACAGCTTCTAAGCCAAGCATTAACATAAAAAAATAATAAAAATCAAGCAAAAGCTTTGAGAATGTTAAGTTCCCATTCCTAATCAGACTGACTCATATTTTCCTCGTTGATGAAGAGAGGATAAATTGGATTAAAAGCAGAGTAATTAGCTCGGTCAATTAGGGGCCGGAAAAAAATAACGTGAACATTTGTTTACAAGTATTTTTATTTTCTTCTTAGTAATTTTCACTTACTCTATACCTATAAAATAAATATAATTTATTTTTAAATATGGAAATTATGCTAATTAGTCGCTAGCGCGAAAGTGCCGCCGACTAATTAAGTTTCAATCAAGTGAGGGTTATTCATGAAAATTTTTTCACATATCTTTTTGTTCTTAAGCACCTTTTTCTTTTTAATAAATGCTAATGATGCATGGGCAGGGCCATTTAGAATAACAGTTACAAATTATGGTAATGTTCCTACTGCTAGTCATGCAGATATTAATACATTATTTTCTAATCTAGAGACTGAAGTAAATTCCAAATTGCCTACAGCTGATACCACTTCCTATCCTCCAGCAATGGCAAACTCACAAGCAATTGCACTCAAAGGACTAGGTACTGACTATGCAACTAATCCTTCCATATTTATTGTAGGTTTTGGTGTTGGTATTGCCGCTGATACAGGTGGATATAATTTTTCTGAGGTAACCTCAAGTAAAATTGAAGCTAAAAATTTTAAGGGAATAGGAGCTCAGACATCTCTTATGGGCGGTATTAATTTAAAATATTTTGATAGTATGCCAACTTTATTTGATGTGATTGATTTGAAAAAAATGACAGCTTTTATAAACTTTATGAAAGTTAAATTACCTTCAGTTAAAAAAGGTATTACCGGAGATTTAAGTTCATACGGTTTTCACATTCAATATAAAATTTATAATGGTTATTCAGCTCCTCTTTTTTTTAAATGGGGAGGAATAGACATAACTACAGGTTTTGATCATGGATCTTCCAATTTAAAATTGTCGCAAGATTATGCCATTTCAAAGACTAGAGATGTTACAGATCCTACAGGTGTTACTAGAAGTCTAGATGCAAATTTTACAGGAAATGCCTCAATTGAATCCAATGTTTCTATTAATACTATTCCACTTGAACTTTCTACAAATGTGCAGTTACTATATGTGCTTACATTGTTTGGTGGTATAGGGGTTGATTTTAATTCTGGTAGCTCTAAGATTACTGCTGTCTCAACGGGACCAATTGCTGTCAATGATACAACCAATACATTAACTGGTATTACTGCTAATGCTGCTCTTAATTTAGGTGATGATGGTAAACCTAAATCAATGTTTTCAAGATATTTTTTAGGTACTCAAGTAAATATTTGGGCGGTTAAAATGTATGCACAATTAAACCATGCTTTTGGAGGAAATTTGTGGGGATTAAATCTTGGAGTGAGAGTTGCGTTCTAAACATTTTGAATTTTATTTTAATTTTTTATTTTTCTTGATTTTTATAGAGATGATGTTGTTGCTACCAACAATATCATCGGCCACATCCAAAGAAGTATCCGACGAAGTATCCAAAGAAGTATCTGAAGAAGCATCCGAAGCAGTATCCACCAAAACCGCCAAAGAAGAAAGTAACAAAAATACTCAAGAGCAAAAGAGTCAACTGCAATTGAAATATATTTATACCTATAAAGATCGTGAGCACACTAATAAAGAAACTCTTACTCACTTGGGAGTTTTTTACTTAATTAATTGGGGTGCTTATTACTTATCACAACCACAAACTTTTGCTCGTGAAGGATCTTGGAGTAATTATAAAAACAATTTTGGGAAAGCAGTTTTCGATAAAGATGAACCTTATTGGAATTGGACAATTCACCCTATGACAGGTTCACAACTTTATTTGTATTATAGGGCCAATGGATATTCTAGAATAAATTCGTTTGCATTGACAGCTGTTCAAAGCGCACTTTTTGAATTTACTATAGAAATTTATACGGAACCAGCAAGCATTCAGGATATGTATCAAACACCAGTTTTAGGTAGTATATTAGGGGTGGTATTGGAAAAGGTTAGCCTACTTCTTCTTAACACTGATGTTTCTGTTTTAAAAGTAGTAGGACATATTCTTAATCCCACAACTTTATTTTGGTTTTATGAAGGTAAAGTAGCAATATATCCCTCAACTATTGCTTTGAATGCTAAGAAGGTACCGGGGGTTTTAGTAACGGTTGAATTTTAAGTTTTAAGTAAAAAAAGAATGAATAGTAGAATTACTTTATTTATTTTATTTTCTTTATTTTCTTTATTTACAGTTTCTTCTTCGTTATATGGAGAAACTCTAAATTTATTACCTCAAGGATGGAATTTAAAAGGCGCCCTTGGAGTATCAGCTACTCATATGCGTACTCATGGCAGAACTCCTAAAAAATGGCATACTGGTTTTGATTTTGCTTCTTCAATTGGATATCGTTTTAGAGATTTTGATTTTGCCATGGCCTCATATGTAACCATAACAAAATCACCACCCGTTTATATTAGAGTTGGCAATGCTACAATAGATAGTGATTATGGTGTTTTAATGAGTCTTACTTTTGGACCAAAAATAACTCATTATCTGACCAATTTTAATTTGCTTTCTAATAATTCTAAAAGCGAAAAAATTAAAAAGTTATATCCTTTCATAATAGTAAATCCAGTTATCGCCATACAATCTTTATACTTTGAAAGAGGAAATATTACTAGCAGTGATCCTCGTAGCGATTTTTATATGCACCAAAAACTTACCTATGAAGGAATAGGATATATTTGTGGATTTGGTGTCGATATAATAAATCTTTATAGTCAGGAATTCTTTG
Organism: Oligoflexia bacterium; assembly: GCA_015232015.1. GTDB lineage: Bacteria > Bdellovibrionota > Bacteriovoracia > Bacteriovoracales > Bacteriovoracaceae > JADFZW01. Next base: position 42,038 of record JADGAM010000008.1, on the reverse strand, counting down.
TTGAAGTACTTTATAAATATCTTGAAAGTTCAAAGATGTCCGTTATTGGAGGAACTAAAAAAGAGGTGAAAACTTTGTATGTTGATGAAAATAAAAGAAGTGTAAAAGAGCATACAATTATATTACTTGTTGGTTTAAGAGTGATGTGAGGGTATTATTGTATTTGATGATTGCTTTTTATATTAAATTAAGAAGGGATGGGTAATGAAAAATTTAATCTGTACTTCCGGTACTTTTTTCTTAATTTTACTTTTATTATATCTAGTGACGGCCATCGCTATTGGAGAAGAAAATAAGGCAGCAAATGTAGCAAAAGTAGTTATTATAAGAGGTGATGTTAGTGCAAAGGAAAAGAGTGGAAATGTTAAATCTGTAAAAAAGGATGATTGGATAACTGAAGGAAGTATTATTGAAACACAAGATAAAAGTTTTGTTAAACTTATTTTTATTGATCAATCACAGGTAAATGTTGGTCCAAAAAGCCAAATGGAAATTAATAAATTTCAAAAAAATGCTCCTGGATTAATATCTTTAATTAAAGGGCAAATTAGAAGTACAGTTACTAAGGATTACTTGAAACAAAATCCAGGTGATGAGAGTAGTAAATTATTTATTAAGACTCAATCAGCAGCACTAGGTATTAGGGGAACTGACTTCCAAGTAATTTTTAACTCAGAGACAAATTTAACATCGCTATTAACTTTTAGTGGTCAAGTTAAAATGGGCGCAATTGATCCAGCAGAAAGTAAAAACGTTGATTATCAAAAGATGGAAGCAAAGGTAAATTCTCCACAAGCAAAGATGGTTGGAGAAGGACAAGTTTCTTTAGTAAAAGACGGAAATTCCACTCCTCCTGCTAAAATTTCACCATCGCAATTTGAGAGTCTTAAAAATAACCCTGAATTGAAAGAGGCACAGGCGGAATCAAAGAAAAATTATGCTTCTCCAATTCCTCCCGGAGTTTCTTCTAAATCATTTGCCAATACTAGTAATGCTGCCATTTTAGAATCACAAGTTAAAGTTGTAGTAATGGGTGCTGCTATTACAAGTGATAGTAAGAAAGCTGAAGCTGATGCTTCTACCTCTGCGAATGAGAGTGGACAAGATAAAAAAGTTGATAAGCAAACAGCAAGCACAGATAAATCAACTACTGCAACTACTACTACAACAACTACAACTACAAGTGCTGCTGCTGGAAAAACAGAAGAAGGGCAACAGGGGTCAGGGGATAAATCGGCCACGCAACAACAACAAACAACAGTGGCAGCAGATGGACCTCCTCCTGGGGGATTTGTGGATTTGAAAACAGGTTTTTATATACCACCACCTCCAGGAAGTACATTTGATTCAAATACCGGAGTATTTATTCCTCCTCCTAATGTTGGAGGAATTGATCTTAGGACAGGTCAATATCTTCCTCCTCAAGGGTTTACGTTAGAGGCAAGTGGGCAGTTTGTAAAAGTAACTGTTCCAATAACAACTGAAAACAGAGGCCCTGCTAGCACTACCGGAGGAGCTATCGCAACTACCTCGACCGCTGCTGGATTAATGGCACCTCCATCTATGGCAGTATTAGTTCCAAATGCAAACATGACATACATTTCACCAGATATTCCATTGATGAATTTTGGAGGCGTAAATATGAATTATGCAGGTATGATGCCACCAACGACAGCTGTAAGCACATACTATATGGGACCTAATATGCAAGATTTAGTAAATAAGTTTGAGCAAACTCGAGATCAAATATTTATCGATCAACAACAAACAAAAATAGAGACTATAGTTACTAATCAAGTTGACGCTGTTAAAGTAAATTTTGTTATTAATGTGCAATAGATGTATCGATGTATCGATGTTAAAAGACATTTAGGAGAGATAAAGAAAAAAATGAAGATATCTATAGGAATAAATAAAGGAATAAATAAAAATAAATTATTTTTAGTACTAATTATTTTTTTTACAATAATTATAAATCTTTCTGTTGTACATAGCGCACCCACTGATACAACTGATACAACTAATACAACTAATGTGACTGATACAACTGATGGAAAAAATCAAGATAGAGCTAAGGTTATGACCAATATTTTGGAGATTTATAAGAAAGGTAATTATGCCACAGCAGTGAAGGAGTTAGATGATATTTTAGGCAATGATCAATCGAAGGCCCAAAAAACTCATAGTGATAAACAGGAAAAAGAGTTTTTTGCTACTGCCTTTTACTTGAGGGGCCTTTGTTATAGTAAATCGCAAGATTTTGATAAAGCTATAGTTGATTTTAAGTCGGCATTGAAGTTAGGTAATATTGCAAAGGATATTCATTATGAGTTAGGGCAAGCATACTATGCGGCCCAAGAGATGGAAAAGGCCCGTAATCAATTTAAATATTCAGCTAAAGCAAATTATATGATGACCTCTTCGCTTTATTATTTAGGTTATATTTCACAAACGCTTGAACAATATAGTTTAGCTCTTAAATATTATCAAAGAATTAATGAAAATTCAGAGAAAGATATTTATCAAGCTGCAAATTTTCAAATTGCAGAGATAATGTTATTGCAAGCGGAAACAGCAACGGATCCAGTGGAGAGTGTGAAAGAGGATATAATTCCACAATTTGAAATGGCAAAAAAAATTGATTCTAAATCTGTTTTGGCCATAGAAATTAATAGACGAATTAATGAGATCAAAGATAAGTATGATTTACACGAAAATAAGATGGTAAATGGGAGAACGCTATCACCAAAAGGTTATACTGTTAGTTTAAAAGAAAGCACTATGTATGATTCTAACGTAATTTCAGAGGCAGAACAAACAACTCAAAAAGCATCATTTAAAGATACTTTTTATTTAAAATCTGATTTTACTGCTAAGAAGAGATTTATTTTTGCGAAAAGATATGTAACTAGTCCTACACTAAGACTTACTAACAATTACAATGCTACTCACAGAGGTTCTGGTGACATCAAGAAAAACGATGCTTATACTATTAATCCATTTATTGACTGGCAAACAGAACATAAATTTGGAAAAAAGATGGCCACTTTGACTTTTGATTTTGATTATAATTACACAGCAAAAGATGTTAATAAAGAGAGCATATTACGTTTTTACAGTAGAACTTATAGTTATGGTGTTGCTGAAAAAATTGCTTTCTTTGATATTGGAGATACGACACTTAAACTTAAAAGAAAAGATTATATTGCTAATACATATGATACAAAATCTAATACAACCTCGGTTTCTCTAACTCAAAATTTCGCTTTTCAAAATAAATCATTACTTTTATTTTTATCTAATGCTGATTTTACTACAACTCCTAGAAACATAGATAACTCTCAAAATGTTTATAATTTAAGAGGTGATTATATTATTCCTGATTTTTATACAAACTATCAACTTTCTTTTGGATTAAGTTTTACTTTGACAGATACTATGAAGCAGAGAGAGGCCAGAGGATATGAGCAAACAATAAATCCTTCAACAAGCATTGCCAGAACATTTGCCAAATTTTTTGAAATAACTTTTAAATATGATTACACAAAAAATATTTCAAAATCAAAAGTGGCATATCAATATAATAAACATGTAGTGGGTTTTGATTTTTCAATTAACTTATAACTACGATTTATCAATTTAAATTAATTTAATTTAAATTAAATTAGTTTAAATTGTCCGCGTCTATTCAAATTTTTCTAATCCTCTAAAGTTACATTATTTAATAGTTAATACTAAGCTCGATTTTTATGTCACAATTTTTTTGTTTTCTAATAAAAGGATTATAAAATGCCGATAGAATATTATGATAAATTTCATGATAAATTTTTATACAGGTAGGGTTTGCTATGCTGATAAAACATTCTATAAAACATTCTATAAAACATTATATCGATAAGTTTACTTACTTACATAATAATCTTAAAAACAAAAAGTCTATTTTCAATTTATATTTTTCTGACTTTATATTAATGTTAACTATCTTTGTTGTGCTTTTTTTAAATACCGGATTTATAGAGTCAAATATCACTTCTCTCGCTTTTGCCAGTTCTGCTTCGTCAAGTCCGATTCAACCGCCTGCCCAAGCACCTGAGGGAAATTTAAAAAAAATATTAAGAGAAATATTTGGTGAATTTCATTTTTTTTCTCAGAAAGAAAGTAAATCAGTAGTTGCTACTAAAAAAGTGGATTTAAGGATTAGCAAAACTACAACGGCGATAGAAGAGTACAACGAAGCAAGAGACGAATATTTAGAATTACTAAAAAAAGGAACTTCATCAGCTTCATCACTAAAAGAAAGAGAGCAAGCACTTCAAAAAATAGAAGATATTATCAGTAAAATCGTTGCTACTCGTTTAAGTAAAAAAAAGATTGATCAAACATCTTCTGAAAAAGATGAGGATATCCCCACTTGCCTTGATGAGAAAAACAGTTGTTTGAAAAATCACCCTACAGAGAAAATGGTTATGGAAATTGCTAAAAAGTTAAATTCTTTAGGAGATAAATTTCCCTCTGTTTTTGGTTCCTCAACACTGGCGGAAGAAGATTTTTTAGTTCTTGTATACTATATAGAAAGTGTTAAAGCTCGCTGTCTTGCTGATGCAAAAAAAGACGGACACCCAGTATATTATCAAAAAGAGCGGGCCTTCCAAACCAAAAACTTTAAACCCTTTCTTTCGTTTCAGTGCAATCCTAATGGAGAAATTATTGTTCATCTAGATAGCAAACATTATTTAAAATCTCTTGGGAGAGGGGCCTTTAAAAAAGCAACTTTTTCAGTGCTATATCCGGTTCAAAGCATGCCCGAAACATTGTTAGTAAAACTTACATCTAAGTTGGCAAAGGCCCCATCTGATCATCCCGATCAAAAAATATTAGCTTCAGCTCTTCAAGAAGAACGAATTCTTCGCAAAGTTTACGGACTTCCCGGTTTATTGGGAAGCAAAGATATAGTTTACTATTCTGGACGAGTGAAAGATAAGGGAAAATCAGTTCCTAAACAGGCCATTTTTTTTGAATATTATCCTCAAACAATGAGGGAACTGATTTCAACTCAACAATTAGTAAAAAGCGGCACTTTTCCTTCATCTCAATCAATAAAAACTGCTGATGCCGTAAAGATATTTAAAGACCTTATTGCAGGTCTTTACGAACTTAGAACCTTAAAGATCGTTCATCGTGATATTAAACCGGAAAATATTTTTTTGAAGCAATCATCACAAGGAAAATTTACTGCTAAATTAGGCGATTTTGGAACAAGTGTTGAATTATTAACTGATCCCACGCAATTATCTTCGTTTCAAGGAACGTTGCCATACCACGCCCCAGAATGGGTTCAAGATTATTATCGACTACAAAAAGATAAATCCCATGTTTCTAGTGTAGATAGGATATTGGGTGGCGATATCTATTCGCTCGGTATTTCTTTATACGAATTGCTTTTTGTTCAACGTATACCTTGGTTACACAATATAACTTCTCTAAAAGATTTATCTTCCCAGTTTCTAAATACCAGTGAAGTACAGGAACGTTACGATAGCTATTGGAATAAAACTATGGCCGCGATTAAAGCTAAAAGCGTCTCGGACGAAAGAGATAAATTAAAACAAATTATATTGCAAATGTGTAATCCAGATCCAAAGGGCAGACCAACATTACAAGATTTAAAAACTGCGTTTTAACAATAGGGGGAAACTTTGAAAGAGAAAACTTTGAAGGAATTAAAATTAAAAAAGATATGGGCGATTAGTGTGATAATCGCAATGCTAATTTTAACGTTTTTTTACAGGACCTTTTCAACAGATGTTTTCGCGGCCGCTGAAGAGGCCAAAGTCGTACAAAGCAATGATCTTTATAAGTGTACCACCCCCATCTTCTTTACAAAAGCTGAGTTATTATCATGGAATCAGCCAGATGCTCCAACAAGGCTACCTGCCATAGTTAAGCAAAGAAATATGATGAAAAATCACTACTTTGTATTCGAAGAAATAAATGGAAAAGTAGAGAGGAAGCAGATTACTCTTCGTGCAGACTCTCCTATTAGGAATTTAGAATTTGCTGATGAAAATAGAAGATTAACGCCAGGTGAGTGTAAGGAGATTTCATCTCTTCTTGGTCGCTCCTTTGGTTCTTCCTGCGACAGCAGGATGTTCACTACGATGACGGATAGGGCGATACCTGGCGCTATTGAAAATGGAAGACTCAGATTAACAGATCCACTGTCTAAGTTGATGAATGATTGTGGTTGCACTTGGGATAAATTGCAAGAGATATGGAAAGAAAAATGTACCATAGGAAAAATGAGTTGGAGATGGAGTGAAAAGTGCCATCCCATTACGAACGCTGGTGTTCTTTCGATAAGTGTAGAAGCAGATGCCATAATGGCATTGAGGAACTCGGAAACTAAAACTATGGAATTACTAACTAGTAGAAATTTAATGTCAGCAGAAGAAGGGCCGCTATGTGAGAAGAAAGCACAAGTTGAAGTATTGGGCGAAGATATGAAAAAAATAAGCTTTCAGCTGCGTGAGGAAAAGAAAGAGCAAAAGCATGAAGAAAAGAAAAAAGAAAAAGAAGATGTGCCAGCATCAATTACAGATGATGAATCCCTAATGGATGCACTTTTCCTTTTTGCGAATGAAAATAATAAAGGCATAGATAATCGTGAGACATTGATTGATTACGTGAAAACCGGTGAAAAGTATGCTCTAGCAATTGAAAAGGGAGAAGACCCATTTAAGCAATTTTCTGATAAAGTAAGGGAGGCCAAGCAAATAGGAGAAAAAAAAGGTAAAGAAGCGGCCAAAGGAGCTCAGCAGGACGCAGTTGCAAAGCTATTATGGTATATGCAGGCCCGAAGTGGGAAATCATTTACCTTAGATCCAGTCACCATGCGACCTCAGCGTGCTTTTGTTAGAAAAGGAACATTTAGAATAAACGATAAAAATGAACGTATTTTTCAGGTGCTCAGTAATATGGCAAAAGTCTATGATCGCTACTCTTCCCATTATAAAAAAGAAAAATTAGAGCAAAAAGATAAATTTGTTTATCATGAAAAAGGTTTTGATTTTAGATATGGAAAAATTCAAATTCCTGGGGCCGCTGGACTTAAAACTATGTTATTTGGACAATTAGGGGAAGTTTCTCGCGATGGTAAACGCTCAGGAGAAAACAAAAAAATTTTCATTAAGATGGAAGAACATGGTGCAGATCATTGGGGAGATACGTTTGAGCACATGGGGAACTACTTCAATAAAGATAAGGCCGTGGGACAAACTTATCGTGAAGATGAGAAAAAAGAACTTCCAAAGACAGTACAAAACGCAGTAAAAAATGTAAAAGATTTACTTAAGCAACAAATAGAACTTTTAAAAGATTCAAAAAAACCCGAGGATGTCAAATTGAAAGAAGTGCTGACTAGATTTAAAAAGACAGGAAGTGAAGACGAAAACTTTGGTTTTGCTGGAGCGATGGCCGCTCTTGAGACTTTATCGCTATCAGATGGAATTAAACCCACTGTAAAAGAGGATGCACACAAAGTTTTTAGAATGATTAAGTCCTTTCGTGGTGTCTTTTGTGAAAATGCAATGGGAGGAGCAATGGCCGGCGCTGAGGAAAAAAAAGCATTAACTACTGAAGATTTCGCAGCTACTACCAAAGGATGTGAACGAGATTTAGGAGGATTGAGTGAACCACCAGTAGAACAAAAAGCGCCTCCGGCGGCAGTGGAGGCAGTGGCGGCCCCCCCCAGTGGCGCTGAAAGGGAGAAAAAATAATATGAAATGCGAAAATAGGCGAAGGATGCTGAAGAGGAATTTACAGGACTGGAAGATGATATGAAACGATTAAACAGAGAGATTCAACGTGCTGGTGCGGATAATGTAGAGCTACTGGAGAAGCAAAAAAAGTTGGAAAAAGCAATAGATAATAAGAAAAAAGAACTTAATAATACAGAACAAGCATTAGATGATCTTGGTATACTAAATGAGACGAGGGACCAGAGGGATAAGGCCATAGAAAAGTGGAGGAGAAAGCAGTAGTATTTAGTTGTAGTCTTCAATTGTATAATATTTCAATTGTATAATATTTCTTAAAGATTTTTTATCTTTCGTACGAAATATCTTTATGACATCTATTAATAATAAAAAATTATTTCCTTTATCTGACAGAATTTCAATTATAGATATTCTAACTTCAGTTCAAAAAGACAAAGAAAGTATATTTATTGTAAAAGTTGAAAATAATATTAAGAAAATGCTTAAAGTCTCTATACAATCATATAAAAAAGATTATTCAAACGATATTAAAAGCATTTTTTTGTCACTCAAAATAGATGCTGAAAATAAAAATTCTATTGAAAACATTAAAAAAAATGATAAATATATTTTTATTTATATTCCAAATAAAAAAATCATGTTTCAATCACAGTTATTAGAAACTCACAAAAATAAAAATTTACTACTACTTAACATTCAATTACCACTAACAATCCATGTATTGGATAAAAGAAAATATGTTAGATTATCTGCATCTGAAACAGATCATAATATAATCGTACAATTTAATAAAAAATATGAAAAAATGGAGAGAACATTTTCTCGTCACTTTGAATTACCATGTTTTGATATAAGCATAGGTGGAATATCTTTTATTATCGAGCAAGAACATACTAACTTATTTCATGTTGACGACTTAATTGATAAATTATCAATTAGAATCGATTACAATAAAGATATTGTTGTTCAAGGTAAAATAATCAATTGTTGCCAAATTAAACCTAATAAAATAAACAAACTTACTCGCAGTGCTTATAAAATTGGTATTTGTTTCAATCAAATACCTTCTACTGATCAAGAATGGTTGAACTCTTTTATTAATGTAGTTAAAAATATAAAATAGAAACTTATACATTTACGGAAATATTTCAGCCTCGCCTTAGCGGGTGAACCATTTAGCTCCTGCACCTTTAAAATCATTTTTTTAAGACAATATTTATGATTAGGTTTTCTCATATGCTTAAGATTACCTATGTTGACAGATATTTTGTAAAACCATATTCCTATTTTTGTTGATAAGTAACATAGGTAATTAAATCATAGGAGTAAAATCATGATTAGGATCTTAAATTTTAGTTCAACAATTATTATCATTCAATTGTTAACTATACTGGCCGCCTATCCCTGTACAACATTTTTTATGTGGGATAATAGTGATGGACATGATCGTGCTTTTTTGGGAAAGAATTACGATTGGCATATGGGACAAGGAATGATCTATCTGAATAAACGTGGGGTTAAGAAAAGTCCAATTGTCTTGAAAGGTATGAAAAGTAATGGATCAACTACTTTTTGGAAGTCTCGTTATGGAAGTTTGACTTTCAATCAATATGGGCGAGAATTTCCTAATGGTGGAATAAACGAGAAGGGATTAGTAGTAGAAGTCTCAATATTAAAAGATAGTAAATTCCCTTCATTTGTTGAATCTGGAAAAACTATAAATGAACTACAATGGGTACAATACCAGTTAGATAATTTTTCATCCGTAAAAGAAATGATCGATGAAACGAAAAATCTCAATATTGTTCCTTACTATGGTAAAGTTCACTATCTAGCGTGTGATCGCACTCGTAACTGCGCTGCTTTTGAATATCTTAATGGTCATTGGGTGATAACCACTGGTAAAAAATTAAAATTAAAAACATTAACTAACTCTACTTACGAAGATTCGATCACCAATTTTTCCAGCTATCGTGGTTTTGGGGGAGAAAGAAATTTTCCGGTAGTACGCCCTCTTATTCATAAAAAAGATAAATCAATCGCTCATTTTTTACAAGCAAGTTTAATGGCATCACAATTTCATATGAATGATCCTCTAAACACTATAGAGGGTGTCGATTATGGTTTTCAGATTCTAAAAAAAGTGGCCCATCCGCTTTCTTTTACTCAATGGCAAATAATCTATGACATAGATAACTTAGGAGTTTATTTTAAAGTTAGAGGAAAGAAAGGGCAGAAAACAAGGTATATTAATTTTGGAGATGTTTTGAAATATTTGGATATGTCATGTTTTGCGCCAGTAATGGGAATTGATATAATGTCAATATATCAATCAGATAATGAACAAAAAGAGATAAATATTACGTCGGAATTTAAACCATATGATTATGAGGAAAATCGAAAGATTGTTCTAAAAAGTATTATTCTCACCTCTCTACGTAGGGCATTTGTAGTAAATAAAATGGCCGAGCTTCCGGAAAGTTTTGAATGTGAAATTTAAAAAACTTACCAGGAAATTTGGGTTCCTTCATCGAGAGTAAGAACCTGATCATCTGTTAGAGTTATTTTTGCTCCTCTAGTTTTAAAACCATTTTTAGAGATTATATAATTTCCACAAGAAAATTGTGAATTTTTGTTGCTGCTAAAACAAGTGGGAGCTGATCTATAGCTTGGGTGTACATCATATTTAACACTTTTAACATATTTTAAAACTCCAGGTTTGATTTCACTAAGATATAAAGTGAAGAGACGTTTTTTATTAAAACGCGATAAACGTGATGAACGTGATGATAAAGAAATTTTAAATTTAACCTGGAAATCGCTTGCTTTAATTACAATGCGTGAAGGAGCAGGAGGAATAATTGGTGGTGTGATTATTGGGTTGTTGGGAGCATCTGTATATATCATATAGGCAGTATTTCCAAGCACTCTGGCCCAATCATATGATTGTTTAATGATTTTTTCGGCATAATGACCGATGCCTCTGCTTCCAGCGTTTCTATCATAAACATAAGTGTCGTTACTAGCGTGTAACAACGAATCGCGAATATAGAAAACACCATATTCTTTACAGTCCTTTCTTTTTAAAGCACTATCAATTTTTTCTACTAAGCTTCGTTCATTTTGCTCTAAAAAATACTTTCTGGAACTATAAACAAATGGACAGTTTCCTACATAAACACTATCGTCATAACCTACAATTAAAACTGCATGCCAGTAGTTATAATGATTGTAGATAAACAAAATAGGGGAATTATATTTTGCAAGATAATGTTTAATGTTTTTGACTACATCATCATTCATAACTCCAATGTCCCAAGGCCCATAACCATTAACAAAGATATCCTTTCTCTTTAAATAAGGGATTTTTACTAATTTGAGTTTGTAATCGCTAGGCACCTCTTCGATCCAATTGTAAGAAGTTCCATAAAGGGAGGAATGAACATCTCTTAGTATATTTCCGTTTTCATCGCGAGAATAATATCCTTTGGTAAAACGGTAATCCCTATTTAACATTCCTCCTTCAACAACATTAAATTTTTCAAAAGTATTAACTGCGAAGTCCGGCGTTTCAGTACTAATATTCATGAGAAACCTTTCAGATAAATCAGTATCCCCATCCATTTTACTATTAGCTTGATTCAGTTTTTTATTTAGTATGATTTCCGCTGCTCCAGTTGATGCCATATAAAGACAACTTCCAGCTTCCTCTTGTAAAGGAGAGGATAAAATAAATGGAAAAAGATTAGTATGAGAAGTGGGAAGCAAATTACTGGAACCGGGGGAACCTTGAATGTGTTCTTTGTTGAGATTGAAAATGCCTGATAAAGATAGAGTGATGGTTTTAATAGGGGTAGCATTATTAGGAAATGCGCTTGTTCGTTTGGAAGGAAATAATTCAGAAAAATAAAGTTCACAGACGTCTTTGTAATTTTCATCACAAATAGTGGCATAACGATTGTTAATATGCCCAATTATCTTTTGAGGAATATTTTTCGAGATACATTGTATCTGCTTACCTCTAAGCTTTAAGCTACATGGTATTTCCTGAATGATTTTTTTACCGTGATCTGGAAATTTATAAACAAAATTAACTTCCGAGTTATCTTTATTGATTTGTATTTTCCATGGTATTTCTTTTCCTTTATAGATAATGGGATATGTTTTTTTATGGGAAATTAGATCATGGAGTTCGCTGCTACAATAAGCGTTTTGAGCAAATGTTGTTATGAAAGTTGTGATAAAATATGTTGTGATAAAATATGTTATGATAAAATATAAGGAAGAGAATGAGATAGAAATAAAACACACATGCTTTTTCATTTTTCCTCCCAACGAGGTTTAGGTATTAGATATTAGGTATTAGATAATAGATAAATAGATAATAGGTATTAGATATTAGATAATAGTGTTAATATATATCTCCATTATATTCAATAGAACGTCTGTAGATTTCTTCCAGAGCTTCAAATGTGCTTGTAAAAGTTGCACGATCTTGTATCCATAAAAAATCTGGATAATCTGAGGAAATCCATTTACCTCCAACAATATTTCTATCACTGTCTAATTCTAATATGTATCTATATTCTTTGTTTTGGCGTAAAGCTTTTCTTCTTGCAGGGTCATTTGGATAAAAACTTTGAGCACTTCCTAGTGTATATGTCAAAATTGTTGAGACTACTAATTCTTTAACTGTGCTACGGGCCGCCCCACGAGATGGTCTTCTTGAACTAATTACTTTAGTTGTATAAGCTAGAAGGGCATGATTCCATATTTCTATATTTGTTGCCTTATCCATTACCAAACCTCTATGTAAAATTCCTAATCGATTGCTTAAGATAACATGAAAAGCACCAGCATTAACATCTAAGCATGGATTGCTTCTATTAAAATCTCGAAGTACATTAAATTTTTCATTACAACGGTTGCCTGCATAATAGTTCTTACCATTCTTATTATATTCACCTTGAAGAAGCGATAATAATCCTTTTATATCTGAGGAACCAAAAGGAATTAAAATTCCATCAACACTTCTTAGTGTAACGGGTTTTGGTTCTTTAAAGAGGAAAGAAGCAGGTGCAAGCCCATGACAGATTCCTTCCCATTTTTCATCACTTCCAGCAGTTCTAGCTCTCTCTGCTCTTGTAAGGGGATAATCAAAACGCCCAGTAAAGATGTCATATTTTTCGGCAGGTGATAATGCAGCTATTCTACGCATAGACATTCTCATAGCTTTTCGTTTGTTTGAAGGAGCAGATCGAAAACGATCAAAACCTCTTTGTGAGTGCCATCTATAGGTCAACCCTCCCTTAGAATTTGGCCAATAATTATCACTCCAAGGTTGATAACCGAGTGAACCATTTATTGGCAATCTATTAAAGTTATATTCAAATGCTTGATCAGAAGTTTCTTCATTTATGTTAGAGGGATTATTGGCCGAATCCCATGCTGATTTATCCACAATGAGGTCTGTAGAAATGTCTACATCTTCTCTATCGCTATTAATTGTATTAACTGTGTCTGCATATAGTTTTGTTAATGGTAGTAACCATAGCATGAATAGTAACGTAATTGAAAAAGAAACAAAATGCATTTTTGTGGCCAGCAATTTCATCTGATTCTCCTTTGAAAATATTGTTTTTAATAATAGAAAATGATTGAAATTAAGTAGAAGCAAATATTATCAAAAAAAATTATCAAAAATAACAAACACTACAAAATACGAATAGCATTTTTAAAAGTCAAAAAAAATTTTTCGATAGTGAGTGTTTACCAAATTATAGATTTAGAAAATTATAGATTTACTAATTAGTCACTGTCGCTTTCGCGCCAGCGACTAATTATTATTTTTAAACAATACCAGTAAGGCGTTACCTAATTTAGGGAAAAAATATATTTCAAAGTAAGTTATTTGTTGTAATTAAAATATTAGTAAGGAACAAAAGAGGTACAAAAAAAGTACAAAAGAGGTACAATAATGAGGATTCAAAAACAAAAATTTTTTTTTATTCTAAGATTTGTGTTGTTAACATTAACATTAGCACTATTTTCAAATAATTCATTGTTTTTAACAAAAGCATATGGATCGACAATTTCGGTTATTGATTCAGGAGTAGATGTAAATACAAATATTATTAGAAACCACCTGTGGATTAACAAATTGGAGATACCAAATAATTTTGTAGATGATGATCATAATGGGCACATTGATGATATTTTCGGTTGGAATTTTGTTGATGATAACAATATACTCCTGGTCCCAAATTATCCAGTGGATTTTACGAGTGAACATAAACTCTTTTTAGAAATTGAGGCAAAAATTGCTTATGCAACCGCCACTCCTAATGAGATTTTTTGGATAAAAAAGAAATTAGCTGATAAAAAATTTATGAAAGAAATTACTTTTCTAGGAACTTATATCCATGGAACGCACGTTTCTGGTATTATAGTTAATGAAAGTAATGAAAATAGAGTACAAATAATAAAAATTGTTTCTACTCCAAAACCTCCAGTAGATAATTATAATATAAATGTTAGAATCGAAGATCTACCTATTCCTATTGTTATTCAAAAAGACATTAAGGATGCAATTGCGGAAGGTTTAACAAATGAAAATCTTGTAAAATTCGTTTTAGCAAGATTAGTTATTCGAGAATTGGCAGTAGTACAAAAAATTATAAAATATATCGACACTACTGGTGTTCAAGTTGCAAATGCTTCTTTTGGTACTGGCATAGTCCAAGGAGAAAAAATAGTTACTACTTTTTTTCGAATGGTTCTTAAACGTTTTCCTACTAAAAAAGAATTACTTTCTGTTAGAAACCACTTCCTTTATCAAGTACTAGCAAATTCCACAACTCTCTATGGATCTGCCAACAATACTTTATTTGTATTTGCGGCCGGTAATGATGGAAGCAACAACGATGAATATTATATGGCCCCTGCGAATATTAGACTTGAAAACACTATATCAGTAGGAGCTTGGAGAGGCCCTGTCCCCGCTACAAGAAACTCTGGTGAATTGGCAAGTTTTTCTAACTATGGAAACAAAACTGTAGATGTAGCAGCTCCTGGAGTAGGAATTGTCTCTGTAATTCCTGGAAACAAATCGGCAACATTAAGTGGAACAAGCCAGGCAGCACCATACGTTTCAAATATTGCTGGAGAAATTTTAAATATTAACTCCCGTCTTTCCCCTGCAAACGTGAAAGAAATTATTATAAAAACAGTTGATTATAAAGCAACTTTAAAAGGGAAAATTGCTAGTTCAGGAGTTGTAAATAAAAGTAGGGCGCTTTTAGCGGCAAAATATTCAAATGGATATTCTCTTTCACAAGCGATTGATAAAGCAAAAAAAGAGATAAAATCATTTTCTTCTGCAGATACACAAATGAGACCAATAACTCCTTCGAATACTTCACGAATATATAAAGAGTTGGAGTATGTAATTCCTTTACCTAGTGAATTCGACAATTTTATAAGGAGTAATCATGAGTAAAAAAATATTCCATGCAAATAAATTTAAATTAACTAAATTTAAATTAACATTGTTGTTATTATTATTTTTGGGGATGGTGAATCCAGCTAGCAAAATTATGGCATCTGATAACTTTGATCTAGAAACCAAAACATTCTTAACACGATTTTTTAAAAACCCTAGTAAAGTGATGAGTGAAAGAATAGTTAAAAGAAATATTAATGCTGAGATTGTTCCCAAATTAATTTTAACGAAAGAACAAAAAAGCAAATTATCGAGAATAAGATATGCATTTCGCAATCGACTTCTTAAAAAATTTAATCAAAATAATAAAAATAAAGACGTTTCACAATTTTTTAATATTAGATCTGCTTATCTTGAAAATGATTTGGCCGATAATATCGTTTACAATCGCACGACAATGATAAAAAACATTTTTGATATTGATAAGGCAGGTCTTACCAAGGCCACATTAGAGACACAACCATGGTCAGATGATTATTGGCCTATTTATAAAGGAGGGTTAGGTTTTCGCTATGCTGACCCTAATGCAGAAATTGTTGAAGATGCCTTGACCGACTTATGGGACCGGATACTCAATCGTGACAGTAGTTGGAAAAAATATTACCAATATGTTTTAAAAAATCCAGCACAAAATTATATAGAAAAGGGAACAATTAATATGTTATCACCTGCTGAAAAATATGATCTTTTAATTGGTGATGAAGAGTTCTCTCTCTCTAAAGCAATGTGGAAAGAAGGTGAAAAATATTACAATGAAAAATTTAAAGTTGAAACCTGGATGGGTATATGTCATGGCTGGGCAGCAGCTAGTTACATGTCTCCTCGGCCACTTCATTCGGTTATTGTGAATTCTTTAAATAACAAATACAAAATCACTTTTTATCCATCAGACATAAAGGCACTATCTTCTCTTTTTTGGGCCAATTCTAATTACCCTCAATATTTGGCCGGAGGAAGATGTTCAATTAAAGATAAGGATAAAGAAGTAAAAAGAGATGCAACTAGTGGACGTATTTTGAATCCAGAATGTTTTGATACTAATCCGGGAACATGGCATATGACAGTGGTAAATCAATTAGGATTAGCAAAAAAGAGCTTTATCATCGATTCTATATATGATTATGAAGTTTGGAATCAACCGATGCTATCGTATGAAT
This sequence comes from Oligoflexia bacterium, assembly GCA_015232015.1. GTDB lineage: Bacteria > Bdellovibrionota > Bacteriovoracia > Bacteriovoracales > Bacteriovoracaceae > JADFZW01. Next base: position 25,605 of record JADGAM010000008.1, on the reverse strand, counting down.
ACACCTATTTTAATCCACAAACTTCTGAAAATTTTTCTGATGCTAAAAGCGCTATTATTTTATTAAAAGATTTTACTAAAGATAAATTTACCAATTTCCGCTCAAAAGATGCAAAATACGCAGTAGGAGTAAAGATGACTATTACCTATCTAGCGGAGACTGATCCAAGTCAATTAGATGATAATCCAACTTTGGATTCTTTGGTTACTGCTAAATACTATTATGATTTAGAATTAGACGAAACTGGTAAAATTCTAGGGGGAGAATGGTATGCTGATTCTCATCCAGACTTCTTGTGGACTCCTGCTCCTGGGGCCAAACCTTATATGACATTAGATAAAATGATTTCGAATAAATGGAATCCAATTACTGAAGCATTACCTGCAAATTGGGCCGAATATGCTAAAAAAGCAGTAAAGTTCAAATTACCTTTAGGAAGAATTGTATATGCATTGACTGCTGCTTCTCGAGGAGAAGAAAATTATTTTGAGAGTGAAATGTTCTAACATCTGCCATACATCAAGATACCGAGTCATCGAATCATCTAAATTATCGAATCATCGGATCATCGAATTGCCAAATTGCCGAAATACATAAATATGTTGAAATATTACATAAAAATGTTTAAGTTATTTTTTTCCAGGCCTAATCATCAATGGAAGGTTATAATGAACAAAACACAAGGTATTTTTTCACTTTCACTTTCATTTGCTCTCTTTATAAGTCTAACAATAACATTTATACAAACCAGGTCAGCTCAGGCCCAACTTTTGTCTGCTGCTGATCCAGTTCTATATGTCGTGGGATATGCTCATCTAGATACCCAATGGCAATGGACTTATAAGGATACAATAGAACAATATTTAAAAGATACGCTCGAGCAAAATTTCAGTAATTTTGATAATTTTCCTGACTATACTTTTAATTTCAGCGGTTCCGCTCGCTATAAAATGTTAAAAGAGTACTATCCACACGAGTATCAAAAAGTTAAAGAATATGTGAAAGCAGGACGCTGGTTTGTTTCGGGCTCTTCGGTTGATGAGGGTGATGTTAATGTGCCTTCCTCTGAGTCTCTATTCAGACAGATACTATATGGAAATAATTTTTTTCGTCAGGAATTTGGCAAAGAAAGCATTGATTATATGCTGCCAGACTGTTTTGGTTTCCCGGCCTCGCTACCTTCCATCTGGGCCCATGCTGGAATCAAAGGGTTTTCAACCCAAAAATTAACGTGGGGATCAGCAGTGGGCATTCCTTTTAATTTGGGTACCTGGGAGGGGCCTGATGGCGCATCTGTAATAGCGGCCCTTAACCCAGGTGACTATGTTGGGAAAGTAAAAATTCCATTACAACAAGATCGTACATGGGTTAATCGAGTTATGGAAAATGGAAAACTCTACGGAGTCTTTGCTGATTTTCACTATTATGGTGTTGGTGATAGAGGAGGCGCTCCCCGGTCAGAAGATGTTAATAATGTTATGAGGAGTCTTGAAACCAATTGGCCAATTAGAGTTGTTACGGCATCATCTGATCAAATTTTTCGTGATATTACTACAGAACAAAAAAATAGATTGCCTAAGTACAAAGGGGATCTACTTTTAACTGAACATTCGACCGGTTCTTTATCCTCTCAGGCCTACATGAAAAGATGGAATAGAAAAAATGAGTTACTGGCGGATGCTTCTGAAAAAGCTTCGGTTGTGGCCGATTGGATGGGTAGTGCTCCTTATCCAATAAAGAAAATCAATTCGGGCTGGGAACGAGTGCTTTTGTCGCAAATGCATGACATTCTTCCTGGAACATCAATACCTGCCGCCTACGATTTTTCTTACAATGATGAAGTTTTAGCAATGAACTTGTTTTCAGCAAGTTTAGAGGACAGTGTTGGTGCGGTGGCGGCAACCATGGACACACATACTGGGATAAAAGGAAGACCATTAGTTGTTTATAACCCACTATCAATTCCTAGAGAAGACGTAGTATCAGCAAAATTAATTTATAACTCCAATTCAAATTCAAACTCAAATTCAAACTCTGAATCGCTTCCTCAATATGTGCGGGTTTTTGATCCAAATGGCGAAGAAGTACCATCGCAAATTATTAAGCGTGAAAATAATTCTCTCGAAATTATTTTTCTGGGAAAAATTCCGTCTGTGGGTTGGAAAATTTATGATGTTCGTGCATCTGCTACCCCCTTTAGCGCAGACAATGAGATCGCAGACAATGAGATAAAGATCTCGGCGCGTACAATTGAAAACCAAAATCTTGTTGTAACAATAAATGGAAACGGTGATGTGGCCTCCATTTTTGATAAAGCAAATCAGCGCGAGCTCTTGCAAGCGCCCGCTCGCCTTGAATTTCAATATGAACAACCACGTGAATGGCCAGCATGGAATATGGATTGGGATGATCGTAAAAAACCGCCATATGCCTATGTTGATGGCCAGGCAAATATTCGTATCATTGAAAATGGCCCAGTTAGAGTTGCTTTAGAAATTACTCGAGAGAAACTTAATTCAAAGTTTATACAAGAAATTAGACTTACTAAAGGTGGTAAGCAAGTTGAATTTAGCACATCGATTGATTGGCTAACTAAAAATTCATCGCTTAAAGCGGCATTTCCTCTTACAGTTCAAAATCCAAATGCAACCTATAATCTAGGAGTAGGAACTATCGAACGAAAAAACAATGATCCTAAAAAGTATGAAGTTCCCTCTCATCAATGGTTTGATTTAACCGATAGCAATCAGAGCTACGGAGTTTCAATCTTAGAGGATGGTAAATTTGGCTCAGATAAACCTAGTGATAATAAACTTAGATTAACTCTTCTTTATACGCCAAACACTGATAAAGGTGGATATCATCATGAATCTTCCCAAGACTTTGGTCACCACCAATTTTTATATGCTATTTATGGACATGCTGGTGATTGGCGAAAAGGTGATTCTAGTTGGCAAGCGGCACGTCTCAACAATCCTTTACTCGCTTTTACTACAACAAAACATCTGGGAGCTAATGGCCAGGTTTTCTCATTCATTAAAATCGGAACTTCACAAGTGGCCATTGCCGCTCTCAAAAGGGCCGAAGATCAAAAGGATACCTATATTCTTCGTTTGCAAGAACTTGCTGGCAAAAATACTCAGCAATTTGAGGTTGAATTTGCTTCGCCCATTGAAAAAGTAGTAGAAGTTGATGGACAAGAACGATACCTACAAAATGCGGAAATATCGAGCGGAAAGTTAGTAGTGGATATGAGTAAATATTCACCTAAAAGTTTTGCCTTTAAATTGCAAAGAAGCACTCCTTATTACCCACCCAAAAGCTCTTATCAGCTAGATCTCTCTCTTTACTTTAACAGTGATGTTGTCTCTTTTGATAATAACATGAGCAATGCTGATTTTAACAATTCTGGTGCGTCCTACCCTGCAGAACTCTATCCCAAAAGAATTACTTCTGATGGTGTTCATTTTGTATTAGCAGATGTTTTTCTAGGTAAACCCAATGCCATCTCAGCAGCTGGCCAAAAGATTGCTCTTCCTCAAATCGAGACAGGTAATTACAATAATCACAATAATCACAATAATCACAATAATCACAATAATCACAATGTACTCTATCTACTTGCGACCGCATCTGAAGATACAGTAGGAAATTTTGAGATCGATGGTAATATTAAGCAATTAAACATCCAAAAATGGTGGGGTAGTATCGGTAACTTTGATAAAAGAATTTTTGGTTTTTCCCAAAAGAACCTTAAATCTCTGATTCCAGGATTTATCAAAAGAGATAAAGTGGCCTGGTTTGCAACTCACCGACATCTTAAAACAGGAAAAAATGATTCTTATATTTTTAGTTATCTCTTTCAATATGCAATCAATCTTCCTGCTGGGGCCAAAACTATAACTTTGCCACAAAATTCTAAAATAAAAATCATGGCCATGTCGCTTGCTAATGATTTGAACCAATCAACCAAAGCAGCAGTAGATCTCTATGATAATTTCGATGGAAGAGTGATTCGCCAACCAACTGAAGAGGCGAGCAGTGATGATTTTGAAAAATTCTATAATGATGTTCCCTTAGGAACTGCATCTACTGAGCGAGCACAATCCTTTGATCAATTAGTGGGAGGAGCTCCTAGCAAAAGTGATTTTATTGATAGTCATAGCGGAAATAATACAGATCTTTTTTATGTAGGTGCCTCTCCTCATTCTCGCTCTGGAGCGCAAGGAAAAAATTTACCACGACTTCATGATGGTGATTATGCACAAAATGACGATGATCCAGATCGCTGTGTATGGTATGACGGCACTATCGGTAAATTTGTAGTAGATTTAAAAAAGAGCGTTCCATTAGCGAAGATAAATACCTATTCACGGCATCGCTATAATCGGGCCCCTCAATATTTTCTTCTGTTAGGTTCTAATAAAGATAATCCCAATTTCAATCATCTCTCAAAGCAAGATTGGCAACTGATTGCACGAGTGAATGATCAGCATTTAGCAGAAGGAGGTGTTCACCTATCTTCTGTTGTTGGTAATAAAGAAGGAACAACAACGGAAAGCTTAGGTACATTTCGCTTTCTAATGTGGGTTTCTGCAGATATTGGTGAAGGAACTTTCTATACAGAGATCGATGTTTTTAGTTTTTAAGAAATTCCTAAAAAGTAAGTACTCACCTCCTAATACAATACACTTTATATATTTTGATCATGGCCTTCAGCTGTCAGTCTTTTTTGAGGAAGTGAAAGGCAGCAAATAGTAAATGTGATCACAATCACACTTAAATAAAACTATTTATAAATAAACATAAATAAGAAAAACTCTGCCTCCTGCAATCATCACTTGGTTTATTAAATTTATTTTATTTTACATGAGTTAACTAACCAACAACACAAACTTTATAAAAATTTTATAAAAAATTTATAAGTCGTAAAACTCGACCTTGGTAGAATAGTAATTAAAGCAGCGACCAGGATTGAGTACCAAGCATTTTGTGTTACACCTCTCTCGATTACAGTCGTATGGCAAAATAAGAATAATAATAATTAGCGCAAGTGGGCGTCTTCTTAGGAGGTTATATGAAAAAGTGTTATGTTTTTTTATTGGGAACAATTGGTATGATGTTATCGATCTACTTAACATCAGTAGTAGCAAGTGAAGATCAAAAGCAACAGAAAATTCAAGACGTAAAAAAAGGAAAAGCTGCGCAGTCAGCGGAATCACAAGAATTGACAAAGGCCATTCGTCAGGCCGCAGGGAGCAGAGTGGGAAGTCACTGTGATAATCTACCCACTGACATAGCAAGATTAATCGCTGAATACACTCTTCCTTTTTACGAGACAGGGGAAGTGATGAAAACCGTTACGGGAATAGAACTTCCAAAGATGAGGATAGGCAGCGAGGGGCCTTTTGCTTGGAAATGGAAAAATGCAAAAGGGGAAGATACTTATTTGCTATTTTCGGACATCAAAGATGGCGTGAATCAAAAAGAGGCAGCAGAATATTGTGATGGGTTTAATAAAAAATATCCTGAGCTAGGATGTAAATTTGGTCTGTTAGATGGATATGGCTTTTTTTCATCTTCAACAAATACTCTTTCTTTAGGTAAATTAGGAAGAGATATGGGGTTTCAAGGGTATGATAAAAATTGGAATCCTCCTAAAGAAAGCCATTTGAGTGAGGCACCAAATAGTGACCAAGGCGGTAGGGGGGGACATCGCTCTTTTTGGTCGTCATCGTTTTGTGAGGATAAAAAATGTGCCTTTCTCCTCGACGGCTCAAAAGGCTACGTCACTCTCGGCTTTGCCCCTGCCTCAGAAGGCTCTGCGCTGTGTGCGTGCACGGTTTCATCTGTGCGTTGAAATATGGCCTTTTGGCCTGTTGATTTGATTATTTTCCATTAATACTATTGTCTTTTTTTTCTATAAACGTCTAAACACTTTTCTAAAGTTTCAGCATATTCCTATCTAGATTCAAAGAGTTTTTAATAAATAAGGCTAAATAAATAATGGGTGTGAAAATTCTATCTTCTTAAAAAACAGATAGGCCCGTATTTTTCATCAAAATTATAAAACGGCCTGCGATATCCTCTGAGAAATCCAAAATTTAATATATTTAAGTTTATAGTATTAGATTAAAGAATTCGATTTTAAGGATTAACTGATGAACATCAATAAATTTTTGAAAAAGCAAAGTAAACAAGTGGCCTCTTTTGTAAGGTATGCCCAGACTTACTGAACTTTCTCAGTTAAAGCGCGCTTTATTCCCTTATAATTTAATTTGGCCTGTGATTTAATGAATTTAATTAAGGTATCATTATCTGCAGAAGTAGTAGATACACCAGGATCACTATGTTCAAACATATAGCTGCTGGCGATGTAATCGTTAACTGCTACAGTATAGATTTTATCTTCATTAATAGGTTCATTGTTATAAGAAAGTAAGCTAATGCTATCAATTTCAGAATTTTTGGTTTTAACAATATATTTTATTCCTGCAACTTGTAGGTCAATATTTTTTCTCTTATTGAATGAATAACTAATTAGCGCTCTAATTTCTTTAGTAGTCATTTTTAAAAGTACAATTTCGTTTCCAAAGGGCAATAATTCATATGCATTTTTTAAGATGATATTACCTCGATTTAATTTTGACATACGAATTCCACCATTATTTTCAAAAGCAATATCTGCACCATGAACACTAAGCATAGAATCGGTTATTAAAGCACCAAGTTCATCTTTGCCTGAAATAACATCTTCTGCGATACCGATTATTTGATTTAATGTTGGGTTATTATTAAAAGTATTTACCATTGCCTTAATTGTAGGATCTTCTTCTGTTAATTTTTTTACTTCAATTAATTCGTTCTTTTTACTAACAATAGATTCATTTTCAAATACCACAGTAATTACACCTAGATTTTTTAAATAATCTCCGGCCTGAGCAATTAAAGTGTTATTTATGATAACTTCTTTTTTGATTAAAGTATGAGAGTGACCACCAATTATGATGTCATAATTTTTTGTTTCAGCGGCCAATTTATAATCATCTTCCGATCCCATGTGAGTTAGTCCTAGTAAAAGATTTGCTCCGCTAGTTTCTTTAAGTGTATCTAGAGCTTTTAATTCTTCAAGAGGATTAGTAAACTTAAGTCCAGCAGTATTTTTAAGCAACGTGGATGGGGCACCATTATTGCTGATTTCAATTGCTGAAGTGATAGCAATTTTTAAATCATTAGATGTAGAAATTATTTGATGAGATGGAAAGGAGATTTTGGCAAGTTCGCTATTAACAACTTTTACGTTAGCACTTATAATTGGAAATTTTGATTCAGTAACACGTTTAAGAAGTATCTCTTGACCAAAATCAAAGTCGTGATTACCTAAGGCCATAGTGGTTAGAGAAATGGCATTTAAAAGATCAAAGATTGGTTTGCCTTTATCTTCGTATTGATCAACAATTGGATTACCACTGAAGTTATCACCACTATTGAATACAAAAGTATTTTCATTTTCTTTTCTGATTTTATTAATTTGTGCTGCTACCTTTGGGAAGTTATCGATAGCACCATGAACATCATTGAAATAAAGCATCTTTATTGTAGTTTTAACTGGGTAATTGGCCTTAATAACGATTTCTTTAGAAGGATGGGAAGGACTAGAAGGGTTAGAAGGAGAGGAGGAGGAGGAGAGAGAGGATGCTGGTTCTGTCTCTGTTGTCTTAATTAGTATCTTACCAGTTCCTTTAGAACCTGTGATGCAAAGTAGATTTTTACCATTTTTATTTGTTTGAAATTTTAATTTGAAATCACCTTTAGCATCTGTTAACACCGATTGATCCAATTGATGGCAAGGAGCTACTTGAAGATCGGCAACTGGAAGTGGAGTTGCCGAAGAGTCTGTAATGGTACCAACAACCGTGCTATCACTACAAGTTTCACATGAAGAGAGTTGAGTGCTTGAAAAAAGGATTAGAAATAAGAATAAGAAGAGAGAGAGAGTTAGATGAGGGACTTTGAAAGTTATATTAAATGTTTTTTTCATAGAGCAAGCATCCTTTAAAAAATTATTAAAAATTATTATTTAGATAGTTTCTTGATTGCCTAGCTAATAGTTCTTCGCTAGCTAGTTAACGTATCTCGTGCGATTTTCTAACATACTTAGAAAAAATTGTCATTTAAAATTGTTGTTATTTGGATGCACTTTCCCGGAAGGAATTTCTATAGAAGCCCTCTAGCGTTTTAAAGTACTCTAGCGTTTCAAAGTGCTTTAGCATTTTCTGGACTTTCTAAGTAAGTTGGCAAATACTAATCATAAATCAAAAATCGTTTAGCAAAAGGATAAAATCATGGTTAACAATGTTCCACCACCGCTCACAGCTTATCGAAGTAAGATAATTTTTAATTTTGGTCTCTTTGCCATTTTTTTCATTTTTTACATGGGTGCGGCCGTTATTCAAACGCCGTCCTTTAGGGAAATAGCTTCTCTGTCAACATTGGGCATGCCTCTCGGTTTGTTGCTTTCAATGCTTATCTTTCCAATTTCGTGGATTATCATTATCGTTTGGTTTTGGAGGGCAAAATGAGTATAAAGAGATTAATCACATTCATCCTTGCCACCATAACCATGACCATGATCATGACCCCGGCACTTACACGGGCGCAAACATCTTCTGTCGCCGCTTCAAAACTAGATACCTCCATCGTGGTCGGTTTTATCCTATTTTTTGTGATAGCGAGTATTGTTATCACTTGGTGGACCAGTAGAAGTACCAGTACCACTAGCGATTTTTATGTGGCAGGAAATGATGTTCCATGGGTACAAGTGGGCATTGCCATGGTTGGTAGCTATCTATCAGCTGCCAGTTTCCTCGGCTGTCCTGGTGACATCGGTGTCTTCGGCATCGATTCCATTTGGCTTTCCATTGGTTTTTTTGGTGGCTATATGGCGGTTCTATTATTGATTGCAGGTCCGCTAAGAAACGTAGGTTCCTATACCGTTGCTGGCGCATTATATAGTCGTTTTCCAGATAACCGAATTAAATTAGTTGTCATGCTTTGTACTGTTGTTATCTCCACCTTTTATCTTGTGCCTCAAATGCTTGGAGCAGGTTTACTCTTTGAATTGCTACTGGGATGGAACTTTGTTTATGTGACTATTGGTCTCGGTCTGCTTATGAGCATCTATATTATTTTTGGAGGTATGAAATCCACGCTTGCCAACCAGGCCATCCAGGCAGTTTTTCTTTTCATTACAATGGTTGTGCTGACAGTTCTAGCTTATTTCATTGTTGGAGAAGGTTCCTTTTCAGGGATACTTGCAACTGCTCATCAAGTGGTACCGCCACTTTTGGCGGCCAAAAATCAAGAGGTAGTTAGTGCCATAAGCAACATGCCTGCAATGGAGGCCATTGCTACCGCACGCCAGATGATGCCAACTGCGGAGAGTGCTATGAGTATTGGTGTAAAGACTGACAATACTCTTGCTATGATCAGTACTGTTATTGCCTTGGTATTCGGAACTGCAGGTCTTCCTCACATCCTTATCATGTTCTTTACTGTTCCTAGCGCTCGGGCCGCCAAAAAGAGTGTCACTCTATGTATTGTAGCGCTTGGTATTTTTTATATCTGTGCCATCATTCTTGGATTCCTACTCTTCCCTGGTATATATACCAAATTGGTTACATGGATTGCTCAAGGATCGACAGGTATTGGTCAAGCTAAAAACATGGCGGTTTTGGAGATCAGCCATTTGGTTGGTGGCCCATGGCTTATGGCCATCGGTGCTGCAGGCGCAGTAGCTGCCATTTTGTCAACTTCTGCTGGACTTATGATCACTGTGGCATCATCTATCAGCCATGACCTCTACAAAGTCTATCTCAACCCTAATGCAACTGAGAAGCAAGAGCTCAATATTGCCAAAATCACAACTCTAGTGATGTCGGCAATTGCGGTTTCTTTGGCGGTGATGCTGAAGCAGGAGAATATAGCTTGGTTAGTGATGCTCGCCTTTGGAATTGCAGCAAGTGCTATCTTTCCTCCAATGATCGCTACACTGTGGTGGAAGCGTACCACCAGGCAAGCAGTGATTGCTAGTTCCTTAACAGGTCTAGCAGTTTCAGTACTCTTCATTGCTCTTCTGCTGATCAAGGGATCAAAATATATGTTCTTTGGCCTACCTGTAGCAGGAGGTCCCGGCATTTTTGGAGTGAGCGCCTCTTTCATCGTATTGTATTTTGTGACCATCTTTACTAGCGATACTGGCAAAGATCCAGAAACATTTATGGCCCTTGCTCACAGGCCAGACGTGGATTAATAAGATTAAGTTTATTATGATCGACGGTAGTCAGCGACCTCACCTACGACATTTTTTTCTTCACATCACAGCACCCGCTATTCTTGCAGTGGTGCTGTTTAATGTGACCATTTTCCTTCTACTTATTCCCAAGATGAAGGAGGTGATCGTTGAAAGAAAAAAAGAGATGGTTAAAGAGCTGACTCACGCTATTTGGAGTGAACTTTCCAACTACTATCAACAAGAAATGAATCAAGAACTTTCTCGTGAAAGTGCCCAGCAGGAGGCGATTAAACGCGTTCAAAGCATTCGTTATGGAAATGCAAGCAAGGATTATTTTTGGATTTCGGATATGAATGCCCGTATGATAATGCATCCATATCGGAGCGATCTGAACAACAAGGATTTGACCAACTTCGCAGACAGCAGTGGTAAACGTCCCTTCGTTGAGTTTGCGAATATGGTTGCACAAAATGGTGAAGGATATGTTGAATATATTTGGCAGTGGAAGGATGAATCGCAAAAGTTGGTGAGCAAACTCTCTTTTGTCAAGGTTTTGCAACCATGGGGATGGATTATTGGAACTGGCGTTTATTTGGACGACGTCAGGGAAGAGATTTCTAACGTAACCCAAACAATAATCTTGATCTCCATAGGTATATCTTTGTTGATGGCGATGATTTTATTTTATCTGGTCAAGCAAGGCCTCAATATTGAGAGACAGCGCTTTAGTTTTCAAAACGATTTAAGAAGATCAGAGGAGCGGTATCGCTTGCTGGTGGAGTCCAGCCACGAAGGAATCTTGCTGGTAATGCATGGACTTCCAGTCTACGCGAACAAAGCGCTCCTCGATATTTTGGGATACCAGCTGCAGGAACTCACCAAACTTACATTAAATGAGATTATAACTCCTGATCAAAAAGGCCTCATCCATCGCGATGGTACTCGCACTCTTTTTGAAATGGTTGTTTCCGCTGTCCTCCAAAAAGATTGTTTTATTTTGACGGTCAAGGATCTGCAAAAAAACAAGAAGGATGAGGAGAAAGAGGCCATCTCTAGACTCATTTTAGATTTTCAACATCTGTTTCAAACCATTGCAAGCGTTAAACGTCCAATGCCACAGGTAATGCCACAGGATGCGACCACAGCTGTTGGAAATGGAAATCTTGATACTCATCATTCCAACTCTATATCAATATCAGAATCAATATCAGAATCAATATCAGAATCAATATCAGAGCGATCACTGCTCTTTGAGGCGATCGCTCTGATGCAGGAAAAAAATCTGGATCAACTCTTGGTCATCGATGAATTCTCTCATCCCACTGGCATCTTGAAGGCCGCAGACATTTTGCTGTCAAAACATTGGCCATTATCCATTTTGATCAACAAAATGAATAGCGCAACCTCAATAGAAGAGATCGCCTCCGCCCACAAGGTGATTCCTACCTTTGTTAAGGCGATGATCAATAATGGAACCAAGGTTGAAGCAACCTTAAGAGTGATCACCAACCTCTCCGATATCGTTATCAAACGAATTATTGAGCTGGCCATTCAAGAGTTAGGTGGGGGGCCACCCCTTGGCAAATTTGCCTTTGTCGTCTTTGGTAGCGAGGCCCGCTCGGAGCAAACGCTCTATTCAGATCAGGATAATGGAATCATCTTTGATAATAAAGAAAACTGCACTGACTACTTTCTGCGCCTTGGAGAGATTATCACCAAGAACCTCAGTCAGCTTGGGCAACGTCTATGTCAAGGAAATGTCATGGCCAACAACCCTAAGTGGTGTAAGTCACTCTCTCAGTGGGAACTCTATTTTAAAAATTGTGCCACTGTTTCCACAACTCAGGATCTGCACGACATTAGCATTTTTTTTGATATGCGCACAGTTTATGGAGACAACTCCTTTGCAGAGAGGTTAAAGAAAATTTTTTTTACTTTAATCCAAAACAATAACATCTTCTTTTTAAATCTTGCAAATTCTCTACTGCAGACAAAACCACCTATTGGCCCTTTTGGTTTTCAATTCGAATCCAATGAGTCGATTAATATAAAAAAGGCCCTCATCCCATTAAGTAATTTGGCAAAATTGTATTCCCTTAAAAATAACATCTATGAGGTCAATACCTTGGAGCGTTTGTCTCGCTTGCAGATCAATGGAATTATTAGTCGCTCCGGCCATGATGAATTAGTGGTGGCCTACGAGATCCTGATGCAGTTACGTCTTAAAAATCAGATGCAGATGTTTGAAAAATCGCTGCGTCCAGATAATTTACTATCGATTAACGATCTGACACAATTAGAGCAAACCATGCTCAAGAAAATTCTTTCCGATTTAGCACTCTTTAGGGCCAGGGCCCAAAATGTTTTCAGCGGAGGTCTTTAGTCCTATGCGTATTCTATTGATTGGCGATGTACATGGAAAATTACATCTCCTTCATCGCTTACTCACTTATGCCAGATCCACCTTTAGTATTAATGCTGCCATTCAAGTCGGTGATTTTGGTTTTTATGAAACAACTTTTGATCTCTTTTCAGATGATGATCTTGTTTTTCCAGTTCCTGTCTATGCCATCGATGGAAACCATGAAGATCACACTTGGCTCAAGAAAAAATCAAAGTGGCATCCAAAAATCAATCTCAACTATGTTACACGTGGAAGTGTGCTAAGTTTTGGTCAATCTAAAATCGGATTTTTAGGAGGGGCGCTGAACAGGGATCGACCGCAATTTAAATGCAACTATATTTTACCATCGGAGAGAATCAAGGCATCCCGCCGCTTTAATAAAAATCCTCCAGACTTGGTGATAACTCACTCCTGCCCGGCCTCCATCGGCATTGGCATGCATGCCAATGAAGAATTGCGTAGTGGGGGAAACTGCTATATACGAGGTATTCATACCGAAGAGGTTGATCCTGGTCCTGAAGATGATTGCGGCGAAATGGAACTGACAAAATTATGGCACTCTCTAAAAATTCGTCCGCTAGCATGGGTGTTTGGTCACTTTCATTTCAAACATAGAGCAATGGTAGATAATACTACATTCATGGCCTTACCAGAAATAACTAATCCATCGATTGTTATTTGGGATTCTGAAGATAAAATTCTTTTAGATCCCTAGTCAAACTGTAATACACTCAGGCATAATGATAGTGATAACAATAATTAACAATAATTTTATAAAATGATGAATGATGAATGATGAGGTGAGCATGATTCCGCATATTGGGCCAGTCAGGTTAGAATTTATTTTATTTGCTTCAACCCTGGTTGGTGTAGCACTCTTTCATTCGAAAACTATGTATGTAGCGCTAACGGGACTTCTTTCAGTGCTAATCTTTAAGTGGATTTATGTCGTGGACTTTTCCCTTTACACCCATATTATCGGAGGGGGAGGTCACGGCCATCAAGGTGGTGAATGGCGAACGCTTCTCAATTTACTTGGCCTCCTCTTTGGATTTGCCATTTTAGCAAAACACTTTGAAGAATCAAAAGTGCCAGACATTCTTCCAAATTATATTCCCAATGGTTATTGGGGATCCCTAACCTTACTAATTATTATCATGCTAATGTCCTCATTTCTCGATAACATTGCAGCAGCAATGATTGGGGGAACGATTGCGCTCATTGTATACAAGGGAAAAGTCCACATTGGTTTTTTGGCCTCAATCATCGCGGCATCAAATGCCGGTGGCGCCCCTAGTGTGCTTGGCGATACTACAACCACACTTATGTGGATTGATGGCATATCACCATTAGACGTATTTCACGCAATCTGGGGATCCTTGGGATCATTTGTAGTGTTTGGATTGATTGGTGCCTATCAACAACACAATTACCAGGCCATTCAAAGTGATGCACCTCCAGGGATTCGGGTAGATTTTGGGAAATTGGCCATTGTGGCCTTCATTCTTCTCTTGGCCATTGCTACTAATTACGCTCTCGATTTTCCAGCACTTGGTGTGTGGGTTGCCATTTTACTTGGGGCCTTCTTTCGTTCAACACCTTGGAGTGAATTGAAACATGCCTGGCAAGGAACGATCTTTCTAATCTCGCTGGTCTTATGTGCTTCGCTCATGCCGGTAGAGCAATTACCGTCGGCATCCTGGCCTGTGACCTTGGGACTTGGTTTTGTTTCGGCGGTGTTTGATAATATTCCTTTAACCAAACTCTGCCTTGTTCAGGGTGGATACGATTGGGGCGTGCTTGCCTATGCCGTAGGTTTTGGTGGTTCCATGATTTGGTTTGGATCATCCGCTGGAGTGGCCCTTTCAAACAAATTTCCTGAGGCGAAATCAGTCTTTCGTTTCATTAGACATGGATGGCACGTGGCCTTGGCCTATACCATAGGATTTTTTTTAATCTTGCTAATTTCCGGATGGCAGCCACACGCTCCTCATAAAAAAATAGCGACAGAAGTTACTTCCCAACATTTTCAATGACAAGGTTATAAAAGGTTGTAAATGTCAGATCTTTGCAGAAAACAAGGTGGGTACACCATTCTTGAGCTTACAATGTCTATTCTTCTAACAGGAATATTGTTGGTTGGAAGTATTTCAGTCATGGAAAGTTCTCTTGATGAAAATAGATTCGAGAGTACTTTAAAAAGAATGGAGGAAATACGCAATGCTTTAATTGGAGACCCAAATATTTTAAAAGATGGAGTGCGTGCCTCATTTGGAATTGTAGGCGATATCGGTGCACTTCCTGCCAGCTCTTCAGAGTATGGGCTAGCTGTTTTAAAAACCAAACCTTCTTCGTATCAGGACTGGAAAATGAGGCCTCAGTTGGCCATTGCTTCAGGGTGGAATGGAAGTTATTTAAGTAGCTCAGAAACAGCGTTAAACTATTTTAAAGATGCTTGGAATAATCCTTATTCTTACACTGTAACAGTAGATGGAGGTGCCACACTAATTAGTTATGGTGCTGATGGGATAGAAGGAGGAGATGGTTTTAAACAAGATATTAGAATTTCTATACCTGCAAATTTAGTAAAAACTACCGTCTCAGGGAGTATTTTAAATGTAGGAAGGACCTTTGAAGGAGTGGCAACTGTGACAATAATCTATCCTGATGGCAAAGGTTTTTTAACAAGTACAATCAGAAATATAGCACCATGTGATTTGGGTTTTTTTTCATTTTCTAATGTAATTCCATTTGGAGTTCGGGCCCTTCAAATTTCGGTTGTTGATCCACACTTTCCTAAAAAAACTATGAATGTAGTTTTTTCTATAGATAAAGCTAATTATGTAATTCCCTCTAATCTACTAGATATAAATATGCCTCCTTCTACTGATCTTTCATCATACGGTTGCGTGCAACCCTAAGTTCTCATTCTAATTTTAAAACGAACAAGATAGGAAAATTCATTTTTAATATCCTCTTGTTTGTTATTAACCTTTGTTATATTAATATTAATAAGTATGATTTCTAAAGAATTTTTTCCAAAACTTTTTACTCTGGCCTCTATACAAAGATGGAATGATCATCTTCGCCCTATAAAACTAACGGAGTTAGATAAACAGGCACACAAGATGATGATTGCTTACGTATTAGCAAAATCATTAACATTAAATAATAACGATAATAACCATAATAGCGATTTAAAAATCATAAGTAACTTTAATTGGCAGCGCTTGATTGAAGCGGAGATTTTTGAATTTATTAGAAACATGGTTCTTACTGATATTAAAAGACCCGTCTTTTCTTTTTTAATAAAGCATAAGAAAGATGAGATTAATCGTTTCATTTTTAATTCAGTTCAAAGTGACATTGAAAATATACCAGGCGGATTTTATGATCGCATGGTTTGCTATTTTACAGATGATAGTTATGCCTCAACAGAAAAAGAAATTCTTGAATTGGCCAGCAAAGTTGCTTCTTTGTGGGAATACAACTTAATTTACGATTTAAACCGCCATATTCACAATGTTGATGAAGTCAGGGGAGAGCTCAGTAGTAAAATTGAACAAAATAAATATGCCAGTAATTTATCTGAATTTTCAAATTTTATTAATTTGTATGGACAACTTCGCTTTCAAATTCGTTGGGCCAGAACTCCTCGTACTCCAGAGACATCAGTACTCGGGCATCTTTTAATTACCGCAATAATAACCTATTTTTTTATGTTGGAAACCAAGATAAAGTTTTGCGATAAACGCATTTATAATAATTTTTTTGCAGCACTTTTTCACGATCTTCCAGAGGCATTAACTAGAGATATAATCTCTCCTGTAAAAAGTGGTATTGAGGGTGTTGAAAAAATTGTTAAAGAGTATGAGAAAGAGGCGATAAAATTGCATTTATTGCCATCTCTACCTGTAAGTTGGCATGAAGAGATTTTATATTTTGTAGAAGATGAATTTGATAATAAAATAATTAATGAAAATAAAAAAATAAAATTAACTGCATTAACTACCGGTACAGGGAAAAGTAGTTATTTATTAGATGAAAAATATAATGAATGTAAATTTAATCCACTAGATGGTTTGTTAGTCAGAGTGGCCGATGAATTGTCAGCATATCTTGAGGCCAGTGGTTCAATAAATCATGGAATAAAATCACCTGATCTTGAAGATGGTAAAAATAAGATTCAAGAAAAATATGCAAAAACCAATGTGGCCAACGTTATTTTCCTAGATGATTTTTTTTCATAATCTCTATTTCATAATCTCTATACAGAACTCGCCTGGGCCAAAATTATAATGAAGCCCAATAGAAGTAGAGAGGTCAAAATAATTATATTATTTATATTTTTAAACATAAAAATAAGACTCCCCTCTTTAAAGTAGAATTTAATAAGCTACCTGCTTACATTATTATTTCTGCAATCAACGGGCCAAATTTAAAATTGATTTATGATGATTTAAGGTGTCACTCTATCACTTACACTTACTTTATACTATATTACTAATACTATACTATTGATAATCCCTTATCCAAGGCAGTAATTAAATCCTCTAAATCTTCAAGACCAACAGAAATTCTTACTAGCCCATCAGTAAGACCGGCCTTTAATCTCTTCTCTTTTGGTACACAAGCATGAGTCATAGATGCCGGATGCTGAATTAAAGAATCAACACAACCTAAGGATACGGCCAGAGTGAAAATTTCAATATTGTCCATTAATTTTTTACCGGCCTCAAAACCACCTTTAAGTTCAATAGAGATCATCCCTCCAAAGTGTTTCATTTGTTTACTGGCCAATTCAAAATATGGACTATTTTTAAGACCTGGATAGTGAACTTTTGCTACCTTAGAATGGTCGGAAAGATATTTTGCCAACTCCATAGCGTTACTACAGTGTTTTTCCATTCGAAGAGGAAGTGTTTTTAGACCTAAATTTACAAGCCAACTATCAAATGGACTTGGGTTTCCTCCTACATCTTTTATCATCATGTAAACAGCGTTTTTAATCTCATCATGAAATGTAGTCATAAGTCCACCTACGACGGTTCCGTGGCCACAAATATACTTTGTAGTAGAGTGAACAACTACATCTGCTCCAAGCTCCAGTGGGCGTTGTAGGTAAGGAGTAGCGAATGTATTATCTACAATTACTCTTATGTTTGGATTAACTGCTTTTACAGTTTCAGAAACTTTTTTAATATCACTTACAACTAGACTTGGATTTGTTGGAGTTTCAAATAAAATAGCTTTTGCCTTAGGATTTTCTTTAATAACTTTTTCAAGGGCCGAAATATTGCTGGTGTCTACTTCAACTGTGTTTATGCCAAATTTGCTTAAAACATTAGAAGCTAAATGTTCAGTGGCCCCATATACTACGTCTGCTAAAATTAGCGTATCACCATTTGAAAGTATCGCCATTAGAGTAGATGAGATGGCCGCCATTCCAGAGGAGAATGCAATTGTGGATATTCTTAAATCTGGGTTTTTTTTCTTCAGCTCTGCACCTTCTAATGCATTTATTTTTGCTTCCAATAATCTTACGGAAGGATTACCTAAGCGAGTGTAGATATAACCGCTTTTTTCGCCAGCAAAAAGTTGTGCCCCTTCATCTGAATTTTTAAATACGAACGTGGAAGATTGATAGATGGCCCCTGTGTGAGCAGAGGTTTCAGGTTGACCAACATGTTCTCCAGCATGAAGTGAGCGAGTCGCAAAACCATAATTTAAATAAAATTTGTCATGATGGTTGTTGATGAAATCCTTTGATTTTGAATCTTCCACAAAAATCCCCTTTGTTGGTTTTTTAAAAAATAAAAAATAAAAAATAAAAATATAAAAATATAAAAATAAACAGACCAATATAATCAGTTATCAGTTAATTTTTGCTATTTGTGAAGAAATTTTTTCTCCCATAAATATCCGAGCAAGATTGTTAAAATAATCACATTGATCAGTTGTATAAAATAACACGCTACTATTTTTTGATAACTTGCAAGACATCTCAGGGTGCCTTTTTAAATAATCATTAAGACTCTCTGAAACTAACTCTCCTTGAGTAAGTATTTTGATATTTAGAGGAAGTAGCTTTTGTATAGATGGTAGCAGTAGCGGATAATGAGTACATGCAAGTAAAAGTGTATCAACGTTTGTTGTATTTATGATGTCTTGGTTAATTGTTTGTTGCCAATATTTACTAATAAAATAATCAACACCAGCTCCTTCAAGTTCACCTGACTCTACTAGGGGTACAAGTAGCGGACATGGAGTTTGAATAAGATTAATGTTAGGAGCAAAGTGATTTATTTCTAGAGCGAAACTTTCAGACTTTACAGTGCCAGGAGTGGCCCAAAGAGCAACATTAAAATTTTTAGTGAATTTTGATATATCTTCAACGGTAGGTCTAATTACTCCAAGCACACGCAAGAATGGAAACAAGCTGTAGTGAAGATGTTTAGGCAACCATTTTTGTTGAATTGATCTAAGAGCTCTAGCGGAAGCGGTATTACAAGCAATAATTATTAAACGACATCCCTTCTTAAAGAGAAAGTCGACTCCTTCAGTTGTAAACTGATAAACAGTTTCAAATGAACGTACACCATAGGGAGTTCTTGCATTATCACCTAGGTAAATGTAGTCGTATTCTGGTAATAATTCTTTTATACATTTGAATATTGTTAGTCCTCCAAATCCTGAGTCAAAAATTCCAATTTTACAATTATTGTCCACAATTATTCTCCCAACAAATTGATAGATAAAATAGGTGCATAGATGATAGTGAAACATCTACCAACAAAAATATCTTAATGTTATACTATTAATAATTATTAATTAAGTACTCAACTATAATTTTTATAATAAAATAACATAATTTTTATTGGGGAATTAAGTGGCACAAGCACAACAAGGGAAAAAAAACGATATTTTTTTATATCTTGGAGATGATGAGCGCTATTGGATGGCGATTCAAGGACGGATTACTGGAATGTCCAAAGGGAAGACCTTCGATTTTATAAAAGAGAAAATATATGATTTTGAAAATTTTAATTTGTTAATGTTAAAAATAATTGCAATGTCTCCTCGGGTTATATATCTAGATTTTACAAGAAACCCTGCTACTACATTGAAGGTAGGGCAGATTTTAAAGAGACTTGATTTCACAAAAAATATTATTGTAATGGGACTTTTTGAACAAGGAATTGAAGATATATACATGTATGAAGCATATAGTGCAGGTATTTATATAAATCACTATAAAGGTATTGAACTTTATGATGTAGCATTTGATTCATTAGTTCTTATGTATCCCAAAGAGAGTATACGTTGTGAATTTGCTTGTGTGAATAGAAAACAAGATATTGACATTAGAGAAGTAATGAGAGTTGGATCAATATCAAAAGATTATTTGTATGTAGAGGGGAATGCTTATATTGAAAATGATGAATTTGTCACTTTGGAGACTCCTATTTTTGAAAAATTTATTTTTTCAAAGAACTATCAGATTAAAACCAAAGGAAAAGAAAATCTAATATATGATTTTGATAATTTTTATCATTTTTCCTATGGTTATGTTGAACCTCTTCCTCCAAAATCCGATGATGAAACGGCAGAATCATATCGAGGTAGAGAGAACGATCGAAATCAACAAATAGAAGAGATCAAAGGAAGACAAGTTGATTGGATTAATAACAATACTGGGAAAGTTAGTCCTGCTACAAAAGTATTAATTATTGATAAGGAATTTACTTTACTAAATGCTTTAGATCATACTCATAAATTACAAAGTCTTCTTTCAGTCAGAGTTCAAATGTGTATAAATCAAGAGATTGATGCAGAATTAGTTCGTTTTTTTCCACAGATGATAGTTTTTTATTTTGATCGCTCCTTTTCTATCGATGCTGAAACAATAGAGAAAGAGAATTTACAGAAAGAACAAATAGAAGAATTAACAAAAACCTATGAAACTCTTGCAAAAAACGATGAAACAGCATTTGGAGCATTGATAACTGCTGTAAAAAAAATACCTAGTTATCAACCAATAATACTAGTTTCTAGTACGGATAATAAGCATTCATCAGAGGGACTTCAAAAATGTTTCGGTTATCCAAGAATTATTTATAGTAAGATTGGGATTACTATAGAGCAATTAACCAAAATGGATTCTTCTTATCGTAAACTTTGTGCTCTTGAAGAAGAAAAAAATTTAAAAATAAAATTAGAACACTTAAAGACATCGGAACCAAAAAAATTTAGAACTGCTAAAATTGATCAGATAAGAAATAATCTTGTACATATAGGAGGAAAAGATGCAAAGAGTGTGGCATTTTTAATACATAGAGTGACGATGCTAACTTTATCTGAAAGTGAAATGATTCTTGAATCAGTAAAACAATTAAAGCTATATACGGTTTATAGTATGACTACTCCAATAGATATCAATTTTACTCCTATCATGGAAAAAAAAGGAATAACTTCCTATGGATATAGATGTTTATTTCACTCTTATGACGAGAGAGAAAAAACTTCCTTGAGACAGCTTTTAAATGATTTAGTGTTGGAATCCAAACGTCGTGAGAGAGCACAAGAGGTGGAGAATTTTAAAAAAATGAATCAAGATGCAAAACAAGCAAAAGAGATGAGAGACCAAGAACAACCAGGACATGATCAAGATCAAGATCAAGATCAAAATCAAAATCAAACTAAAGCAAAAACAAAAGAGAAGGGAAAATAAAAAATAAGAGGAGTAACTAGGAAAAGAAATAGCTCCGAAATAGTTCAGAAATAGAAGAAGAAATAATATGAATGAAAAAAGTAAGGCCATTATACTTAGTGATAGCGATATTTTAGATCTTTTTTTGTATAGTATTGATACTACATTTAATTTCGAAGTTTCGATTGCAGGAAATTGGGAACAATTTAATAAATGTTTTTCTGAAAATACATATTCATTAATCTTTGTAAACATCACTGAGGATAAAGAGATTCTTTCAAAAATCAACAAATTTTTAATAGAACAACAAGGAGAAGGAAAAACCATTGATTTTGCTTTAATTGTGATAGGAGAATATGATCAAAACGATGAAAATGTAAAAAATATTATGTCTTTAAATCTTGCACTATTATTTGAAAATAAGTTTTCTGTTATGAAAGTTAATAAATTTATTATAGAAAATTTTAAAATAGATGAAACTTATGAACTGAATGAATATTCCCAGATAACATTAAAAACCTTAATGCGATTTAAATTACTTTCTTTTCCTTGTTTCATCAAATTAAAGACTCGTTATTTGAAAGTTTTATCTGTGGGAGATGTTTTTTGCTCGGATGATTTAGAAAAATATTACAACAAAGGAATTAATTACTTATTTATTAGAAAGAAAACATCTAAATGGATTTTAGATAATCTTGATAATGTAATGGACGATATTATAAGTTCAGATGATGGAAAGATTGAGCTAATTGTACCAGTTAATGAGGTAGAAAATGAGGCGGCAGAAGAGACCATTAAAGAGGTGGAAGAAGTAATTGAGGGCAAAGAAAAAGAAGTAGTGACAATAGCTACATCTGCGGATTCAAAAGAGGATTCAAAAAAAGAAGAATCAAAAGAAGAACAAGAGAAACTAACGGAAGTAGATGAAAGCAAAATAAAAAATGCCGGAGATCTTATAAGTAATTCTATGGGAAAACCATTTCAATTACATTCAAGTCAAGTTGAAGAGATTAAATTAAACCTTGCCAAAGTTGTTAAAACGGTAATTAAAAATCCAGATATATATAAAATATTAAAGATGTTAAAAATAAATCGTAATAAGGATGAATATTATACTTCTCATGTTGGAAGTTTAATAAATGTTTGTACTGCCATTGCAGTAAATGTAGAATGGAAAACAGAACGAACAATTGAAAAGTTGGTCTATGCTTCTTATTTTCATGATGCTGGTTTGTCCGAAAAACCGGAGTTGTCAAAAATCAAAACAGAGACGGATGCAATAGAGAAAGGATTATCTGCAGATGATTTAAAATTGGTACTAACACATCCGATTAAGATGGCAAATATTTTAAGAGGAATAGATGGCTTCCCTGATGATGTTCATTTAATAATTGAGCAACATCACGAAAGCCCTACAGGTAATGGTTTTCCAAAAAAGATTACCTCTACAAGAATTATCCCTTTATCAGCACTATTTATTCTTTCACATGGTTTTATTGATTATATGATTGATAATGAAAATTGGACTATTGCTGATTTTATCTCAAAAGCAAAAAAAGATTATCCTGGAAATGCATTTAGAAAAATTATTCAATCATTAGAGTTGGTTAATATTTAATATTATTTCACAGGCCCTTACTTATTTTTTTCGGCCCCCGATTATTTATTAAAATGTATTCTTGAACCTATTGCTTCATTAATAATGATAAGGGTATTTTGATTACAAGAAAATTTAACAAACGTATTTTTACTATCTATTGGAAGATCTCCTTCTCCTGTAGTAATTGTTCCTCCCATATTAATGGTATTATGTACACTAATGGGACCATCAATATTTTTTAAGCAAAGATATCCATCATTAGTCGCACCAACTTCTGCCAGAAGTCCGCCCACAAACAGACTGGTCACACCAACACTGGGATTTTTCATAGCATAGATAATTTGAAAATCTGAGGAGGAAAGCTTTAATCGTTGATCAGAAGAGATAGTGATATAAAGATCTCCCATCGATCCCAAATAATTAATATCGCCATTATAGGGTTTGAAAAAATTTTTCATATAGTTATCAAAACTTTTATTATCCATTTTCCATGTTCCAATTATACAACTATTAGGAGCGGTAGCATCTTTACAGGGACAAGATGCCTCCTTATATTCAAAATTAAGAGTTGCTTTCTCCAATTCGCCTACTGACTCTTTAATGGCCATACTGGTAGGAAGAAATTCTAGTACGCGCTCTTTCTTATCACAGGAAGTATCAACATTAGCTGGAGTATAGGGGTTAAAGTATTGCCAAGAGGTTGCATTTTTGTCTCGGTAACTAAAATAATTATTTCCTAAAGGATTATCGTTGGTTACTGTAAAATTGTAAATTCCACCCGGAGCAAATTTAAGGGTCTTGCTAGCAATAGTAAATGGTTTAAACTCTACTTCGTAGGAGGTAGTCTCTTTATCAATAAAGTATTGTGTTGTAGGTCCATGATAAACAGTCGGATGAAAACCACCTCCACTATCGGGAATTGCCTTCATGATAAATTTTTCAGCAAAGAGATGAAAATTCATTCCCTCGCTCAATGAACGTGCACCTTTTAATTGATCTTCTTTATTGTCAGTAAATTTTATAACTTTAAAAATGAAGGCCATCCGACCTGGCCCCCCATAGGTGTTGTCTCCCATGTATTGAAAAAAAGCAGTTGTACTATAGGACAATGTTTGAAAGGGTACTTCTACATTTGCATCATAAAGTGGATCAAACAGATACTCTGAATTCACGGAAGGATAGACCAAGTTGCTAAAATAGTTGGCCGATCCTTCTAGCCACCAACCATTGCTTTCACGAGCACTCTGATTTTTAATAAAAACATCTCTTTTGTTGCCGAAGAGTATATTCTTAAATTGGTAACAATGAAATAGCTCGTGGGCCACCATCTGCTTTTGCTTTGGAGAATCTAAAGTTAAGGCCCCACTATAAATGATGATTGGGCAAGCTTCATTATTTTTAAAGAATGGATAGGTGATTGCATTCTGAACATGACCACCAGGATTTAAAGGTTTGGCCGGAAAATCAGCATAGAGTACATAAACAGAAGGCATTTTCATACTGTTAGTATTACCTAAGGAATTATAAAGATTGACACTTTTTTCAATTCCTTCTTTAACTGCTTCTGCTAATTCGTTTACTTTGGGATTATTAGTCCAAATATCTTTGATAAAAAAGGCCTTGTATTTATTTTCCCCAATCTGGGCCGAATAAAATTCCTCACAGCGATCTACTGCTCCTACTAGAGATGGGTCTGGAAGACCAGTAGACCAAAGCTTAGAGCATGAAACTTCCATGCTATACACTAGTGTCAGTGTCGAGTATAAAAAGCAGGATAGGAAAAAGTAAAAGATTATTGATTTAATTTTATAGGTAAGTAACATAAAAATTCCTTTCAAGTTTAAGAAAAAATAGGTGCAGCTATAGCAGAGTTTTAAAGTCTAAAAGTCTATAAAGTCTATAGTTAAGTGGGTAGCTAAAAATAAAAAATAAAAAAAATAAAAAAAACGATACTCATCATATTTAGTTTTAATGATGAGTACCGCTTTTTTTGTATCAAGTTGTGTATCTATCTATCAATCAATCAATTTATTAAATAAAAAATTAATTAATATTGTTATTAATATTGTTCTTGATAGGTTTCAGCACATACATAACGATAATCGTTCTCTTGATAATTGTAACTATCACGGGCCTCAGCACATTGATCATAAGCTACGTTACAGTATCCTTCATAAGTCTCAATAGGGTAGTCTTGATCTTGTTCTTGATACTGATCAATCAAATCATATTGGCAATAATCAGCTGAACTATAACGATACATATATCCGTTGTAGACATAATATGGATAATTGTTCCACGTATAGTAACCAACATAAGACATTAAATCTGACCAAGCTCTTTCTAGAATCCATCTACTACGATAAACAAATCTACGATCGTATGAGATTGTTGAGAAGTAATCCCATGATCTTGAGTAATGATTGTTGTGATAATCTGGAGTATATGGAGAATGACGATATCCTGAATCCCATGGTCTATTGTGAGGAATTCGATATCCTGGTCTTGGGTTAACAACTGGACCTGGATGATGAGGTCTTGGACCTGGGCCTGGGCGAACAACTGGACCTGGTTGATGAGGTCTTGGACCTGGACCT
>JADGAM010000089.1:4825-16322 GCA_015232015.1 Oligoflexia bacterium | reverse complement strand
GATGAATATGCATTAATCTATGATTCACTTACAAAAAATGATGAGACCGCCTTTGCAACCTTATTAGCAGCAATAAAAAAAATTCCAAGCTATACACCAGTAATTATAATTTTTAGCAATCGCCCTGATCACAAATCAAACCTTATTCAGGCCAAGTATAACTATCCTAGAATTATTCAATACAGTGGAAACATTACTGTTGATCATATTAAAAAATTAGATGAATCCTATAGAAAACTTTCTATCGCTGAAGAAGAAAAAGTACTGAAAATAAAATTAGATCAATTTAAAATTGCTGAACCCAGAAAATATAAATTTGCAAAAATTGATCAACTTAGAGAAAAAGTGGTTTACGTTGCCAGCAATGAGCCTAACAGCTTTGCATATATAGTTAATCAAATTACAATTTTAGCAATTTCCGAAACAGAGGTAGTAATTGAATCTATTAAACCTTTAAAATTATTTTCTGTTTATCAAATAAATGTTCCTTCGGAAATTTCGTTTACCCCTGTTATGGAGAAAAAAGGCCGAAGCTCCTATGGATATCGCTGTTTATTTCATTCATACGATGAAAAAGAAAAAACAGCTTTAAGACAATATGTAAATGATATATTCTTAGAAAATAAAAGAAAAGAACGCGCTAAGGAAATCGCAGAATTTGAAAAAATGAACAAAAATGCTAAGCAAGCACGAGAAGATTCAGGAAAACCAACAGATGAATCTACTGATAAAAATCAATCTTCAAATCAACCTAAAAATCAATCCCCATCATCAACGCCATCACCATCATCTTCTTCTACAGGTAATAGCGGGAGTGCAGGGAATGTAGGTAGTACAGGGAATACAGGTAATAATAAAAAATAAAAATCTCTCAACAGACATAGGACCTGTAGAAAAAACATGTTTTTAATATTCACTTCTTTTCAGCTTCTATGCGAAAGTTTGAATCTTTGAATATTATTTGCAACAAAACTCCTAATGGAAGGAGAAAATACCAAGGCCATTTGTTAAATTTGTTTTTAAAACAATATAGTAGTGATCCAGCAATATCATTTGCAGAAGATATATAAACAATACTTTTTATTTTAAAATTTTTTTGTATTAAAATGTCTGCCAGCATTGTTTTTGTAAAAAATGTAATGTGTCTGGGAGGGTCTAAATCAAACCAATTTTTCACAAAAAATTTAAAACTAAGTGATTCGATATTGGGAATAGTTATAATTATCTGCCCTCCTTTTCTTAGCAATATTTGAGCAGCATCTAACATATCTAGAGGATTTGTTAAATGTTCAAAAGAAAAATTGAAGGTTATTACATCAAAAAATGAATGAAACTTTTGCTGATTAATGTTCTCAATAGAAAATATATTTAGTTTTGCTTGCTGTCTGATCTTACAGGCCATTTCTTCACTGAGTTCTACTCCATAGCAATCCCACCCTTTTTTTTGAAGTGATGTCATATACCATCCATCACCTGGTCCAATATCTAGCAAAACTCCTCTTCCATTAAGTTGAGGATATTTGGGAGCGATAAGTACTGCACGAATAAAATCGTAGAAAAAAGATTTTGTTTTGTTAATTGAATAGTGATAATAAAGGGCGGCCATATCATTGGGATCTTCTGTTAATTGAATAAGTTTACAATCTAAGCATTGAGAGTAAGAATAAATACCTTGCGTTCCTTGAAAACGATCTAAAAGACCAGAGAGATCAGGCAAAATATTTTTATGTAATGGAGAACCACATTGCCGACATTGCATCATGATACTTGCTTTTTTTGTAAACAACTAATTACTTGTCAAATAATTTTAATTTTATCAACATAGTACTATGAGCTCAATTATTTAACTAATTAAATTATGTCAAATCAACAAATTATTTTTATAGTAAATCCATCCATTTGGTATCAAGGGATGTATCCGACAGGGATAATGGTTCTATCAAGCTATCTTCTTTTTTCAATTGAACTCATCATTTTTTTTAAAAATGAATTTCAGATTTTTTCTGACTTATCCACAAAGAATAAAAAGATTAATGGTGATTTTATCTTTTTTGAAAAAACATCTTAATAAAGAAATGTTATGTTTGAAAAAAATATTCTTGAAACTATATATGATAAGAAAAAAAATATTTTTGCTTCACTATTGCTTATCGATATTAAAATTTTAATAATATCTTCAATAGTGATTGTTTTTACTTGGATTATTTTTTTAGGTTTAAATCCTAACTACTCGATTGCAAATGGTGACGCAATCAGAGCACTAATTCCTGAAATATTAGAGATGGCATCCAGAGGTTATAATTGGGAGGATAATTTATTTAATTTATTAAGAAGCGGAGGTCATAAAGTAAATGATATTTCTGGATTGATCTTGCATATAAGTATTTTAAACAAATTAGGACTTTCTCCTACTAATACAATTAATCTAACAATTTTTTTTTATCAATTGGTTTTTGCTTTTCTAAGCATAAAACTATCCTTGGTTTTATCGACAAAAGAAAAAAATATTCTCTCTATATGGGACCTCGTGGGAATGACATGGCTTTCTGCTTTTGCTCCGATTATCTCTTGGCGCATATTCAATGGACACATTCATCTTTTACTGGGAAGCTTTTGTTTAATAACCACCATAGTTCTAATTTGTTGTTATAGAAATAAATCACTAACACCTATTACTATTTTGTTGGCCTTCTTTGTATATAGCAGTGTTTTTCAATCGGCCCCCTATATGCAAACTACCTACTATTCATTTCTCTTAGCTGGAATAATCATTATTTTTTATTTTCTACTTATTCTACTTACAAGAAAAAAATCAAAAATACAGTTTTTTGTTAAAGAGTTTATAGATATTATATCAATTCCTGCTCTCTTGGTAATATCTGCATTATTAATAAACACTCCACAATTTTTAAATATACTACTCCATAGTTTTAGTGATCAGGCCCATAGACTATATAACTCTTCATCGATTGTTTATTCCTATACAACTGCTACATGCTTAGATTGGTTAGCTTCTATCTTTTGGTCCCAAGAAATTATCAAGGTTCAACGAGAATTTTTTTTATTACATGAGACTAATTATCCAATCGGTCCCTTAATAATTTTTGCTTTTATCTCCCTATGGCGTATTTGTCCTCGAATACTAATCCTAATACCCCTATTGGCCATTTTTATTGCAATCTATACTATGAACTTAGGTCCATCACAAATATTAATAGATCATATTCCCGGTTTAAATATGTTTAGAGTACCTGCAAGGATTGTAATACCTCTAATACTCTTATTACCAGCATTGTCTATTAATTTTATTCGTAACCTTTCACTTAATCCATTTTCTCTTAGAAGATCACTGCCCTTATTACCGATAATACTTTTAATGTTTTTTATTCCTTCCTGGATACGAGAAATCATAATCTGGATTGCAGCTATCTGGATTATTGCAAGATGTGTTGGATTTCCAGTAATAAACTATCGCAATAAAACCATTTTAAATTTTGAACAGCTAATATCCCCAACTTTGTTGCTAATTTTTTTTGCATTTAACTCAGTTCTTGCATTTAAAGAACGCTCAATGGAATTTACTGATACCCAAAATTCGTTAAATTTATTTAAAACAATTGGTGAGAAAATCAAAAACGAGCATGCAGATTTACGAGAATTACTTAATCGGGTAGCTTATGACTTCGAGATTATTCCATATTCTTTAAATCAAAGTTCAATTTTTAAAATTTCCTCTATAGATGGTTATGTATATAGCGGAATAAGATTCAATCAATTATATAGCACTTTATTAAATATAGAGTTTAGTAGGCAAAGACTGCTTTATAAAATTAATAGTGCCTCATCTAATTTTGATATCTTTTCACTCTTATATAATATCCGCTATATTCTATATTTTGAAAAAGATCATTTAGAAATAAGAGATAATAAAAACTATTTAGGAGCAGCATGGTTCTCCTCAAAGATAATTCCCTTTAGCTCGTTGGATGCTATGAAACAAGCGATGGTGGCCAATAGAGAAATGATTGAAGAATATATAAAACAAAATATGTCGGTTAATGCTGGTACTAACGTTGATACTAATATTGATACTAAGGATAGTAATAAAATAATAACTTCTCAAAAATTTAATAATTGTGCTTTATCTTATGTAAAAAACATTCATTCAGATATAAAAAAATCAGCTATTGAAATGCATGTGGTAAGTATGGACAAATGTCCATTGACAGTGTCATTAAATTACAATGAAAATATTAAAGGGTGGTTAATAAAAAAGAATAATCCAAACGTGAGATATCCAATTAATTTTTTCCCAGCATATTGGAGTCTAATTGGTTTTATGGTCCCTGAAGGTGAATATGAAATAATAATTGCTCCCAAGGCCTTTATTCCATGGTGGAGTAGAGTTGCTCAGCTATGTTCATTTTTAATTTTTTTGTTTTGTTTTTTATTTTGTTATCGTAAATCACGGCCTAAAGATGTGCAATAATCCACTGGTTTCTATATGTCTGCCTTGTTTTAACGGTGGAAAATTTATAAAACAAACCATCGAATCCATTCTAGCGCAAACTTATTCTTATTTTGAGCTTATTATTATAGATGATTGTTCACTAGACGATAGTATTTTATTAATAAAAAATTACTCTGATCAAAGAATTAGATTTTTTCAAAATAATAGCAATGTAGGACTTACTGCTAATTGGATCAAGTGTATAAGATTGGCACAAGGGGAATACATTAAAATTGTTTGTCAAGATGATTTACTTTTACCAAGCATAATTGAAAAACAATTAAATATCTTTTTAAATGATCAAGATGATAACTTCCAATTAGGAATGGTTTCCTCACATAGATTTATCATAAATAAAGAAAATAAAATTGTACTAAAAAGTAATACCCGTCTTAGTGGCCTAGTAGAAGGGAAAAAAATTTTGATTCAATCTATAAGATGTGGAACCAATATTATAGGCGAACCACATTCGGTGTTGATAAAGCGCAAGTGTTTAGATGTCGATAAAATTAGTAATCTTAAGCGCCCATTTATGATAGATTTTATGATTTATTCTATTGTTTTGAATAAATACAATTTATTCACTTTGCCTCAAGCACTTTCGGCCTTTAGAATTTCTGGCAATTCATGGAGTTGTCGTTACTGGTACTACCAATCGTTAGAATTTATATTGTTCACGATTAATGTTTATAAAAAAAATATTATTCACTTGAATTTAATTGATGTCTTGCTTGGTAGTGTTCGAGCGCTAATGCTGCAATTTATACGTAAAGTATTTTATATTTTTGTAAATAATGTTTTTTTAAAAAATGGGTACTTACTCCTTAATTTTTGAGGTTATAATGACATTTATCAGTGTGATCCTCCCATGCTATAATGAAAGTGAAAATATTCCCCTTGTTTACGACAGATTAAAAAATATGTTTGCACAAAACAATTTTGAATATGAAATAATCTTTGTAAACGATGGAAGCTTGGATCACTCTCAGGAAATCGTTGAAAATTTAGTAAATCAGGACAAAAATGTAATAGGGATATCTCTGGGCCGAAACTTTGGTCATCAAAATGCTCTTTCTGCTGGTATTGATTATGCTAATGGCGATGGTGTGATCCTAATGGATGCTGATCTACAGGACCCACCTGAATTAATTCCAGAAATGATTCATGAGTGGCAACAAGGCCATGAAGTGGTATACGCTGTCAGGAAAAATAGAAAAGGAGAAGGTTTTTTTAAAAAAATAACCGCCGCACTTTTTTATCGTATTTTTTGTAAAATTGCTGATACCAAAATACCTCTTGATACTGGCGATTTTAGATTGCTTGATCGTTTGGTAGTTGAAAATTTAAAAAAGATGCCAGAGAAAACAAGATTTTTACGAGGAATGATCTCGTGGATTGGACTTAGACAAACTAGTGTATATTTTGATAGAGATGAAAGGAAACATGGAAATACTAATTATCCCTATACTAAAATGTTAAAGCTTGCCTTAGATGGTATCTTTTCTTTTTCTTCATTCCCGTTAAAAATTTCTTCTTACTTTGGTATTTTAATATCAATTACATCTTTTATGTTAATCACTTATAATCTCTATCATAAAATGATAAATAATAAAAATTTACTTACTGGATGGTCTTCATTATTTATTTCAATTTTATTCATGGGTGGAATTCAATTGATCTTTTTAGGAGTGATAGGAGAATACATGTCTCGAATATTCATTGAAGTAAAACAAAGACCTCTTTATGTTATAAAAAAAATTTCTTTCAATAATATGAGAAGAGAGAGTCAGAATTTACCATATACTGCTATTTACTAATGTAATTATCTTTTTATAAAAAACATTAAAGAAAATCTGTATTGAAGCGGCAAAAATAATAAAGGGGCCAAAAGGAATAGGGACATTTCTACTAATTCTTTTTGTAATGATTAATATCAATCCTACAATAGAACCTAAAAAACAACTTATAAATAAATTTTGCATTATTCCTACAGGCCCTAAATATATTCCTAAAATACCATAAAGTTTAATGTCACCACCACCTAATCCATGTTGTCCTTTTAATTTAAAAAATATTTGAGCAATCATGAATGGAAATAAAAATCCAATTAATCCACCTATTATCCAATCATATAAATGTATTTCAAATAGCGCATAAATTAAAAATATAACCAATAAATATAAATTAAGTCCATCAGGCAATATTTGATGTTCGAGATCAATAAAAAAGTGACAAATAAAAATAATAAACACATTAAAATTAAAAGCAAAAATAATTAACGAATAAAAATCAATTTGATATATTGAAGGAAATAAATAAAGCGCCATCAATGCTGACAATAATTCTACAATAGGGTACTTAATAGATATTTGTGCCCTACAATTTTGGTTAGCACATTTACCACGTAAAAAAAGATAACTTATTATTGGAATATTTTGATACCATTTAATTAAAGTATCACAATGCGGGCATGCCGACCTGGGAAAAACAATGCTTTTGTTTCTAGGCACTCGATAAATAATTACATTTGCGAAACTTCCAAAAAGTGCTCCGAAAACAAATACAAAAAAAGAAATCATATTAAATTTTTCCATTAATCTTAATTAATGATCTTAATCAAGATTTTTTCTTTCAAAAATTATTGATGTGATAAAAATTAAAAACAACATATATACTAGCCCATAGGTAGTAATTCCACAAAATGTGGTAAATGGTAAATACTGTTTATATAAAATTAAGTCTTTTAAATTTAATTTATTAAAATTAGGAAAAATTACACTGTATACATTTAATATCGAACTTATAATTACACTCTTTTTGGCAAAGCCATTAATCATAGTATCAGATATTGAGTGACCAATAATGTAGACGACAACTGTGTATATAACAGAGAGGGTGGGGTTAGTGATTAATGAAAAAAATACAACAATTAATAAAACAATAATTGCTTCTATAATTGAAAAAAATATGGAAATTAAAATTAAACTTTGAATACTACCACCTAAAAACACATATAACACCAAGGTAAGTACACTTAATATTAAGATATTTAATATCAATACTCCCACCATTCCCATGATTCTACCTAGTAAAAAGGCCTTTCGACTTATAGGCCTTGATAAAATCATGTATATGGTTCGATTTTCAATTTCTTTAGAAATTAATCCTACTCCAAAAAATATGGCCATACCTACAGAAGATAGTGAAAGCATGCCAAGACCAACATCAAGAACAACTCTTTCTGGAACTCCATAGGTAAATGAATAAGCAATATAACAAATTAATAAAAGGCCTAATCCTAACAAAAATACATTCATTAAAACTTTACTTTTTATGATTTCAAAAAAAGTATATTTAAATACTACATAACATTTATAACAAAAATCATTAATGTCGTTCATAATTTTTTACTTTGTTTTTATGTTATATAAAATTTCTTCTAGCGAGGGTCTTAATTTTTCAACGGAAATTATCTTTTGATTATTATTTATAATTTTTTTCAAAAATTCTTCTTTTTCTACAATGGGAATTTCTTGAGTAATTATTTCGTCATTAGCATAATATTTAATTTGATAATTTGGTTTCATGTTCTTTTCAATTAAATGATCAATTTGTCCATCATAAAGCAACGTCCCTTTTTCCAAAAAGACAACTCTTTTACAAATTTCCTCAACATCAGGAACTATATGACTACTAAAAAAAACAGTTCTTCCTTCTTTATTTATTTCAACAATAGAATCCTTAATTTCTTTTCTGCCTATGGGATCAAGGCCCGACAAGGGTTCATCTAAAATAACCATTTTAGGATTATGAATAATTGTACTTATAAAACCCAATCTTTGTAACATTCCTTTAGAATATGTTTTTAATTTCCTCTCTAATGCATGAGTAATCTTAAATCTTTCTGCCCAATAATTTATTCTCTGTTTTAAATCAATTTTACTTACATTATTTAAGCTTCCAAGATAATATATAAACTCATTGCCGGTTAGATGGGGATAAAAATATGGTCTTTCAGGTAGTAGACCCATATTGGAAAATACTTCTTTTTGATTTTTTCCTAACTTAGTACTAAATTCTACTCTACCGCTGCTAGTTTTAATAAGTCCCATCAATATCTTTATTAAAGTAGTTTTACCAGCACCATTGGCGCCTAAAAAACCAATAATATGTCCTTCAGCTATTTCAAAGGATACATTTTCTAAGGCCCAAAAATATTGAGTCCAAAAATCTGTTTTAAATTTCTTTGATATTTCAATAAAATTAATCATAAAATAGTAAATATAATAACCATAATTAATTTATAATATTGATTTCTAAATTTTACATATAAAAAAATACTATGAAAAGCTCGACTATGATAAATAAAGATTTTTTCTCCTCTGATTTGTATTATAAAACCAAACTAAATTTATTAACAATTATTTTTATAATGGCCGTAATTTTATTTTCTCTTAATATTTTAAATTTTAAATTCACTCTCCCTGCCATCAATATCGATAAACAAGTATCCGCAATAAATTTTAATAAAAATATTTTAGAATATATAAACCTTGGCAATAAACGCATGATTGTTTCTTGGTTGTGGATCCAAACTCTAATTGAATCAGATATATCGCATTACAAAAAAAACGATCTAAATTCTTGGATGTATCTTAGATTTGATACTATTACCACACTAGACCCACTTTTTTATACTGCTTATTCATACGGAGGACTCTATTTATCAGTGATAAAAGATGATCTATTAGGGGCCAAATTGCTTTTAGAAAAAGGTCTTAAAAATTTTCCTAAGGATTTTGCTTTAATTTTTTATTATGCCAATCTTTGTTATTTTGAATTAAATGATATTAATAAGGCCATAGAGTATTTTTCAAAAATTGAATCTCACCCCCAAGCTCCATCTTATTTACGTTCTTTACTGGCACGAATGAAGGCCACGGTAGGAGACAGCGAAGCTGCATTTAATCTTTTGTTCACTTCTTACAACATGCAAGCGGAAAAAAGTCCTTTAAAAGAACGTTATCAAAATTTTTTGTATGCAATAAGAGCTGAAATAGATTTAAATTGTCTTAATTCTAAAAAAAATAATTGTAACAAAAATGATTTTCTAGGTGCCCCTTATATAAGGGATAATTTGTCTGGAATATATAAAGCACAAAATAATTGGACCCCCTTTAAGATTAAAGAAAAGAAATAATTAATTATCATGTATCAATTTTTTGTAATTATCTTTAAAATTAATTTCAAACTACCATATTGAGTTCATGTCAAATTTAGATTGCATTACTGCTAAATCTTTTAAACATTGAGATACATCTTTAACACCTGTTTCTTTAAATATTTGACATATATTTTGTTGGGCCGGATAAGCAAATGGTACTATCTTTAAGGCCTGTTGAAAAGCTTCTATGGCCTTTGATATTTTCTTTTGTTGATAATAATCCATACCTAATGCTAAAAAATAAAAAGAATATTGCGACCAAATTTTTAACATAAACAAATTATCGCTCTTCACTAGTGTATCGTAAGATTTTTCAAATTTATTTATCGAATTACTGAGTATATAATCATAAAAAAACTTCCCTTTTCCTTTCTCTAAAAAAATCCCCAATGGTAAAAATGATACTTTAAAATTTGTTATATCATCAATTTTTCTACTCAAACAAAAATTAAATCTATCGATATTTATAGATAATAAATCTTTTTCTAAATGCAATTTTTTTGAATCATCCAATTTTTTGCCATTTATTTTTATTTCTGGATATTCTCTGCTAATTTTTTCTCTATACCATGGATAAAAAAGTAACAAAGGAGAAATAACCAAAACATCTTGTCGTATTTTTTTTATATTTTGAACATAGTAAAGAGAAAAGAGTAGAGAATCAGCGCTTTCTAAAACAATAGTCGTATTTTTGTTAGCTGTTATTGTTGGAACATTTTGCAATCGATCTATGGCCCAAGCTTCAAGATAATTTTCAGAAGAAAAATTTTGAAATCTTATATTATAAGAAAAGTTGTAATATAAAATAAAAATAATAAGTATAATATTTGCTATAATAAATTTTTTATGAGCAAAAGAGTAATCTTTTATTATATATGAAATTATATAGACAAAAATAATTGTAGGCATTAAAAAAAATCGAAGAAGAATATTTTGAGCAACACCCGTTGGAGAAAGATTACATAAACTAAAAAATAATAAAACATAAAGAAAAAAGGAAATTGTAGCAATAATTATCTTTCGATCCATAAGCAATTTTTTTCTTATTTCATTAACAAAACAAAAAAGAATCAATGAAATAAATATTGTAAAAGACTTTTTAAAATAAAAAATACTAACTTCTAAATGATCTCTATTTCCTTGTTCATTTATCGCTAATCTAAATGTCCCATAATCAACACGAAGAATGTGGTATAAAAAACTTTTAAATGACGACAAATCTCCCCATGAAGTAATTGCTTTGTTATCTGTTGTTAACAGTACGGTGTAAAGTAAAATAATCATTAAAAAATTACTTATTATTAGTAATATCAATGGTAATAAAAAATCGTTTATCTCCTTTTTTCTTTTGTAAACAAATTCTATCAAAGCATGAGCTAGCATTGGTAATAAAAATATTGTTGTATGGTGGTTACAGATACCTAACGAAAAAAGAATCATGAGTGTAATTATTCGTTTACTTATTCTTTTTGTTTTAAATTTTACAACAACCACATCATTATCTTGAAAATAAAAATATAAAAAACCACTAACAATCAAAACATGTAACATAAAAACATCAGGAATAAATGCATACTTCCAAAAAGGAGGCCAAAATAAAAGCATTATCGGAATCAACCAAGAATAAACTCTCAAGTAAAAATTATTTTTTCTATCACTCAAAATCGATGTAAAATTATTATTTATTATGAACACGTAAAGAATATATAAAGTATATAAGGCCAGTAACATTGTAAAAAAACTGGCCCTACTCATAACATTTG
>JADGAM010000089.1:0-4750 GCA_015232015.1 Oligoflexia bacterium | reverse complement strand
GGGATATCCTGGAGGGTGAATCGTTCGCCATAAGTAAGTATTGGTTATCAATTCACCACAATCTAAATCTTGAATAGCAGTAGGAAGAATTTTAAAGGAAAATAATATTATGGCAGCTAAAAAAAATAACCTTATCACTATCACTATCACTATCACTATCACTTTGATCAATGAA
This sequence comes from Oligoflexia bacterium, assembly GCA_015232015.1. Lineage (GTDB taxonomy): Bacteria > Bdellovibrionota > Bacteriovoracia > Bacteriovoracales > Bacteriovoracaceae > JADFZW01. The sequence goes on along the minus strand of JADGAM010000089.1, from coordinate 4,575 downwards.
ATTTTAAATCTTATTTTCGATTATATCATTTATAGATAAAAACTTTTTTGTATATTAATAACCGGGAGAATCGTGATTTAGTATTTTTGATTGGGTTATTGACCACTTATCTACAGCTGAGCCCATTATTCTACCGCCAGCACCTGCTGTAAATCCTCCTGGAGAAACAGCATTTGTTGCTAAATCCTCCTTAGCAGATGGACCACTCGCTGTCTTTTTCGCAAGAAAATAATTTTTTCCATCAAGAGGACCTTCATCGCATGCAGCAGCACCGTTATCAATAGCTTTTGTCGATGCAGAATCTAAGCCAGCAGAGGTAAACCCTATGGCATAATAACGAGATGACTTCTCTGGACTTGGATTGTAACCCATGTTGCTTAAACAAGCTGCATATACACTATAATCACTATAAAATGCAATTTCTGCCGTGTAAAGTCCTGCCAACTGAATCTTTGCTTCCGAAGTTCTACTTTTAGCCTGATATTTTTGGAAGTTTGGAACGGCCACCGCTGATAAAATTCCAATAATGGCAACCACCACCATTAGCTCCACCAAACTAAAACCTTTTAATCTTATTAAAATAAATTTACTCACAAAAAATCCCTCCTATCAAATTCCTTATTATTAATTTATACCAAAAAATAAAAATTTTTATAAAATATTTTTTACTGTCCACCTCCTGCACTCATAAACATTGGCATATACATAGCAACTAATATTGTTGCAACAATTCCACCAAGTACAACAAGTATTAGTGGTTCAATTAACTTTGTTACTGTTGCAATTGTTTCTTCCACGTCTTTTTCAAATATATCTGCAATTCTTTCAAACATTTGATCCAAATTCCCTGTTTGCTCTCCTACTTTCACCATTTGAGCAACCATATCTGGAAAATAGGAAATTTTAACCAAAGGTTCTACTAAAGTTTTTCCCTCTTCCACCTCTTTTTTTACCTTAGCAATGTCTTCACCTATAGTTTTATTATCAATGGTATTTATACAAATATCAAGTGAATCTATGAGTGACACTCCCGAAGTTAACATTGTAGAAAGTGTACGAGTAATTGAGCTTAATGCTCCCTTAATAATAATGTGTTTAAATAGTGGTACTCTAATAACAAATGCATCCCACATTTGTTTTCCTACATCTGTTTTTATATATTTCATAAAAGCAATAATACCTACAAAACCTCCAATTAAAATAATATACCAAGTGGCCACAAATAAGTTTGATAAATTGACCACTAGTTGAGTGATAAATGGCACCTCTTGCCCAGTATCCTTGAGCATTCCTACGAACATGGGCACCACAAAAACCAACATACCTGCTATAACTACTGCCCCTACACAACAAACAATAGCAGGATAACTTAATGCCGATTTAATTTGTGATTTAATTTTCGCTTGCTTTTCAAGATAACTTGCTAGCTTATTTAAAATTGTGTCTAAAACACCACCGGCCTCTCCTGCTTTTATTAAATTACAATAAAGTTTATCAAAACCTTTTTCATAAGACATAGCTTCCGATAGACTTTTGCCACTTCCTACAGCTGTACAAATATTTTTAATTGCTAATTTTAAACTAGCATTTTTTTGTTGCTTATATATTATTTCTAGTGATTGCATTATAGGAACACCGGCGCCGATCATTATTGCCAGTTGTTTAGTAAAGGCCATTAAATCGTCGTTTCCAAAGGGAGCAGCAAATCCTTTTTCCACTAACCACATTCCTAGATCTATTTCTAAAATTGAAGGAGCACGAATTCTTACAGGTTTTATATTTCTACCTCTTAAAATTTTTCGTACTTCCCTTTCATTTTGAGAATCATCTTCTCCACTAACACGCTTACCATCTTTTGCGATTCCTTCCCATCTATATATGGCCATTAGTTCATCTCCATTTTAATTTTATTTCAACTTGATTTTAACTTTAGCTATTAGATTTTGATTGTTTTGCTGATGGTTTATTTAAACCTAACATTTGATATAATTCTTCTGGCGCGGTTGTATACCCCAGCGCTGTATCTGAATCAATTTGTCCTGTTTGAACTAATTTATATAAAGATTGATTCATGGTAATCATACCAGTCTTATCTTGTCCAATTTGCATCTGAGAGTATATTTGATGTAATTTATCTTCTCTTATTAGATTTCGGATTGCTGGAGTAGGAACTAAGATTTCCATAGCAACACACCTTCCTGGTTTATATGATTTGGGAATTAATTGTTGAGCAACTATTCCTTGTAAAACAAATGAAAGAAGTGTTCTAACCTGCCCCTGTTGATCAGAAGGAAAAACGTTAACAATACGATTAATAGTTTGCACTGTAGAGTTGGTATGAAGAGTACCAAAAATTAAATGTCCAGTCTCGGCAATGGTTAAGGCCGCCTCAATAGTTTCCATATCCCGAAGCTCACCTACTAAGACTATATCTGGATCTTGACGAAGCATACTCTTTAATCCTCTAGTGAATGAATTTGTATCCGCCCCCACTTCTCTTTGATTTACGATACAACCTTTATGGCCGTGAACAAATTCGATAGGATCTTCTAGAGTGATAATATGGCCTGCTTCTTTCTCATTTAAGCGATCAAGCAGGGAAGCAAGGGTTGTAGATTTACCAGACCCGGTTGGTCCTGTTACTAAAATCATTCCATTACTGGCATCAGTCATGGTGATTAAAACATTTGGAAGCCCCAGTGCCTTAAAGTCCGGAATAAGCGTTGGAATTTGCCTAAATACTGCAGAAATTCCCCCTTTAGAATAAAATACATTTGCACGAAATCGTGCAAGACCCTTAACTCCAAATGAAAAATCAAGTTCTAAATTTTTTTCAAAATCAGAACGCTGATCTTCTGTTAATATTTGATAGACTAATCTTTTTGAATCATCAGGAGAGAGTGGGGGAGTTTTTACTCTAACAATATTACCATTGACTCTCATTCCCGGAGAACTACCAACACTTAAATGTAAATCTGAGGCATTATTTTCAACCATTAATTTAAATAATTGTTGAATCTTAATATCAGATGCTCCCTTGGAAGCTGATGACGTCATTGAAGTGCTTCGAGTTTTATCTTCTTTTAGGGCCATAAATTACTTCTCCAATATTTTTTTAAAAATAATCAAAAAATGAAAACATTAACTATCAATTATTATTAATTACCAACTATCAACTATCCGATCCCGAATTCGTTATAGCTTCTTCTAATGAAGTCTGCCCCATTGCAACCTTTGTTAAAGCAGACATGCGTAGTGTTTTCATCCCTTCTTTTATTGCTTGCCTCTTAATCTCTTCAGCAGAAACATTTCCTAAAATCAATTCTTTTATCGCCATGGTAACTGGTAGAACCTCATAGATCGCCACTCTACCCTTATATCCGGTTTCGTTACATGCTTCACAACCAGTTCCTTTAAAAACTTGAATCTTTTCAGCTGATGCTGGGGAAATTCCACAAGCAACTAGAAATTCTTTTTTTATATCTTCACGCTGTTTACACTTAACACATATTTTTCTACATAATCTTTGGGCCACAACTACATTTAATGCCCCAGTAATCAAAAAGGGTTCAATGCCCATATTAAGTAAACGAGTTATAGTTGAAGGAGCATCATTGGTATGTAAGGTTGATAAAACTAGGTGACCAGTAAGAGCGGCCTCAACAGCAATCTCCCCAGTTTCCAGATCTCTAATCTCTCCAACCATAATTACATCAGGGTCTTGTCTTAAAAATGATTTAAGTACGGCCGCAAAGGTATAACCAATATCTTTTTTAACATTAACTTGATTGATTCCCTCTAAATTAAATTCCACAGGATCTTCCGCAGTTGATACGTTTGTATCTTCTGTATTTAACTCTCCTATAGCTGAATATAATGTGGTGGTCTTTCCTGAACCAGTAGGTCCTGTTACTAAACACATTCCATATGGTTTATGTATTCCTTCTTTGAAATGTTTTAATTGAAGTGGTTCAAATCCCAATTTGGTCATATCTAATTGTAGATTTTTTTGGTCTAATAATCTTAAAACAATTTTTTCTCCAAAGAGTGTAGGCAGAGATGAAACCCTGTAATCTATTGTCTCATCACCAACTCTAAGCTTTATTCTTCCATCTTGAGGTTTACGTTTTTCCGCAATATCCATCTGGGACATAATTTTAAGTCTGGATATTATTGGAAGTAACATATTTCTGGGAGGAGTTGCATAATTTACTAAATTTCCATCTAGTCTAAAACGGATTCTAAATTGTTTTTCATAAGGTTCAACATGTATATCTGAAACTTTCTTTATATAGGCCTCAGCTAAAATCTTATTCACAAAACTTATTATTTCTTCACCAATATCTTCTGCTTTTACCGTTTGTAGATCATCTTCTTTTCTACTCTCCATGGTCACTAATGAAATTGTACTAAGTAACTCATCTACTGATGCTTGGGTTTCAGAAAAAAGCTTGGCCCAAGCAGCAAGATTAGTCATCATATAATCTACTTTAGTCTTTAATTGTTGTGACAATTCTTCCGCATAAACAGTAACGGTAGGATCATAAATTGCAAGTAAGATTGATGATGTTGTTT
>JADGAM010000088.1 GCA_015232015.1 Oligoflexia bacterium | reverse complement strand
GCGATATTGCTGCTTTATAATATTCATAAGTTTAGAATCTTCGACATGTGGACTTTGCATGTTTTTTCGCAATTCCATAGTGTACTTTTCAAATGCAGCACGGTTTTGTGGTGATGATGTAACAGCGTCAACAAACTTATTAATATCTCCACTAGCTAATGATTCATTTTTTATGACTGTTGATAAATCATCTAAATTGTTTTTAGAGGTATTTGTTCCAAATAATTTATAAAAACTTTGGCCAAATGATTTAATCTGCTCTGGATTCTTAAATCCCGCCCTCACAGCAGAAGCAGAGGTAGCAACCGCCCAATCAAGCGGCGATGTCGTCGATGTGATCCCATCTCCCTCATGGCCTTTAACTGGCTCCATTGTTGCCCAATCATACATAGAATAAAGTGCCAAGGCACCTACTACTGCTGCTGCCACAATGTTTTGAGGGTCTCTACCACTTAAATCACCGTTATAGCGTTTTATGGCCTTTTCAATATCGACTAATGCAGGGTTGTTGATGGCCGCTAAATTTGCATTTTCTATTTCGCACTTGTATGCCTCTTGGTATTTAGCGCTTGATAGTTGTTCTGGCGTTAGCTTATCGTAAGATTCTACGCCAAATTTCTTTGCTATCTCTCGCTTGATGGCCGCATCCTGCTCTTTAACAAACTTATCAAGTGAGGCCTTTTGATCTTCACTCAATCCAGTTTTGTCAGCGGATTCACCATTGTTTTTATTTTGTAGAGATTCGCTTTCTAAATGTGGAAGAAGTTCCCCTAGTGCTTGCTTAAATCCCTCTACAGTTTCTGCCATTTTCATAGCAAGTTTTTTTCTCATTTCCTCTGGAGTAAGTTTTTGAGTCACAGTTGTGCTTACTAATCCACTGGATGCGCCTTCTAATCCTCGATCTGCGACTGTATCTAAATTAAGACGATTTTCTTCTACTACTTCAAAGATGGCCTCACTTGCAGCACTGTTTGCACTGGCCCTCAATATATCATTTAATGTTTCTCCACTTTTTCCTATAGCAGACATTCCAGCAGTTGCTCCACTACCAATACCACGGCCACTACTTCCAGTTGCATTGATCGCACCTGTGGCCATTCCTGTTAGAATGCTAGTTATAGCTTTTGTTGAGTTGTAGGATTCATCGTTTACAACAACATGTCCGATATCGTTGATTACGTTACGAGCGCTAGAAGCGGTCATGCTTGCGCCAGCTTGTCCAAGTGATTGAATCGCCGCTGAACTTTGAAGTAAGTCTGCTCCATATCCGGCGGCATATCCAAGTGAAAAACTTTTTAATAATTCTTTGGAATTTAAATCTTTTTTTACAATGTATTTATCAATTAAAACATTTGCAAGTGCAGTTGTAGCAGGTCCTCCTGGAGGTGTTGAGGCAATTGCCATAATAGCAATTCTAGCAACGTTTTCAAAACTAGCGGCCGCTTCAACATAATTAATTCCCTTATCTGAAAATTTGTCCATTTTTAAAACCATTTGACTTAAATCTTTAGAAATATTTTTAAGAACTGGAGCTGCAATGTTTTTCACAAATTCTGTTTTTAATTTTTGTACATCTTGAATTGTAGCAACCATTTCATCTTTTACACCATCAAAACATTTTTTATAGATATCAGTTTTATAAACTTGTTTTACATTTAAAAGATCAATCGCAAAATTTGTAGAAACGTTTTGAAGTTTATAAAAACGTTCTGCTAATTTATCTATTGCTGGTATATTATTTGTAATTGGTTTTGTTATAATTCTAGCAATTTTCTGTTCAAGGTTAACGAGTTTATTAGTAATATTTTTTGCATCTTTGGCCATTCTTTCTGCTTCGTCAATAATTTTTCCCAGAGGGCGAAATGTTCCTCTCCATGAAGATTCGGTAACAGAAGAGATGGAATTATGTAATTCTTTAATTGTAAAAGAGTTACCTTCAAATATATCAAATTTCTTATTAGGAGATGTTAGAACCCAATTAGTAACATTCGATGCTGTTTGAGTTTTAACTGCAAGTCCTGAGGCAGCTTCCATGGTAGTGTTATAATAAACGGTACTCGTAGTTGTTGTTGTCTTGTTTTTAAAAAAGCCTTTTTCTGCTTGCTGATTTGTAGTTATATAAACAAGTGGAACAATTACTAATCCGTTTTTCGCTTGTAAAAGTAGAGTACCACTTGTTTTAGTTTGAGAGGCCTGATCTATATAACTTCCATTAGTTAACAAATTGATTCCTTTACTACCGGCCTCTATGCTAGAAAATACTGGTCTACCCCATTGATCTAAAAAACCTTTTCTAACTAAATTTCCACCTTGTGCACTTATAGTAACTGAATCTGTTCCTGAAATAGTTGAGCCTGCTTGGAGTGTAACATCTCCGGCAGTAGAGCTTATATCCACACTTGTTCCTCTAACACTTTTACCTTCATCTACTGTTAAATTTTTTGCTTGAATACTTATTCCAGATGAGCTTACGACATTTCTATTAATAACAATTGGTTCACTAGTAATTATCTGAATGCCTTTGCTTGAAATTTTATCATCATTACCAGTGACAAGTTTTATGGCCTCATCAGAACTAAGAACGCCATCAAAGGTTACCCATCCACCAGCGGCCAAACTTCCTCTGACTTTCTCAAAATTTCCATTTTCAAGTTTGACAAGGGTGTCTTTTTCGGAAACAATTTTTCCATTATGTTCAATATTATTTTTTACTAAGAGCTGAACATTTTGAGCTTTTATTTTACTATCACTTCCAGTTGATAACTCTCCAGTAGTAATAAAGGTGTTACCATTGGAATCAATTGATCCATTAATTTTTACTCTATCACTTCCATTAACTATGACCTGTCCCATGCCTGCCACTAAACCATTAACAAGTACTTGCTTACCTTGGACAGATAAATCTCCTGAAGATCTTAATGTACCATCAATCCCCATATAGTTAGTACTTTCAACAACTGTGGTTCCTTTACTCTCAACATTTCCTGCAATTTTTATAGTTGTACCTTTAATTCCAAGAGTAGCGAGAGCAGTAAGTGCGCCGTCTATTTTAACTTGGTCAGCGCTAAGTAAAATATTTTTTCCTTCTATGCTGCTACCTTTAGTTTCAACAATGTCATCTGCTTGAGTGATATTTATTACATCAGCAGTGGTAGTAGATCCTTTCGCAAAAGTTACTCTCTTAACATCTTTTATTGCCATTTGTTCTGCTTTATAGAAACCAGTAAAATTAAGATCGTTTGCCTTATAGTTACTACTTTTAACTTCGATTGTTCCGCCTTCTGTAATCTTTTTTCCATCTAACGTTTCATATAGACCTTGAATATTTCCATTTCTAGTTATATTTCCTTTGGACTTAAAATCTGCAAGTACATATCGTAATACTGAATTGGAACCTAAATTTACATCTCCTTCCTTGGAATGTATTACTAAACGATACTTTGCTTGTTCCTCTGGAGGAAGTTTGTTAAAAGCTTCTGTTGCTTCTTGAAATGTTTTTTTTTCACCGAATAAATCGGTTGCAGTTTTAATAGTAGAGTTTTTAATAGTTACACTATCTTTTGCTGTCACTAATATTGTAGGGGCCATCAAAGTTGTATCACTAACATGAATACTTCCTTGATCGCTTGTTAATGATATAATCTTTCCAGATCTTAATTTGGCACTGATATCGAGAGCATCTTTTGTTTTAATCGTTAACTCATTAACAGCTTTTATCTGACCTGCTACTTTAGCTAATTCAGATTGAATTATAACATTAGCATCTGATACAATCTCAGCTTTTATTTTGCCTTGGATATCAACATATTTACCACTTATTGATATAAGTTGATTCGAAGTAATTTCTAGCGATTTACCTGTGATTGAATTGGATGAAGTAAGATACACTCCAAACTTAAGGCTATCTTGAATGTCCATAGCAGAATTTTTAGTTAAAGGAGTTGGAGATAGTGTCCATTCGGTTTGATTTATCCAATCAGTAAGAGAATTATCTTGTGATATATTTATAGCTCCAGAAAAATTAATACTTCCTTCAACTGCTGTCTCTTTGATAGATGTAGTAAAATTGTTGTCAATGTAGAATTTAGTATAATCACCTGCATTAACATCTGAACTATTTATTACGGCATTTTTGGAGCTTAATGAAAATTTATTCTTAAATTGAGTACTTGTATTAAAGTAAAGTGCGGCCTCCCTAGCTATTGTCACAGATGAATCGTCTAGATTAATTCCATTACATCTAAGCACTCCATTAGCAAAAATTTTAGTTCCTGGAGAGTTGATAATCTTTTCGCCTTGAAATGTAACATCCTCCATAGATCTAATAATACCAGAATTCTTAAGTTTAGCAAAATCTGATAAGGTTATATTTTTCTTCGAGGTGAGGAAGGATCCTTTGTTGTTAATAATTTCTTTTGATGAAATAAAAATATTGTTGGACTCTATATTGGCACTATTATTAAAATTTAAACCTTTAAAAATAAACTTATCACTTTTAATCTTAACTGCATCAAGATTTAACTGATCAGCAATGAACTTAAAATCCATATTGTTTTTAATATCTTCTTTTATGTTAATCACTTTTGCTTGAATCCCTAGCGATTTTGAAAAAGAAGCTGCTTTCATCAGAACTGAGTCTGCCGAAATATTAATCTCTTGATCAAAATTTCCTTTCAGCTCCAATACGTGATCTTTTTCTCCCTTAATATTGATTATATTATCGTTACATTGTATCGACGCCATTACTTCATTTGATGTATTAAGCATTGAGATAGGTTCATTTTTGCTTGTCTTACATATTTTACTTATAATTTCAGAAGAAATAATATCTTCTGCAAATAAATATGATTGAATGAAACAATATGATATCAGTAAAAAAAGAAAATATAATAAAAATGTTTTATTTGCTTTTCCCATATTCATAGTATGCTCTTATTGCTTTAATTTGTTTTATAGTAATTTATTTTGATTGCTGAAGTTGTTTCAAATTGTTCTTTAATTTTTTTTACTAAATTTTGAAATTCAGCTTCTTCTGTTCCATTTTTAAATGCTGTTCCTGATATAGAAAATTCTTCTAATTTTGGAAACGTCTTCTTTAACATTTTCAGAAGTTCATCATCGGAAAGTGCTCTCCAATCAGATAAAATAATTTGCTTTAATCTTTTGGCCCCGATACTGGCAATATCTGGATCTATTGAAGACCCATCTCCATTTACAAAAACTTCAACAAAATTTTTATCAATTTTGTTTGTTGATAGGTTAATTGAATTTAAATAATTGCTAAGAATAAATTGATATGCTTTATGTATGTTGGGCCAAGAATCTCCAAACTGAGTTTTTTGTTTTGTTAGAAAATTAGTTTCCCTCTCAACTTTAGGAGTAAAGGTGAAACTTGAATCATAATCAATTCCAATATATCCATTAGAATTTTTTTTCAAAGAAAAAGGTACTGGATCAGATGATGTTTCTAAGTCTTCTTGTACTACTGAAATTTTACCATCGCTACTAATTTTATATAAAACAAGACCAACATCTGCGGTTGATTCAATAGAAATTGGTATAATTCCCGGAATGATAGATTTATAATTGTCTTCTTCTCTCACTAGCAAAACATTACATAATTTATTAATAGGTTCTCCTAGCTGATTTAGTTTCTGTGCAATTCCTTCCATGTAACTTATCGAACGACATACATTACCATCAAATGAAACAATGTCCGAAGGTGAATCCATTAATGGACCACCAGTGGAAGGAGAAAAAGAGGTGTATTCTTCGCCAGATTTTACATTGGTCGAAGCATCCAAAGGTATAAGTTTAGCAGCAAGAATTCTTTTTTCTGAAGTCCCTATAGGAATTCTGACAGACACTTCTTTCACGGCATCTTGTAGTTTATTGCTTGGATCAAAAGGATTTTTTATTTCTGGAATTTCTAAAGTTAGTTGCTGAAAACTTTTATAACATTTTATTTTACTAACTCCAGTATATAGATTATTGCAGGTGTTTCCTGTCTCGTTAGTAATAACTATATCACTAATTGTTAGTGCCATAGTAGATAATTCATTTTTACCTTCTGCTTTCTTTAAAACAGGATAAAAAGAGATGGTATTATTTTTTTTTTGATTTTTTACAATTTCTATTGAACAATCAGGAACACCACTAGCAATACCACAAATTTTCATTGCTAATTCTTTAATTCTATCTGCCCAGGCCAAGGTGTTTTTTTCAACATTGGCCTTTAAATCTTTCACATTTGAGTGATACCACCAAGACCCATTTTGACCATGTTCTTTTGATGATGCTGAATAAGTATCCCATTTGTCTATATCGGTTTTTAAAGCAGTTTTCATTTTTTCTATCTCTATATTACTTTCAAATCCGCCAGCATAAGAATTACTCATCAATAAAATTAAGAAATAAATTAAGTAAGAATACTTTATCTTAATCACATTAAACTCCTCAAACTCCTCATTTTAGCATTATCAGAAAACATATTAATGATTACAAAATTCATTTAAAAACTACTTGCTATTAAACTTAATAAATATTTTCATTAAGTAAATTTCTGGTAAAATAAAAGATTAACATGTGTTTATAGTTAGCTAAGAAGTTTTTTTATGTTTTTAAAAAACTCAATATTCTCGAATTGAAAATTCATGTTAGATCAAGCAGTTAGTGTGTTTAAATATAATCATTTTGTTTTAATTTAAATTAATGATTTTCGTTTACAAAAAAAGGCATGACTAAAATATTTGGCATTCAGTAGGTTCATTTGTCTAAAATTTAAACAAATGCTCAACAAAATATATAGTCGCCCAATAGGCAATCTCAGTGTTTTGGAAAGGCAATATGTCGATAAAATGAAGGGGGTTACATTTTGAAATAAAATGAAATCATCAAGCATTGTCACTAAATACTATTTCACTTTTATTGAGAAACGTATACTTGATAATTTCATAAAAAGGCCGTCACAATATTTTCCAAATTCCAATATGCGAATTCTTCTGTAAGCTTACGAGGGTAGCTGGATTGTAAAATGATTAACTTTTATCCGGTTCAAGCTTACATTATTCTCTTAGAAGTAAGCTATAAAAATCATCTGTAGTTGGATTAAGTTGTTTGGCCCTTATTCCTAAGGCCAATGCTGCTTCAACATTTACTTTCATATCATCAATGAAAAAAACTCTTTCAGCTCTCAAATTTTGATCTTTTAGTATATATTTATAAATATCTGCTTCTGGTTTTCTAAAACCCATTTCACAAGAAAAAAATGTTTTATCAAAATATTCATCCCAATTTTGTTTTTCTTTTGGGAAGAGGGCCAAAGCGTCTTTTATGTGAAGTTGGTTAATATTACTTAAAAGGAACAATTTTTTTCCTCGTTGATTTAATGCTTTTTTCAGAAGCAATAAATTTTGCAAATTATTTTCTGGTATGTTTATTTGTACACTGGCCCAATATTTATCAAATTCTTCATTTGAAATATTTTTATCAGGCCTTAAGAATAATTCCTTAAATTTTTGTCTAAAAGTTGAAGGAGAAATATTTCCTCGTTCAAACTCAAAATAAAAATTTTTCCAATAATCGCCAGAAATAAGTTCTTCAAGAGTAATTTTAGTAAGAGCATAGGGTTTAAATGCTTCAAATGCTATGTTGAAGTCAAAATTAAGAATAACACCTCCTAAATCTAGGACGATGGCATCAATGGAATTTAAGAACTGTTCAGATGGCAATTTATTTTTTTCTTTTAAGTTATTCTCATTCATTTTTTTCACTCACTTTAAGATACTTAAGATACTTTAAGATATCATTTTTAAAACTTCATTTAAATTAACAGCTAAATTTCCAATTTTTCCTACTGAAACAGATGCCACCATGGCCGCTATGGCCGCTGCTTCCATTATAGAAGCATCAGCGGCAAGTGACACTGCTAAAGCTGATAATAGAGAATCTCCGGCCCCCACTACATCCAAAGGATTTGGATTTAGCGCAGGAAAGTGTTCTGTTTGAATAAAAAATTTGTTTTCAGTTTTAGAAAATACAATAAAACCATTGGCGCCTAATTTTAGAAATAAGTTTTCGCTTTCACTCTTATCTAATAATTTTTTTCCAAGCATTTCAAGGCCTGAATACTTGTCATTAATTGCAAGACGGGCCTCTTTTTCGGTAGGAGTTATTAAAAAACTATTCTTAAATTTAAACAAGTCTCCTATTTGGCTACTCGATTGTGAATCAGTTAAAATTTTAATCTTAAATTTTATTGAAAGATTTATTATCTCTTCAATAATATTTTGGGTAAATAGGCCATATGTAAAATCACTTATAACAACAGTATTTACTCTTCTAATATTTTCTCTAATCTCTTTAATAATTTTGTTTTCAATTTTTTCATTTAAATATTTCTCTTCCAGCCTCGAAATACGTAGTAATTTTTGATTATCAACAACAAATCGAGTTTTAAGAGTAGTAGGCCTTGAATTATCAATTACAATTTTACTATCAATATCTGCAGAAGATAAAACATTTTTTAAATATTTTCCTTCTATGTCAGAACCAACTACACTAATAAATATTGGGTTTGCAGAAAGTCCATGAATATTTTTGGCCACAATGGCCGCTCCTCCAACATATGATTTTCTCTCTAATTCTTTTAGTACAATTACAGGTGCTTCCGAACTCATTCCAAGTGGATCACAAAGGCAATACTGATCAACAATAGAATCGCCAATAACCATTACAGGTAATTTATTAAATTTTTTACATAGATTTTGTAATGAAATATTATTTATATTATGCTTTTGTAAAATACTTCTAAAAAGCATTTTACGTTCTTTTTCTAAGTCATCAACTTTTTTTTCATAAAACTCAAGACTACTATAACGAATATCGCCTGAACTATAAATTATCTCTCCTTCGCACTCTTTAATAATATTGATTGAATCTTTAATTCTAATATCTTTTTCAGCAACATCTTTAAATTCAGCTCCCAAAATAAAATAATTAGGACGGATTATCTTTACAGTTTCATCTAAATTATCTTCTTCAACAATAAATACTTGATCTACAATTGAAAGCATGGCCACACCAACAGTTCTTTCTTCAGCAGAATAGAACTCATTTCTAACTGTGTCCTCAATCATTTTATTTCCATGTATGGCCACAATTAAAACATCACCGTGTTTACGTGCAAACTCTAAAAATCTAATGTGTCCAGGGTGAATCATATTAAAGTGCCCTTGACATAAAGTAATTTTTTTATTTTCATCTCTCATCTTTTGACACAAGATAAATAGTTCACGTTTTGAAGATAAAATTTTATTAGATGAAATTAACGTGCTCATGCGGATTTTGAAGCTCCCATAAATATAAGTTTATATTATCCATTCTGCAATTTTGTCTGCAATTTTCCACATTTAATTTTGTTTTAATATATTCTATACTTTCTCTTCTTCGATCTGCTTGCCAAATTTCTGCAAATGAATTTTCATTTATATTTCCATAGCAAAATTTTTGATCATTAAACCAATTACTACAACCTAAAACATCTCCACTTGAAGAGATATAACTCCAAAAAAATGGTACTGATAAACATGTTTTATATCTTTTAGTAAAATTGGTATTATTATAATTTTCATTATTAGCATTGTAACGTTTTATAGTTTCATAACGATATATAACTTTAAATTTTTCATTGGAATATTTTTGCAAATCTTGATATAGCTCAAAATAAATTTTATCTTGATAGTTTATATTTTTATATTCACAATTTTTACTTAAAGGATGCTGGGAATATGGTTTTACAACAAGGTAATCTACTTCTAGTTTGGAAGCTATTCGAGCTAAATCAATCACACTTTTAATGTTCTCCGGTAATAATATAATTTGCATTCCTATAGAACATTTATATTTATTGGCGTTTTTAAATTCCAATGCATATTTGATATTTTCTATTAGTAAGTAAAAATCCTTTTCAGTTGTCCCTTGTAATTTTGCATATGTTTTTGCATCTCCAGCGGCAACACTTATCTTAATCCATTTACAATTCTTTACAAAATTTTCAATTCTATTTTTATTTACTGGAACAAAATTAGTTGTTAGTGATGTATCTATTTTTTTTGTTGTACAAAGGTCTAATATTTGAGGAAGTTTAGGATAGAGAGCAGGCTCTCCTTCTCCTGCAAACATTATACTTTTAATACCCAATATCGCCCATTCGTCTACAGCAGAAGATAATACCTTAAAATCTATTTGACTTGTTTTACTTGTACAAGTTTCACTTTCTGCTTGATTAACAAAATCCAAAGCACAAAAAATACATCTATGATTACAATAACTAATAGGCGAAACCTCTAAATAAATAGGAAAAATATTTTTTTCTTTTTGCCACTCACCACAAGCAGAAAGCCACTCACCTACTCTTTGAGGATGATAAATAAGTTTATGTGAATCAATTTTATATTCGTCTTGCATATACATATTTTTTATAAATCAAAGCACTTGCTTGGAATACAGATCTAACATTGCATGAAGGTAGAATGCATGAACTGATTCAACAATGCCATATTCATGAGCTGAAACATATAAGTTATAATCACCAAGCTTAGAGAGAGGATTTTCTTTATCAAAACCACTAAAAGTTATTAATAAATTATTTTTAAATTGTCCTTTTACTAATTTAGCGGCCTCTAATATATTTTGAGATTTGCCAGAACACGAAATTGCAACTAAGGCATCACCTTCTTTCATATAGCGTTTTAATATCTCTTCAAAACACTTATCAAATGAAAAGTCATTACTATAACAAGTAATAAGGCTACTATCATTTAATGAAAATGAACGTATCCCAATATTTTTTGTAAAATCTGTAGCAAAATGTGAAGACATACTTGCGCTGGCGCCATTTCCTACAAAAAAAATCGATCTATTATTATCTGACCTTAATTTATCAAATTCATTTTTTAAATAATCAAAGAAAGATTCACATGAAATTAAATCTGCTACGTTCTTATCATTAAGATTCTCTTTTCTTGTTGTTTTTACAGAATTTAATATTTCAGTATAATATTTAATATATGTTTGAAAATGGTTTTTCATTTACTACATCCTCGCATAATTTAAAATATCTTTCAGCAGAATCAACGGCCATTCTATATCCTTGGTGTAAAACTGCAAAAATTTTTTCTTCTCTTACTAAGATGTTAAAAATATCTTTTGGAAAATCATAGAACTGATCTTTTAACATATAAGAAAAGATTTTTTTATCAAAAAAATAAAGCCCTGAGTTTACTAAATGAATATTATTATAAGATTTTTCATCTGATTTTTCATCTGGTCTTTCTATAAATTCAACTATTTTCCCCTGATTGTTAATTTCTACAATACTATTAGATTTTTGTCTTTGATGAAGAAGAATTGTTGCTACTAAATTATCCTCTTTATTATACAAAAAATGTTTTTCAATTAACTCTCTATAATCATAGTTACTAAAAACATCTCCATACAAGACTAAAAATCCATCTGCATCTTCTAAAAGTGGTTGTGCCTTCTTAACTGCGCCCGCAGTTCCTAATAACCTATCTTCGTAACTATATTTTATATTTACATCAAATTTTTTTCCATCTTCAAAATAATCATATATTTTACGGCCATATAAATTTATATTTAAATTAATTACTATATCGCTAATACCTAAATTTTTAAGATGATTAATTGTCCATTCTAAGAGAGGTTTTTCCGCAACAGATAGCATTGGTTTAGGAGTTTCAGCTGTTAATGATCCAAGCCTCTCACCCTTACCGGCAGCAAGAATCATTGCTTTGATTTTTTTTTCAGCTGATAATTTCATAAATTTGAGTTAAGTGAGTTATTTTATAGTGAGGAGAAGAATAACTATTTATTATCTCTTCTGATATATTGCTTTCAATTAATTTCTCAACTAAATTTTCATTGCTAATAATTTGAATTGTTTTGCAACCAACGCTATTTCCTGCAATAATATCAGAAACTCTATCCCCTACCATAAAGCTTTTATTTAAACAAATATTATACTCTTCTTTGGCCTTAATCAATAAATCACTATGAGGTTTTCTACAACTACAATTTGCTCTATATGTTTCTATAGTCGCGTTAGGGTGATGTGGGCAATAGTAGATTTTTTCAATTATTGCTTCTTTGTTTTGTTCTATTATTTGCAATTTAAAATCTAAAAGTGATTTTACTACTTCTTCTTCGGTAGCAAGCCCTCTTGCCATTTCAGTTCTATTGCTAATAATAAAGATTAAAAATCCTTGTGATCTTAAATTTGAAATTACATCAGCAACTTGCTTGTAAGGAAGCTCTAATTTAGGCCAAATTATCCCACTATCTTTATTTAAAACTCCATCTTTATCAAAAAATACTGCCTTCATCTTCATTCATATCTTTTTATATTTATGAAAGATGCTTAAACCAATTGGCAGTAGCGTTTGCAATTGAGTGTTGATCCCACAAGGGAGCATCTTGCCAGTAATGAATATTTTGTAGCACTTTTCCCACTCCCTCTTCAAAGGTAATTTGAGGCCTCCAATTAAGCATCTTTTTTATCTTACTAATATCTGCGTGAGTCTTATCAGGTTCTGCTGGTCGCTTAGGTAAAAATATTTTTTCTCCTGCTAAAAGTTCAACTAACAAATTAATAGAATAAGTATTACCACTTCCGACATTAAATACTTCATTTGAAACATCTGAACTGGCGGCCGCAAAAAAAGCACTGGCCACATCGGTTACATAAATAAAATCTCTGCATTGATTTCCATCACCAACAACAGTAAATGGTTTTTTTTCTAATTTTTGTTTTAAAAATATTCCTAAAACTGCTCCATAAGCTCCTGTTGTTCGTGACCTTGTTCCAAAGACATTAAATAAACGTAAAGATACTACAGGTAATTTATAAATTTTTCCAAAGTGCAGAACATATTGTTCACCAATATTTTTACTTAAAGCATATGGGTATTGTGGATCAATTTTATCATCTTCTCTTGTGGCCCTAAACTCTACAGAAGAATCTTTTGAGAGACCATAACAAGAAGAAGAGGCCGCATACACAAATTTTTTAAATGCTGTAGATTTCGATCGAAGGTCATTGGCCAAAGTCAAAATATTTAATGTCCCATTTACATTGGTATTATGATAATCAAGAGGCCTTTCTATAGAGGGAACAATATCTGCAAGACCTGCTAAATGAAAAATATATTTTATATTTGGATATCTTGTACTTAAATACAATTTTTGAATATTTTCTAGTACTGAAATATCTACATTTATAATTTCTAAATTTTCATTGTTATAGTTCTTGTAGTTATTATTAGTATTAGATAAGTGTTCTTTGAGATTTGAAACTCTTCCAGTTGATTCATTATCTAAAACAATTACTTTGAAATTTAAATCAATCAATAGATCTACTAAGTGTGACCCAATAAACCCAAGGCCACCAGTTACAATTGCAATATCTTTAATTTTTTGTTTGTTCATAATTTAATAATTTTCTAAATAAATTTATAATTTTTACGGAAATATAAAATAAATAAAATATAATATTTTTTCCAGATGAAAATCTCTGGTCTTTATCTTTAACTATTACTCCCAGATCAATAAGTCTATCTACTCTTTCTTCTAACGCTTTGTTATTGTCATGATTATTTTTAATACACTCAACACTAGTTATACCCTTCATTTTAAAAATAGAAACTAATATGTTAATTCTTCTTGCAGTTATACTCATATTAAATAGATGAAAATAGCAATATGCACATAATGTAATAAATATACAGCTATAATATAACTGATATGTTTCAACTACGTCCGCAAACAGGATCCAGACAACAAGTGACATACATATTATAAAAATAATTTGAAAAAAAAGTGTTATCTTTTGAACAGGTGGCCTCTGATATTTTTTTAAAAATAATCTCATTACAATACTATGAACTAGTAAATTGATAATTGGAATAAGAAATAAAAAAGACAATAACTTCATTATTTAAGTCCCACAATTTTTCTAAACAGTATAAAAGAAAATGCAATAACTTTTCCTAATATTGTAAGACTTAATTGTTTTGATTCTTTAGATTTTTTAGATTCTTTTTTTACAAATTTATCATTAAATATATCTTCTATCCTATTATCAATACTTAAATTCTCATTCATCAAAAGCAATAAATCATTTAAATTATATTTCATATCACTTCGTGAAATTAAATAAATCATATAAAGAGAGGGGGACCATGTATGAATCGCAGGATAAGTTAAAATATAGCTAAGTCCGAATAAATTTACTAAAGAAAATGCATATAGAAAACGTTCTTCACCGGCCAATAATATAAATACCAAAACAGAAGGTAGGATAATAAACAGTAATAATAAAAAAATAAATTTCTTTTTGGGTCTAAAAATTTGCCAAACAATAATATGTAAAAGTAAAGCAAAAGAGAATAAAATTAAACTTAGTAAAATAGGATTATCATATAAAGTTAACATGAACTGGTTTTTCTCTTTCTATTTTAGTTATTTGATTAGGATTATTTTTATTATTATGATTTAATTTTATATCCCACAAATATTCATTTACAATATGTTGTAAACATAAAGTGCCACACTCATGATGAACATCAAAATATTTAGATGAAGATATTATTTTCATTACTTGCCAATATCTATCACTTTGCCAAATCTCTTTAAACGATTTTTTTGCAATATTACCTATGTGAAATTTGTCTTTAAATCTTTGATTAAATAAAAATCCACATGGGGCCACAAGACCTGTGCCTGATATTTGTAAAATAAATGGAGGACCATAACATTCAGAATAATTTTTTATGCCCTTACTTAAAATTTTTGACCATTTTGCTTTAACTAAGTACTCTTTGGTTGACTCTCTCTCTGCCTCTTTTAAAATTGATTGTAATTGATCATATTTATTGTAATCAATATTTAGTGAATCCTTTTCATCATTCGAGCAATGCTTTATAACAAGGTAATCAACTCCTAATGCCTTTCCTAAATTAGTCAGTGGCATGATCTCATCGGCATAAGATGGAAGTAAAACCATCTGCAAACCAATTGTAACATCTATCGAATTTTTGCGTTTTATTTTAACCGCCTGATGAATGTTGTTAATGACTTTAAAAAAAGCATCTTCACTTACACCATGAATCCTAGCATAATTAGAAGGTGTTCCTGCAGAGATATTTATTCTTAAATAGGTCAGTAAAGGCAAAATCTCCCCCAAGCGATTTGTATCTAAAGCAAATCCATTTGTTCCTACCGCCATATCAAGGCCAAGTTTTTTTCCATAAATTATAAAATCATAAAAATGAGAGGAGAGAGTGCTTTCACCATCACTAACTAAACTTATGGCCTTAACTCCAATATCTTTTGCATCTTCTAAAAATCTAAATAACGTATCTCTATCAAGTTTGTGACCTTCATTGTGTTGTAATTTCCCAAAACAATATTGGCAATTATAAGAACATCTATCGGTTAACGCCATATCAATAGTAATGGGAGCAATTTTTTCTCCTCTTAACCAACTTTCTACTCTATCTTTATGCCAATCTAACTTATGTCCATCTAAAATTATTTTATTACTTTTCCCATAAACATCATCACTAAAATTTTCAACATCATTTCTTATTTTTAATTTTTTATATCCTTTAACTGACTCTATTCGTTTAAAATGAACTTCATATACAAGGGACAAATAATTTTTAGTAATTCTAAGTAACGATGAAAGTGTTGTGGCCTTGGATTTTCCACATAATCTCTTTTTAAGAAGATTTGGAACTTCAGCAAATAAATAACCTTTTCTAATAAGTTTAACTAAAATTTCTGCTTGATAAAAAAAGCCATTTCCTTTAAGTTCAACATCTTCTAGTATTACTCTTCTGTAAAATACTGTTCCATTCGTATAATTTAAATTAACACCAAAAGAGATATTTATTATAAAGCGATATAGAGTGGAAATAAGTCTACGCCAACGATTTCTTACCTCCACATTGTGAATAAAGGGTACCACAATATCTACTTGATTAATTAACGAAAGATAACGTAAGGCCTCTTCTGGATCATTTTCATTATCACCAGGAAACATTACTACTACTTCTTTGCTGGCGCTTTTTACTCCATCAAAAAAAGATCTGCCTATTCCCATTGCTGATTTATGATTTAATAATTTTACATTGGAATTTTTTTCACTTAAACATATTGCATACTCTTTTGTTTTATCTGTACTTCCATCATTAACAATAATAATCTCTCCATCGATTTCATACTTAACAAAACTATTTAATACGCAATGAACCGCCAAAATAATA
>JADGAM010000087.1 GCA_015232015.1 Oligoflexia bacterium | reverse complement strand
ATCAAGTAAAGATGACTATTTTTCCTACAGATTGCCTCTATGAACTTGAGTATGAACATTGGTTTAATGAAAATTTAAAAATTGACACAAAACCATTAACCATTCATGAAGACGATCAGATTATTATTACCTCTAAGCCTCCCTTCATGGCCACCTATCCAACAGGACGTCACTCCTTTAATTGTGTTACAGTTCATTATGAAAACATCCATAAAAAACCCTTACACAGTATTCATCGCCTTGATAGAGAAACTTCTGGTACCTTGATCTTAGGTAAAAACCCTACAATATCTAGAAGCATCTCTTTTTGTTTTGAACATAATCTTGTGAAAAAATGTTACTTTCTAATTGCAAAAAATAAACTTAATTTATCAGCTCAATCATTTCCTTTAACCGCAGAAGAGCGCATAGGTCGCTCAAAAGACTTTTTCTCCAGAGTTTTAATGAATACTTTTGATAAAGATTCAGCTGAAGGCAAAGAAGCAAAAACAATTTTTAGATTTATCGATCAAATTGATAACTATCTTTTACTTTTGGCCTATCCTCATACTGGTCGCCAACACCAAATTCGAGTTCATGCTGCCGCTCATGGTTTTCCTCTTATCGGCGATAAGATTTATAATGGAGATCCAAATTTATTCATTCGTTATAAAGATAAGGTTACCACTGAACAAGATTATGAAGAGTTGGAACTTCCAAGACACGCTCTTCATGCCATTGCTTTAAATTTCCCCTATGATCCCAATATCAATATTGCACAACTACCGGTAAATGAACGAAATAGTAAAAATATAAAATCAATTATGAATAATACGAAGAGAACAATTTTTACTACTCCCATTCCAAATGATTTAAGAGAATGGATTAAAAGCAAGAACAAGATCAAGAGTAAAAATCATAGTGTTGATATTGATATTGATTTTGATATAAAACAATTAGAAGATAAAATTAAAGATGATATGGATTTAATTTGGAGTAATATTTCTTCAAGATATCCAGATGCATTTCCAGAGGGTGCACCCTATGAATATTTTACTGAAGAGCAAGCAAAAGAAGCTGTAGATTTTTCTGAGAAAATTTTAATAAAAGTTAGAGAACATTTTAAAGTATGAATAGACGATAAGAAAGCATGAACGGTATGAATGAAGGGATTTTAATAAAATTTTACAATGAACCATTAAATGGCCACACAAAAAGTGAATTAATAACGATGCTGATATCTGCTCTTAAAGAAAGAGTTTCTGAGGCCTACATTTTTGGAAGTGTTGCTACAAATACGTTTACTTCTGATAGTGATGTTGACATCATGTTAGTTGTTGAAACAAAACTTGGCTTTATTGATCGCCCTAAAGAATTTTTGGATATTATGGACATAGTTCCTAATATGGATATATTAGTTTATACTCCTTTAGAATTTAATAAATTAACAACTAATCCTACTATAGGTTTTTGGGAATCGGTTACAAAAACTATGGAAAAAATAATCTAACAGATTCCGGTTTCATGAACTTAGGTGCACTAAAATGCGACATGCTCCCTCGAAAAGCATTTCTCTATTAGAATTAGAGCTTCGAATGATGAGATGGTTTCCTGCACTTAGCACAGAGTAGATTCGGTTTAACTTTCTTAAATTATGATCAGCTATTTTCTGCTTCAGCTTCACTTTGATCTCATTCAAGGCGCGAGTTACAGTAGGATACAATCGTGCAAGATTATCTTTCATCACATAATCAGTAGCTCCTTTTTTAAGAGAGTCAACTGCGATCTCCTCACCCATCTGTCCTGTTACAAATATATAAGGCAAATCAGGGTATCTCTCAGTTGTCATGGCCAGTGCTGATAATCCATCAAATGATGGTAGTGAGTAGTCTGCAAGAACTATATCAAAATCAAAATATATCTCTAATTTAACGTTAGGGTTACTTTTACAGAAGTTCGTAATATGGAGACTTACCTTGGTAATGCTCTCAAATTTCTTGTTCAAGAGAGCGAAAAGATGAAAAATGTCAGCAGTGAGGAAATGGCCCGCTTAGAGAAGGCCACAATTAAAACAATGCAAATGCATGAGAGCGAAATAGAGGCCCTCTTAAAAGGGGATAATTTAAAAGGCATTGCTAGCAAACATACCGAAGTAATCGCACACCCTCAGCATACCACCTGTTGCTGAGACCGTTACTTCTACTGCCACTACCACTGCGCCCGTCTCAACAACAACAACAACAATAACCCCTGCTGATGAATCTGTCCCTACAACAACACCTTCATCGACTGTATTAGATGGTAGAAAAAGTAAAAAGCAAGTCCTTATCGCACTTTAATTTTTTTTAGCTTCTCCTCTCTTCCATATAAACCCTAACATTGCATAAAAATTAATCGAGTGCCATTACTGCTCAAAGTGCCCTCTTAAATTAAATTGACTTTCAAAATTACGCCGTTATAATAAAATCAAACTTAAACCAATTGCTTTTATTCAAAATCAATAAAAAAGGTTTAGCTTATGATTGATCGATGGCTTAAACTCAATAAATCAAAATCACTGTTACTTTTAGGGGCACGTAGAGCAGGAAAAACAACACTGTTAAGAAATATCTTTAAAGAGGCACACTATATTACTCTCGATGATTTTGATTTTTTTCAAATGGCGGAAACTGATCCTAAAGGAGTATTTGAAAATACGAAAGGCGATATAATTGTTGATGAGATTCAAAGAGTACCAAAATTATTAATTGCAGTTAAAAATAGAATCGATAATTATCATCAAAAAGTCTTTATGACAGGCTCTAGTTCACTAGGTCTTTTATCTAAAGGAACTGAAACATTGGCCGGAAGAATAAAAATCTGTGAATGCCCTACTCTCTGTTATGGAGAGGAGATGGGTCCTCCTCTTGGATCTTTTCTTAAAGATCAACCATCAAAAACAGTAATCAATGAGGCCAGAAGAAAATTAGATTCCTGGTTGGAGTATGGTGGCTTTCCTGAAGTAATGACTTATGATAATGAGGCAGATAAGAAAGCGCTTTTAAAAGATTATAAGAATACTTTTTTTACTAAAGATCTATTATTAATCTCAAACATAGTGGACGCTCGTGGATTAAATGGTTGCATGAATTATTTAGCAACATCAATTTGTTCAAGAATTGATGTTAGTTCAGTTGCTAAAGAAAGTGGACTTTCTCACCCTACAACTAAAAAATATTTAAATGCTCTTGAAGCATCTCGCTTAGCATTCACTATTACTGGACATCAGTTTGGCCCTGCAAAGAGACTACTTAAATCCAGTAAATATTACTATTCAGATATATCAATTCCGCAATCATTAGGAGTTAGATTGTCGGAAGGGCAAATGCTTGAACTATTTGTAATTAGTGAATTGGAAAAACGTAGAAAACTTGGAAAATTTGATTGTGATTTTTTTCATTATTATGAAACAGAAAAAGGAAAAGAAATTGATTTGATCATTGATGAAGGTTCGATAATTACAGCTATAGAGATAAAAAATACATCTAATCCTCGAAAATCTGACGTTCATAACTTAATCGACTTTAGCATTAAAAGTCGTAAAGTAAAATTAAGAAAGGTTTTACTCTGTAAATCGGAAAAAATAACAACAATTGAAGATGTGGAAGTTTGGCCAATCTATGCACTATATCGTCACCTATAATTTAAAATGTTAATATGATTTTCATTTTTTTTAGAAAATGCAAGAGTCGATCTAACAAGTCTTGAAACTCTCTGTCTTAATGTACAGAAAAATCTCTCTACGTGATTAGTTACTCTGTTACCTTCCTTTACAATAATATGCATATCTTCTGGTATAAAATTATAGGAGCTACATTTGTCGGTAAAGTAAAGCGTATTAGTTTTATAAACTTCTGGAATTTTATCCAATAATCTTTTTCCCGCTTCCATATCTCGGTTACCAACATAAAAAGCTGCTACTTGATTAGTATCAGGATCAAATGCAACCCATATCCATTGTTCATTTTTTTTATTTTGAACAAAACTCCACATCTCATCTGCCTCAATTCTATTCCTGCTAATAATTAATTTCTGTTTTTTTTCTTTATAAATTCTTTCGCGAGAGATATTAACGTTTAAATCATTCGGTTGTATTTTAAATAGTTTGCTGATATGTTTGAGCAACCATTTTTTTGTAACAGAGATGTCTAACTAACATAAAATACCTCATAAATTAAAATATTTTTTAGCATCAGTTGTTCATCGGAAAAGTTAATTAAAAAAAGGAAGCAAAGTAAATTTAGTAATAACTATGAAGAAAAAAATTAAATTTTATAGATGAATTTTGTTTGATTCTGAAAAAAATAAATAAAAATTATAGAACAATAACAACCGCCCACTACCAAGATTTTTACATAAGATTGTTTTACTAAGTTTATTAAGCAGTAGGCATTTTCTTAATGGATGTTCTGTGTGAATTGATAATTAAATTAACTTCTAGCTTTCCATTTAATGCTTCTGAAATTTTTTCTAAAGTTTGTACTGTAGGATTACTTTTGCGAGGAGTTTCAAGTTTCTGTAATTGCTGAAAAGGAATTTCTAATTTTTTTGCTAATTTTTGTTGAGTTAGTCCTGCATCCAATCTTTTTTGTCGGATCATTAAAGGGATGGCCACTTCTAATTCTGGGATAATCCAATGATAATTTTTACCATGCCTATCTTTTGCTTTGGGTATTTCCCAATTAGGATTTCTCGCTTCTTCTAAAAATAAAGTTAATGCTTCTTTGGCCATTTTTATAGCTTCTTCTAAAGTCTCACCTTGAGTAAAACATCCCGGCAAATCCGGGAAAATGACGGTATAACTATCATGAGATTTGCTTATTTTGGCCTGATATTGAATCATATTATTTTTTCTCCTGTTTGTTTTTCAATAGCTTTAATTAATGGTTTGGAAAGATCTTTTGGGTGAACTGGAACAATTGTCATTTTATTACCTTTTTTAAGTTTAACATGAGATCCTTTCTGTGAAACTTTTATCCATCCCTTATCTTCTAAGATCTTAATTACCTTTTTTCCATTTATCGGCATAACAACCCTTTGCAGAAAGAATAGAACACAACATATATATTGTACAACATATATGTTGTGTTGTCAATTTTATCTTAATATTTTAAGCAATTTAGTCATAAGGAATAACTGCCACTCTAAAATTTTGACTAAAACACTACTGATTTCCTCAACTCATCACTTCGCTTATAGTATTTAAAAATGCATACATCATTTGAAAAAAATTAAAACTCGATCATTTATAAACCCATATGCTTACATTTCAATGTTGCAGACAAATGGGTTGCGATAATCGTTGATTGATCAACGACAGGAACAAATATTTGTGCAAGAAAAAGATGAATCTCATAGAGAGTTAGAAAGAAAAATTAAATTTAAGATGAGAGATAAAGTAAATAAGAAAAATAAATTGAGATGCAAAGTAATAGTTAACTGCTTCAGTTTCAATTTAATATGCCAATTAATGCTCATTACTTTAAAGTTAGTGTTCATTAATTTTCCTTTTTTTAATCGGGTTGGACAAATGATCTATCGATTTATTATGAAAATACCAATGCCTTTTAATTTCCCTCTCCGCTTATTATAATTTAGTAAGGATAGAGAAATCAATTGAGAATTTTTTTGTCATTTAGGAAGTAACAATTAATAAAAATATAGTTAACTAAAATATTTCAGTTAAAAATTGAAAAGCACCCTCTTCGGAATGGAAATTACCGTATAATGGGCAGTTACGAATATTAAAGCTACATACAACAAGGGATAAATAGCTTAAAGGTAGAGCCGTTACCTTCCTCACTCTCCAGTTCAACTTTTCCCTTATGTGCCTCGGCCACTGTTTTAACAATGGCCAAACCAAGACCTGATCCTTTTGTCTTGCTAGCTTTAGAGGAACGATAGTATTTATCAAATATTTTTTCTCGTTCAAAGCTAGATATTCCAGGTCCTGTGTCTGTGACAGAGATCATAACATGATGGTCGGTCTCTTTATTATCGGTCTCTTTATTAGATGTCACAATTCCTATCTTGAGAGTTATGGTGCCCCCTGAGGGAGTGTAGTTTATAGCGTTTTGTAATAGGTTGGCAGTAGCTCTATATAACAGCATTTGGTCTATCATTGCTATATAATTGCCATTTGTAAATGCTTCTATTATTGAGAGTCCCTTATCAGCTGCTGAAGTTTTTAAATCTTTGCTAACTTTCTTTACAATATCAAAAATATTCATAGGAAGAAGGTTAAGAGAGAGTTTTGCTGATTCTAACTTTGAAAGTGATAGAAACTCGTCAATCATGTGTAAGAGCTTTACACTTGAGAATTGGATATCTTTAATCATATCTAGTACAGTAAAATCAACTTTATTTGCCATAGTAGTAATGATTAAATCTGAATAACCCATTATTATAGTGAGCGGGCCTTTGAAATCGTGAGTGATCATTGCGTACATATCAGACTTCTGCTGCTCAAGCTCTTTGCGTGTAGATATGTCAATAATACTTCCAATGATAGAAGGTATCATGTGGTAGATGGTGTAGGAACTTAGTACTTCTACAAATACTACATCTCCATTTTTTTTAAGCGCACGAAACTCATATTGTAGATTTTGTATTTCTCCATCTATACGTTTACGAATATTTTCCTGAACAATATTTTTATCATCTGGGTGAACTAAACTGTAAGCATTTTCTAACATCAAAAGCTCTTCTACATGATATCCTAACATGTCTGCCAGCCTCTGGTTTACATACACAAATTTATTATTCTGAAGAATATAAACTCCCACAAAAGCATCTTCAACAAGGCTTTGGAGTTTATCACTAAGTTCATCTGCTGCAGCTTCGGCATCACGACGTCCTGATTCTGCAATCCTACGAAGTTTTTCTTGTTCCATTGATTTAAGAGCAAACGAGATATCTGCCGCAAATGCGTCCAGCAGTTTTAATTCCTTGTCATCAAAAAAGAATCGTTCACAAGAATAGACTGTTAGTGCCCCGATGGCCTTACCATCAAACATCAGAGGGAAAGCGGCGCTGGAGTGATAGTTGTGTTTCAATGCTTTATCTCTCCATGGTAACATGGATGGATCATTCTCAGTATCGTTATTAAAGAAATACCTTCCCTTTCGAACGGCAGAACCTGTCGGGCCGTTGCTCTTATCAGAAGAAGCATCCAGAGACACTTTAATACACTTAAGGTATTCGTCATCAAAACCTGAAAATGCAACTGGTTTTACTCCATTAGTACTTTCATCAACCAATCCTATCCATGACATTATAAACAATCCTTCCTCTACTAAAATGCGACATGCTCCCTCGAAAAGCATTTCTCTATTAGAGCTTCGGATGATAAGATGGTTTCCTGCACTTAGTACAGAGTAGATTCGGTTTAACTTTCTTAAGTTATGATCAGCTATTTTCTGCTTCAACTTCACTTTGACCTCATTCAAGGCGCGAGTTACAGCAGGATACAATCGTGCAAGATTATCTTTCATTACATAATCAGTAGCTCCTTTTTTAAGAGAGTCAACTGCGATCTCCTCACCCATTTGTCCTGTTACAAATATATAAGGCAAATCAGGGTATCTCTCAGTTGTCATGGCCAGTGCTGATAATCCATCAAATGATGGGAGGGAATAGTCTGCAAGAACTATATCAAAATCAAAATCATGACTTTCAAGTTTGGTCAGATAATCCTCTCTGGTATCTACTAGAGTGATCTCGCAACGAAGACCATCGCTAAGAAGTCTTTCCTTCACCAATTCTGCGGAGATCGGATCATCTTCAAGATGTAGTATTTTAAGAATTTGATTCATAGATTAAAGTTTATTAATATATAGTTTATAATTTATAATTTACAATTTATAGCTTATTGAGCTTATTGTTGTCTTCTACTAATAAAATAAAATGCTTTTAAGTTCTTTCATTTTCCCCTTCTGTAATTTTTTGATTTGGAAGCGTAAAGTAAATGGTAGCGCCCTCATTCAATATTCCTTCGGCCCAGATTTTGCCTCCATGTCTATTTATTATCCGCTTTACATTAGCTAATCCAATACCAGTTCCTTCAAACTCCTCTATCTTATGCAGTCTTTGAAATACTCCAAAGAGCTTGTTCACATATTGCATATCAAATCCAACTCCGTTATCTTTAACAAAAAAGATAGTCTCATTATTTTTTTCCATTTTAATACCAATTTCGATTATTGAGTGTTGACGGTATTTTGTAAATTTTAGAGCATTTGAGATAAGATTTGTCATTACAATTCGAATCATCGAGGGATCACAATATATTACTGGCATTGGCGAATGTATTTTCCACTCTATGTTTCGCTCTTCAGTATCCAAATGCATATCTTGTATTAATGTGGATATAAGTTTTTCTAGATTCAGTTTTGTTAGCTGTATCTCCGCACGACCCATTCTTGAAAACATTAGCAGATCATCAATTAGTTCTCCCATCTTGATCGCAGCATTGTTAATTACTAAGAGGTGTCTTTGAGATTTAACATCAATTGAGGGTCCAAGATTTTTAGTTAATATTTCCACAAATCCCTGAATGTGCCTTAGTGGTGCCCGAAGGTCATGAGAGACAGAATAAGAGAAGGCCTCTAGCTCCTTATTACTTTCCTCAAGTTTTGCTGTACGCTCAATAACTCTCAGCTCTAGCTCTTTATTAAGTTTTGATATCTCTTCTTCTGCTTTTTTTCGTACTAAAATTTCTTTATTTAACTCATCTCTTGAGGCCGTAATCTGTTGCAAATTTTTAGACATGAGATCAAAATCTCTCGAGAGTCTTCCAATTTCATCATTTGATTTCGTTCCCACTCTATGTCCCAATTGACCTCGGCCAACGATCTCCATCCCTTTTTGCAAAGAGCTTAGAGGAAAAAGAATAGACTTTGAAAGTAAAAACAATGCTGTTATGTAAAAGAGTATAATGAACAATCCTGCTACTAAAGAACGTTTTTTTAATTTTGCTACTTGAGAGAACGCCTCTGATGAATCAATTTTTGCTACAATTCCCCAACCCACTGATGGTACCTTTCTCCATGCTGCTAGTACTTTATGTCCAAGATAATCTATACTTTCTCCTGAACCATTTTGATTTTCAAGGAGCACATGTATCATAGGTAGAGCAATCTTTTCTTTGATTAGATCTTTTGCCAGGATTGTTTTATTGCGATCTAGGTGGAATGGGTTAATAAATTCTATCTTTTTTTCATGCGAATGAGGAATACCTATAAAAGTTTCACCCGTATTACCTAAACCCGTTGTTGAACGAAGAAAATCAAAGATACTTTTAACATTGATCTCAAAAATTATTACGCCTAAAAGATTGTTTGAAGAAGAATAGAGAGGGGCAGCACAATGCATATTATAATCATCCAACTCTTTGTCTATTCCGCTAAAATATATTTTGTTTAGCCCCTCTTTAAAAGCATTAATTTCGGGATTTGATAGTTGGTTTGATAGTTTGTCCGATAGTTGTTTGTCCGATAGTTTGTCTGAGGAATCTTTAGATGGATTATCATCAATTTTATAACTAACATCTGTTTGGTTAACTACAAGTAGAATTTTACCCCTAGTATCAAGCAACATAACTTTGGAATAACCGTATGTAGAATACATATTTTTCATAATCTCTCGAAGTCGTTTTTTTGCTCTACTATTTGCTCTACTATAAGATGTCCCTGGTTTTTTTCCTGAGTATTTTAAAAATTTTGAAAGATTTTCTTGCATATTTAGATTTGCTTGAAAAAGCTTAGCGCTATTTTTTCGCTCTAAAAAGAATGTATCTAGACTGCTACGTTCGAGATCAACGATATTTTCTAGCTGACTAATTCGTATATCGCGAACTACATCGTTTAAGTTTGAAAACAGGGTCACCATTCCAATTAAAGTTGGAAGGATAATAAATCCTAAGAATATGAGGATAAGCTTAGACCTTATAGTCATTTATGAAGTATTCCTAAACATTTTTTCACTAATTAATTTAATAGTTAATTTAATAATAATTTAATATTGAATTTAGCACTGAATTTAATAATCGATTTGTCGCTATCATAATTTTATTTAATTCTTTAAATTACAAAGAAATAAAGAATTATGAACATAACTTCATATTTTGTTCATAATGATAATTAGAAATAGGAAGTTATTAAGTTCTCATTCCTAAGTTCTCATTCCTTATTAAATTAACGAATTTTTATCTAACTTAGGTAAAAACTATTCGCTATAGACTAACATATAAATTTTAAATAAAAATTTTTGATGCTTTATTATTAAAAAAATGCGAATTTTAACTAATTAGTATAAGTAAAAATTATAAATAAAATATACTAAATTAAAATTCATAATAATTGCGAAACAAAAGAGAGTATGGAAATAAATCTATGAAAAATTTATCACTGCTAGCATTTTTAATCTTGATTTTTATTACCTCTAATTCAAAAGTCAGCAGCACCGAAACTTCTGCCGCAACTCCTAAGAAAGTGCATTGGGATTTAGTCTGGCAAGATGAGTTTGATAAGGAAGGAGCTCCTGATAGTACCAAATGGGGTTATGATGTTGGAGGACATGGGTGGGGAAATAATGAATCACAATTTTATACAGTTTCTCGTCTAGAAAACGCTAGAGTAGAAAAAGGCAAATTAATTATTGAGGCAAGAAAAGAATCTTATAATGGCGCTAATTATACATCCGCTAGGCTTATGAGTAAACATAAGGGTGATTTTAAGTATGGACGAATTGTAGTACGAGCAAAGGTTCCGAAAGGCAGAGGAACATGGGCCGCTATATGGATGCTTCCTACTGATTGGGCCTATGGTAATTGGCCTAGTAGCGGAGAAATCGATATTATGGAACATGTCGGATGTACTCAAAATGAAATCCATGGAACTGTTCATACTGGTGCTTTTAATCACCTAAAAGGCACTCAAAAAGGCAACTCCACTATTATTACAGATGCAACAACAAACTTTCATGATTACATTATCGAATGGGATGAATTAAAAATTAATTTTTTCATAGATGGTGAATTATACTTTACCTTCGATAATAAAGGACAAGGACCAAGCGAGTGGCCCTTTGATCAACGATTTCACATAATACTTAATATTGCTATTGGAGGTAGTTGGGGAGGAATGAATGGGATTGACAATGCTATCTTTCCTCAGAAAATGGAAATCGATTACGTTCGAGTATATCAAAATTTAAAAATACAAAATCAAATCGTTAATTAGCCGCTAGCGCGAAAGCGCCAGCGACTAATTAAGTTCCCATTCCTAAATAAGCAAAATAAGTTGGGCATCTAAATAAATAAATAAATAATATTTTGTTAGTTAATTATCAATATTCATTAAGATTCATTAAGCAATTTTTTAAACACCATTTAGTATTAAGTGTTCCCACCTCCCTCTGGTAAAATTGTATCTAAGAGATAATAGAGACAATAGAATAGAGACAATAGAGATAAAGATATAAAGAAATGTGAGGGAGGTTTATTTATGAGCAGACGTCAAGTTGGCTCGGTTTACGAAGATGCAATTTATAGATTTTTAGGGCCCATTAAAGATCTAATGGAAAATGATAAGGTCACTGAAATTATGATCAATGGTCCTTCTGAAATTTATATTGAAAAGGCAGGGTTAATACAGCGTACTCCCAATCATTTTTCCGATGAGGATTCTTTAACTGCTGCGATGAAGGCCATCGCTCAATTTGTTGGAAAAAGATTTGATGCCAATAATCCTATTCTAGATGCACGACTGCCAAATGGTTCTAGAATTTGTGTGGTTTCACCTCCTATGGCCCGTCAAGGGACTACCATTTCTATAAGGAAATTTTCAAAAGAAAAATTAACACTAAAAGATTTAATTAATTTTAATTCCATTAGCCCAGATGCCGCCAGATTTTTAGATATCTGTGTTCACTTAGGTAAAAATATTATCGTTTCTGGTGGAACTGGTTCAGGCAAAACCTCGGCACTTAGTGTACTCGCTGCTAGAATTCCCAAGCACCAACGTTTAATCGTAATCGAAGATTCAACTGAATTACAAATTCGCTCTGAACATGTAGTATTTTTTGAAACTAGGCACGCTGATGAGGCCAAAGATATAACAGCAATTACCATTAGAGATTTAGTCCGATCAGCTATGCGCCTTCGACCTGACCGAATTATTCTGGGAGAGGTGAGAGGAGAAGAGGCCTTAGATTTAATGAATGTTATGAATACTGGTCACAATGGTAGCATGGGTACAGTACATGCAAATAAACCTCAAGAGGTGTGTACTCGCTTAGAAACCTTATGCCTAATGGGTGATATCAAAATTCCATCTGATGCTATAAAAAAGATGGTGGCATCAGCAATGCAAATAATAGTTCAATGTACCAGATACTCCGATGGTAGTAGAAAAATAAGCCATATTACCGAGTGTTTGGGTATTGATCGCTATGAAAGATATATTTGTAAAGATATCTATCGATTTGTTCAATCAGGGAGAAATTCAGACACAAATAAGATTGAAGGAGAATTAATTCCTTGTGGTCACTTACCATCATTTTTTGAAGAGATTGCTGTTAACAAACTTCCATTTCCAAAATCAAAATTTATTCGTCCAGAATGGTCGAAAAAAATTTCATAGTAACTACACACCCTCTTATTATACATTTCCCTTGAGCAATGCTAACAATTCTTCATTATTAAGTTTACCACTAAGATCTGTACCATCAAGAAGATCATTTGCAATGTCTCGTTTATTCTGATGTAGTTTTAATATTTTCTCTTCAATACTTCCTTCCATCACCACCCGGTAGATAGTCACAGGTCTTGTTTGTCCAATACGATGAGCGCGATCAGACGCCTGATCTTCCACTGCCGGATTCCACCAAGGATCTAAATGTACAACATAATCAGCTGCCGTCAAATTAACTCCCATTCCTCCCGCTCGTAAAGAGATTAGGAAAAGTTCCCCTTGACCACTTTGAAAAGCATCAACTCGCTTTTTCCTTTCAGATAAAGAAGTACTTCCATCGAGGTATTGATAAGTAACTCCTTTTTCCTTTAACAATACTTGCACCTTCTCTAAAAATCCTACAAATTGACTAAACACCAGTGCTCGATGATGGTTTTGCAATAACTCTTCTAATATTTCCCAAACTGCTTGTAATTTACAACTGGGTATTTCCACATCAGGCATGACAAGTGCTGGATGACAACAACACCTACGAAGACGCGTAATCTCTGCTAAAATATGTATGCGCATTTTTTGTAGATTTTGTTGTTCTCCAGCTGAAGAGGACTCGGCAGATGATGAAGACAAAGAGGAAGACAAGTCACTTATTTTTTCTAAAGCTTTTTCTCTCAAGGCCTCATAAAAGGCACGTCCTTTTGAATCAAAAGGAACTACAATTGTTTTTTCAGTTCGTGAGGGTAATTCCTCTAGAACTTGCGATTTTAAACGTCTTAATATAAATGGACGAATGAGTTTTTTTAAAGCACTCCTAGCAATTGGGTCTTTTCTCTCTTCGATCGGTCTTATAAAACGTTTTGTAAATGATTCAAAAGATCCAAGAAGACCAGGGTTTATAAATCGAAATAAACTCCATAATTCACTCAAGCGATTTTCTATGGGAGTTCCAGTAAGTACCACTCTTATTTTTGCTGAAAGTTGCATTGCTGAATGAGCACGTTTGGTATTAGCATTTTTTATAGATTGTGCCTCATCTAAAATCACAACTTGCCAATTTACTGCTTCAAATATTTTACAATCTTGCACCAATAAACCATAACTAGTAACTAACAATTGCATAGAAGTGAGTGCACTAATTCGTTCTACATTTCGTTCCTGAGCATGTAGAATGACTTCTAAATCAGGTGCAAAGCGATTACACTCTTGTACCCAGTTATGACAAACTGATGTAGGGGCCACCACTAATACCGGACCTTTTGAAGCATATTCTAAAATTAGCGCTAATGCTTGCACAGTTTTTCCCAGCCCCATATCATCGGCCAAACATGCTCCTACTTCCCAATGGGCCAACTGTAATAGCCATTGTACACCTTCTACTTGATAGTCACGAAGTTCAGCTTGTAAAGTTGATGGTACACTAGGATTATATTTCTCAGCATTTAACAATTTTTCTTTTAATTTGATCCATTTTTTATCGCTACTAAATTTACCAACCTTATTTACCTCATCAAATAAATCTTTTAGTGCATATGAAGAAAGCGGATGAAAACCAATTTTCCCATGATTTTGTTCAGTAAGGGTTTTTAATTCTGCCAACTGACGCTTGAAATGTTCAGTAAGAGCAATAAATGATCGCTCTCCCATTTTAACAAAACGACTAGTTGAAGCGCTGGCAGATGAATCTGTATTAGTATTATTAGTAGAGTCTAATAAATCGAGTAAGGTCTTTAATTCAATTACTTGTTCTTCATCTATTTGTAGCTTTCCCTCAAGAGAAAACCATTGAGCGGCACTGCTACCTTTTTCTCCTTTTCTCTCGGATATTTTCAAGGTCATATTTTGTGGACCAATGCCAGCTGATATTTGATATTTCTGACCTGAAGGCCACAAACACTTAATTGGAAGCGAAGATGAAGATAGTTGAAGAGCATTAATAACATCCAACGCTTCGTCAAGTTCTTCAAATATCCACTCATCATTTCCTTTATTAGTCATGCTTAACTGTTCAATTGAAGAGATTAGCCGCAAGGCCAGTTGTCGTTCCTCTTGAAGATTTCGTTGAACTCGTAAAAATTTTCCATTTATAAGGGCTTGCTGAACTTGTAACCCCTGTCCTGGTCTAAAATATGGCCCTTCATTACCGAAAGGTCGAAAGAATAATTTAATGGTTATTCCATTTCCTAAAGGTAAAGGTGTAATGGTTACATTTAATGTCGTATCTGCCTCTGTAGTGATAACACTTTCATTTATCTCTTTTTCATTATTTTCCCCATTATGATTATAGTAAGCTACATTTGATTGTACTGGAATTTTAGCAGAGATTGGTTTTAACAAAAGTTGCAATCTTTCTTTTCCACTTGCAGGAATTACTAATTTATTATTAGACCCTAAAATTTGCGACAAACGTAATGCCTCTTCATTAAAATGAATCACTCGATAACGATTACTACCCTCTATCTCCGCTTGTAAAATAGTCGAAGATCTGCCTTTTTCAACAGATAAACTTACTACCCAATTATTATCTTTTTCTAGCACTAGTAAATCTACTGAACCTTTTAATAATTCCAAAGGAGTATTAGTATCGCTATCTATAACGTTGGGATGTCCAATTAGCGCCTCTAAAGCTTTTTCCTGTGAAAATGAATATTCTTCTTTGTGGTAGTACCCATAGTAAGTGCTCACCTGATGTTTACCAATTGTGGCCATAACTTTTTTATCTTTTTCAGTAACATAATCAAGATCTGGTCCGCCCTTTGCTAGACGTTCGAGAGAAACAGGTCGACCTTTGCTCCACTGTCCTTTTTTACCCATTTTTTGCTCTAGTACACCTATTACAGAAGAGGAGGGAGTATGTATCAACCACAGCAAGCGATATCCATCAGCTGTAAATGATTTTACTTCAAAAATATTGTTCTCAGCACTTTCAGGATATAATTTTTCTAATGCATCTAATGACATTTCCCAATATTCTTTAATTGGAACAATATTTAAAAAAGAGATGGCATACATATCTTTAGTTTGTAATAAATATTGTTGGTAGTTTTGATATTCTTGAATCCCAAACTTTTCAATTTCACTTTTTTCTGTAAATAAAGAAACCACTATCTCTGTTAAAATTCTGGCAAATCCTGGAAAATGTTTATATGAAGAACTAAAAAGTTTCTTAAAGTTATTTCCTTCTTTCTTTAGTGAATCTCGATCAATCCAATATCCGATGAGTAAACTTAAAATCTGATAAATAGGATGATTATGATCACTGGAATGATTATCATAATAAATAGTATTACCTTTAATGTAAGAATAATTGTCATCTAAATATACTACTAATTCTTGAAAATACTTCAGAAGAAGAGTTAACTGCGAATTATTTTCTGATTTAACGGCAGCATCTTTCAAAACATCTTTTGCTATTTTTAAATTTTCAGAACCTTTATCTGCAATCAAAACTAACAAAAAGTAAATTCCCTCAATATCTTCAAAGAAAAACTTTCTAGTACCTAAATGTTTTAGATAATGTCTCTTACCCATTTTATAGGCCATATTAAAATAAGTAAGTGCTTCGCTGCTTTTTCCTTGAAGAAAAAGAATAGAAGCATAAATTGCTAAACTTTTATAATCATCTTCTTGATTCAGTTTATTAA